>CALVNN010000030.1 GCA_944349765.1 uncultured Clostridia bacterium | reverse complement strand
TTTTATTTCAATAAACCTTACTATCTATATTCTATTGTATATGTTCTCGTCTTCCTTAAGAAGACTCCCTTATATTATCATACCCTTTGTTTATTGTCAACACTTTTTTTGTATTTTTTTTGCCTTTTTTATACTTTTTTCTACCCTTTTTTATTACCTTCCCCTACAACTATCCGTGTGTTTGTATGAATATCAAAAAAATAAAAAAATTACTTGCTAAAAAAGCAAAAATTTGAACTAATCTACATACCACTCTTTAATCTCAGCTACTACTTTGCCGTCCTCTATTGTGATAATAGCATAGGTACGTTTATCATTATGCTCCACACCAAAATAACCAGGATTTACAAAGATGACTTTACCTTCACGTGTAATACTATCACAAGGCGTGCCAGAATAAACCACCACATCCACGTCTCGCCCTTTTACGTATTCGCGCATTTCGACTAAGGGAGCGACAATATTGTGTCCGTTGATGATGTGAAAACTAAGCCCACCGATTTTAGTGCGGACAAATTCGGGCTTGGTATGGTACTTGTCAAATTTTCCTTTGATAACAACAGGTGGAAAACTATATTTTAACGGTATTGATTCAAAATCCGCACAATAATCACCCAAGAATATGACTCTATCATAAGTCTCGTGCTTGAGCAAATATTCAAGCGAACCACGCTTACCATGCGAATGTGATATAACTATTATTCTCATATCATATATTATATCATATAAAATATATGACCGCAATCAAAACAATTTTAAATTTTTTAAATAAACGGCTTTATCTTGAAGTAATCGGCATAACGGCTATGCGTCCATCTGCTTTGACTATCTTGTAAAACCCTACAAAACTATCAAATTTTCTTCTACTAAATATCTTTATAACATTAGTAAGCTGGCTAGTACTAATTTTTACAGCAACACTACACCCCACCTTTAGCTGGTCGGGTGTATTTACTATTGAGCAAGGTATATTATATGATTGTAAAATTCTTTCAAAAAATGTGGTCTGAGTCCTAGACCTAAAGACCGCTAAAACGTAAACTTCCATATTCTCACTAACCTAATCTCATAAGGTAATTTATATAATCAGTATATGAGAGAGTAAAAATAATGTTAAAATGCCTACAACTAATAAAAAGCACCCACTATAGCGTGAGTGCTAATCAAAAAGTTAGATAAGCTCAAAAAAGTTTAAAGCTGTATCCAAAAATAGTTTATCACTAGGATACTTATCTATTGCCTTTTTAATAAATGGAATAAAGTATTTTTTAGATTCTTCTCTCTTTTCAGATTTCTTAATCTCCGTAAAGCCAGCGGATAGCGTAGACATATTATGCATTCTGTCAGCAATTTTTACCATTGTAGCATCTCTATCTGACAATATGTTATCTAGGTAGATTAACATATTGTCATCTTTTTGGTAGTCTACATCAGTTGATTTGGTGAGAAGTTTAACGCTATTAAACACGCCATCACTCGTTAAACTTTTAATTATCTCAGGCGTGCATTCTTTCACGTCCTCTAGACAATCATGTAATAAAGCTGTGGATATAGCACTTTCATTAGATACACCATTTTCAAGTAATATATTTGCAGTATTTAAACAATGGTAATAGTAATCTTCACCGCTCTTTCTGATGTATCCATTCTTTTTATTCATTGTCGTCACAACATAATCGTAAGCATTATTTACCTTCTCGCTATTGAGCATTTGAAGTTTTAACTTAAAATCATTTTCATTTGAAACGGTATTGTAATTTGGCGTCTTAAGGGTACTTTCTTTATGGAATGTCGTATAGAATAATATCACAACAGTTATTATACTGATAATTAGAGGCAATAATTGGAAGAAAATTGTAGCCACACTTGACCCCGTTATTATATCATACAAGCCTAGTAAAGCCATCATGTCAGCAAAGATGTATATAATAGTATATATCAAAACATTCCTAATAAAATATTGCACCCTTATATTTATAAGTTCTTTTATATTCAAATCTTCCTTACTGTGCTTACTTACATTTGTTAAATGATAAAATAATTCCTGTAAAAATAATAATACTAACGATATTCCCCAAAACGCCAATATGTAAATATCGAATCCGTGCATTGTGCTATAATAAATATAACCAAAAGCAACACCGGCAGTCAAATTTTCACAAAATGTAGATAAGTGAGATGTCAGTCGCCTATTAGAAAATAACATTTCACAAAGCACTAAACTAAATGCCACCAATAGCCAACCCCACCAGTGAGTAAAAGTTAGAGACACTCCACCTAAAAATACACCCATACCTACAACAAATATTACAAACCTACTCATAAGCATTATTTGAGTCTTTAGTGGGTCTTTCTTCACCGTCTCAAACTTATTTTTATTATATAGCTTATACAAATAATAAGTCAAAATATACGACAACGCAAAAATTAGACTAGATGTTATAGCAAAAATAAATATAGAATTTTGAAGATCTATGCTTTGTATATCGTAAACTACAAAACCAGCTAATATCAAACATGCCAAACTTAATTTTAAGAACAAACGATATACAATAAGCATAATTTTGGTGCTTTTATGCCTTATATTTGATGATTTATCCATAATCCACCTTCTGATTGTTAATATTATTTATTGTACCACAATTACACTAACCTTTCAACCATTT
>CALVNN010000029.1 GCA_944349765.1 uncultured Clostridia bacterium | reverse complement strand
TATCAAAATAGTCTAGAGTGGGCAAGTCTAAAAGATAGATTTGTTGGGGAAACGCTCTGATGTATACCGTTACAAAATTAGGAGAGTCAAGTGTAAATATTTCTCGTTCTAGATTTTTAGGTTATTGTAAGCCTGTAGCTAATCAAGAAGAAGCTGAAAATTATATAAAACAACTAAAAAGGGAGCACCCTCAGGCTAAACATATTGTATATGTGTATAAGATAGAGCCTAATATCATAAAGAAATATAATAGTAGTGAACCTAGTGGTACAGGTGCTCCGCCAATATTTAATCTAATAGAGAAGCATAACTTAACTAATATTTTTGTGGCTGTCGTTAGATATTTTGGAGGCGTTTTACTTGGGACAGGTGGTTTGGTTAGAGCCTATAGTGATACTGCGATGCAGGCTATAGAAAACGCTGTACCTAGAGAGCTTACAAAATATTATAAGCTAGAAGTCGAGATTCCATTTAGCGACGTAAGTATTTTGGAAAAAATGGATATTGTTGTACTAGATAGAATTTATGGCAGTACTGTAAAATATATAGTTGCGTCAAAAAAGAAGCAGTTGCCTTTTGATGAGGTTAATTACTTGGAGGATGTATGGCTGTAATCACACAATTGATTAAAACGAACCGAAACAAAGGTAATATGTACAGGGTGTTTTTGGATGATGAAGAGATAGGACTTTTTCATATAGAGGCACTTGTGAAGAATGGGGCGTTTGTTGGAAAAGAGTTTGAACCTGAGAATCTAAAACAAATAATGTTTGAGTCCAATAAATTAGTCGCTATGGAGCAATCCATCAAATATTTAGCAAAAGCTTTAAAGACTGAAAAAGAATTGCGAGATAATCTACGCTCAAAAGGGTACGAAGATAAAATAGTTGATGATGTTGTATTAAAGCTTAAGGAATATGACTATATTGATGACTTAAAGTATGCACAAGCTTTTGTGAATAGTGCTACATCTAAGGGCCCTTATAGACTTAAATTTGAATTAAAATTAAAGGGCATTGGCGATGAAATCATTGAAGAAGTTTTATCAGATGTACCCGATGATAGTGAGAATTTACAGCGACTTGCCAATAAATATCTAAGTGGAAAAGAACTTAATCAAAAGACATTTTCAAAGCTTTACCAATACCTGATGGGGCGTGGTTTTGAGTCTGATAAGGTAGTAAGTATTATTAATAAATTAAAAGATGATATGCTGGAGGAATAATATATTTATATGATAGGCTGTGACATAATTGAAGTAAAAAGAGTCAAAAAGTTAAAAGTACCTAATAGGGTCTTTACTTTAAGTGAGTTAGAGTATGCTAACAAGTTTAGTAATCCTTATGTGCATTTAGCGGGCTTTTTCGCCCTAAAAGAAGCCATTATCAAGGCTATGGACGTGCCTTTAAACATTTCACAAATTGAGATATTACACGATTCAAAAGGGGCTCCTATTGCTAATATTTTAGTAGATTTAAAAGGGAAATATGATATTCAGTGTTCTATTTCCAACCTTGATGAATTAGCTATGGCTGTAGCTTTTGTACAAAAAATAGAATAAACTTAAAAACCATTTAGCTTTTGATGTTAAATGGTTTTTGTATTTTATAGATAAAAATCATATATTTTCGCTTTAATTTTCTTTTATTTTAATTTAAAAATTGACAAAAGTTTTCAATATTTTTAAGTAATTATCATATAGAATATATATGTGTATATTATGGAGGGATTATGTATTTAAAACGTACGTTAGTTCTAAGTGGCGAAAATAATAGCAAAGGAATACTTAGCCTAGAAAAAGCTAACAAACCTACTGCACATTTTAAGATTGACGAAGGTGAATATGCGGTATTTCAATTTAATGATGCCCCAATGGAACTTTACTCATTGCAGAAATCTGAAAATGAATTAATTTGTGAATTACCTCAATATGTTGACTTGAGCGGTAATATTAGTTGTGCTATCATAGGCTATCAAGGTGTAGCAAAAATAATGATGATAGGTGCGACAAAGGATAAAGAGGCGTTTAGAGCCGAGGTGCAAAAAAATATTGAGCATTTTACATCACAAATCAAATCTTTAAAAAGCGACGATGTCGCTAATGAAGCTTCTAGCCCTGAAATAAGTTCTTCTAGTCCTGAGATCACTGAAGAAGTGGCTAATCTATTTGATGAAGATAAAAATGACATAGATGATGCTATAACTGACACGCTGATATATGAGTGCTTGCAAAAAGATAGTAAATGCGAGGAATGTGTATATAAAAAGGCTTTTTTTGATGCAAAAGAAGAGCCTCAAGAGCAACCGATAGATGAGCAAGAAAATAATGAATCTACATTTTTTGACCAAGTGAAATCATCAATAGAAAATTTGTTTGAGACTTATCCAGTCAATCAAGAACTAGTAGATGCGATAGAAAACAGTCAATTTGTAAAAGTTGATTATGAAGGGGATGGTAACTTTTATAGCGTTGGATTGATATTTGATGATGACGATTTGAAATACATATGCTATGCAATACCAAGCGAGGAAGGGGTAGAACCACCTAAAGAGCTTCAAGAGTTCTCTCAATGGCTTAAAATCCGTGATGGCTATGGATATTGGATGACATATCAGGACGGTAAAACAGGCGAAAGTATAACATTTAGTTAAAAAAAAGATGCTCTTATGTATAGAGCGTCTTTTTTTGGAAAAAATCTACAAAAAGTAATTTAATTGATTGACTTATTTTTGGTTATTTGTTATTATATATAAGTCATAAAGGCACTAGTGTGCTTTCTTAATTTATTTTATTGGAGATTATATGAAGAAGAAGTCTATTCTTATGGTAGCTTGTATACTAATGGTAGGGCTATTGTTTACTGGTTGTGGTTTTCAAAAGCTTTCCGAAATGCCTAGTTTAGAAGCTGAAGTGATTGGTAATGGCGGGTTGTCCGTTGTAAAAGGAGATTACATTTATTATGTAGATAGTTTTGTCGAGTCATCATCTGTAGGTAAAAATGATAATACCTACAATAAAGTAGATAATGCTTGTATTTACCGTGTGAAAATGGAAGATGGCAAGCTCGTTTATGATGAAGATGGAGTGTTGCAAAATGTAGAATTGGTAGTTCCAAAGATTGTTGGTTTTGAGAATACTAATTTATTTATATTCGATGACTACATTTATTATGGCACTCCTAATACTCAAAATGACCAAACTGGTGAGTTGCGTAATGATTTGATTGATTTTTGCAGAGCTAAGCTTGACGGTAGTGATGTGCAGATAATCTATACTACTAATGCATATGAAGATGATGCTACTCACTCTTTCTATAAAATTGGTGATAAGGTATACTTAGTTGTATTTGATGGTAGTGATTTGATAAGAGTGGAAATGGATTCTCATATCAAAAAAGCTGAAACCTTAGCTACAGATTTAGACACTGTAATGCTTCCAAGTAAAGCTGATTACACTTATTCACAAAATGTAGAAGTTTCAGGTACTTTAGGTTATGCTTACTACACAAGAGCTTTGAATGAGGATGATGGTTTCTTGTCTACGACCGATAAGGGTAATGTATTAGGTAGAGTAAATATAGCAACAAAAGAAGTTAAAGAAGTTATAGACGGGATGACGACTCATGAACTACTTAGCGTTCAACAAGCCTATGTCTATGAATACAGAACTGTAAATGGCAATAAGTGCCTATACGCTACAAACTTTAATGAAACTATTCAAGTGACTACTACTGATGCTTATACAAATGTTATTGTATTAAGCAACACCAACAATGAGAATAGAGGTATTATAGTTACTTTTGAAGACAGTACTGTTTGGATAAAAGATGGTACAAATGTAAAGGAAAGTAGCGAATTAGTATTAGATAGCTCTATTACAGTGCAATACGTAGATGATACTCACATATATTATCTAGACGGAACTAGCATATATAGAGTGAGTTTAGCAGACTTTACTGAAGAACTAGTTGTATCTGATGAAACTATGAATTCAAATTACTTTGATTTTACTCAGCCTGGTTTTATTTATTACTTTGCTACCTATACTGGTGATGAAGATGAGAGTGGCGTGTATTTAAATCGTGTTAATCTAGCTAATAAGCTTGAGCCAGAAGATGATAGTGAAGAGACTGATTTAGGTTACGAAATCCAACTAATTGGTATTTTGGATGAAAATCATATAGCTACTGAAACTGATGAAACAGTTGAAGAATAATTATGAAAGATGTGTGGAATACGCATCTTTTTTAATTATAATTGATTTTTTATAATCATTCGACAATAACAAATATTTTTAATTGCTTTTTATTTTAAAGTAAGACAAAAATAGCGTTTGCC
>CALVNN010000028.1 GCA_944349765.1 uncultured Clostridia bacterium | reverse complement strand
CTAATATTCATTTTGTGTTACCTGAAGAAATAGCTGAAACTAGCGACACATCAAATAAATGTAGTAGAAGAACTTTTAATCTTGAGACAACATCACATTATATTGACTTGACAGATATTGATTAATTAAAATAACTGCCTCAATAGGCAGTTATACATAAATCTATCAAAACATATTTCAACCTACAAAAGGATGTTTAAAATTTAAGCATCCTTTTATTTTTTCTTATTTGATGTTTTTGATTGCTGTTCTTTGAGTAAGTCTCTTATCTCTTTTAAATAACTCTCCATGCTTTCTTTTGACTCACTGGTCTCCGAAACTGGTTGAGTTTGTACCTCTACTTCGGTAGCTACTGATTTTTCTGTAGCTTCTGTCTCGAAAGTTACCTCTCCATCTTTTGCTTTTTTCTCTTTATGAGTAAGCTTTTTGACTTCCTCACCCATTTTTGACAACTTCTTAGATGATAAAGTACATTATATTTATAAGTAATTAAACACTTAGGCTCAACTAATATTGACATCAAATAATTAAATGTTATACTATATATGTAAATAAAAGAGGATACATATGAAGAAAGCAGATTTACATGTACATATTGACGGATTAGAGTATAATGAGGAAGAAGTAATCAAACTTTTAAAGCAAGCTGAAACTAATAACGTAAAAGCTTTAGGGCTTTTATCAAGAACGGGTGTGAATGGGTATTTACCAGGTGGTGCTATATACGAGTTAGCGAAGAAAAACGCCATAAAAGACTATTATACAGGCAAAATAGTTACAGCCGTAGAAATTCCTTGCGTTATAGATGAATATCCTGAATACGCCCCTTTTTGCGGGTACGAATCCCATATACTACTATACGGATTTGACCCGAATAAATATTTTGATGAGTTTGTATACGCAGACCCTAAAAAAGCAAAGCTTTTTTGGGAAAAGGATATAGACAAATTAATAGAAATAGGCAAAAAACTAAACTTAGATATACCAAACAAAGAATATTTTAGATTGCATTATAAACAAGGTCAAAATGTTGGAGATTCTGTAAAACTTTTACACAAAGCAATGTTAGAAAATCCTAATTTAAAAAATCAATTTTCACAAATTTTTAATGGGAACATACCACATAACACTTCGGATTTTGCTAGACATTTATTAGATAGAGATAAGGGAGTATTTTATTTCAAACGTGCTGGATATAGTAGCTTTAATGAAGTGATGGAGCTAGCACAAAAGCTAGATTGCAAAGCTGTTATAGCACACCCTTATTATATGAATAAAAATTTTAATGGTAAAGATTACTTGACCTTTTTACTAAAAGTGGGTAAAGGTAAAATAAACGGTGTAGAGAGTAACTACTACTTAGATAACCTACAAGAACGTATACAAATAGAGGCAATATCAAGACATTTTGGTGTAAACTTTTTTACCGCTGGTTCTGATTATCAACCGATATATAAAGCGCCTTATATGTTTAATTCCCGTGGAGAAAGATTTTACCAAATGCCTGGAAAACATCCAGATGATCTACCACTAGAAATGACAGAAAAAGATATAAATAGTTTACCGTCTTTTAATGATGATTATCAAAAAGTAAAGCAAGTTGAAAGGACATTATAAATCAATTTAAAGAGAGCTACTATGGATAATAATTTATGCAATATTTGCCCACGCAATTGCAATGTAGACCGAGATAAAGCACTTGGTTTTTGTGGAGCAAGTAATCAAATATACATATCAAAGATAATGCTTCATCACTATGAAGAACCTTGCATAAGCGGAGATGACAAAAAAGACAACGGAAGCGGTGCAATATTTTTCTCAAGTTGCAATTTAAAATGTATATACTGTCAAAACTTTCAAATAAGCAGAGAGCCACAAGGAAAAGTCTATAGCTTAAACGAGCTAGCTGAAGTCTTTAAGTTATTAGAGTCAAAGGGTGCTTATAATATAAATCTTGTCACCCCTACCCATTACACTTTACAGATAATTGAAGCGTTAAAAATCTACAAACCTAACATTCCTATTATATGGAATACTAGTGGCTATGAAAAAGCCGAGACTATTGAGTTATTAAAAGGCTATGTAGATATATTTATTACTGATTTTAAGTATTTTTCTAACGACTTAGCAAATAGATATTCCAAAGCACCAAATTACCTTGAATACGCAAGTGAGGCTTTAAAAAAGATGAGAGAATTACAGCCTACTGATGTATTTGAAAATGGATTAATGAAAAAAGGTGTAATAGTTAGACATTTACTACTACCTACACACGTTGACGATAGTATAAACGTGCTACGACATATCAAATCACTTATAGGCAACCCTATCTTAAGTCTTATGAGCCAATATACCCCAATGCAAGAATACCCTTACCCCGAACTTAATAAGAGAATAAAACCTATAGAATACAAACTATTACTTCGAAAAGCCACAGAGCTTGGTTTTGATAAAATCTATACACAAGATTTATCTAGCGCTTCTAGTATATACACACCTGATTTTAAATAATATTAGTACTAAACAAATAGAAAAATTTTAATATTAATAATTGTATTACTATAGTAATAATTATACACATATTATCCACTTGTTTGTAAGTAAAAAATCTCACTTCAAAAAAAGAAGTGAGACTTTTTTATTAAAAAACTATTTTTTAGATACAAAGATAAAACCAAAAGCGTTAGGACCCCAATGACAAGCAATAGCTGGATCAAGGTTGTCATACACTCTAATTTGTTTTAAATATTTTTCATTTACACATGACACCAACTCATCAATATTTGACTTGTTAAAAGTGTAAGACGCAATAATGTCATAATTTTCGTCACAATCAAATTCTTCTAATGCTTGTGCCAAATATTTTATACATTTATTTTTACCTATCTTTTTTGCTAAGACAGAGACTTTACCATTTCTAAAGCCAATCACTGGTTTTATATGAAGCAGACTGCCAACAAGCCATTCAGCTTTAGATAGTCTACCGCCTTTAAGTAAATAATCCAAAGTTTCAGGAGTAGCTAAAATCTTAACTCTTGGAATTAGCTCTTTCATTTTATCAACAACAAAATCCAGAGGCTGATCCCTGTATTTATTAGCTTCATCTACTAATAATCGCATCCCACCAACAGCCATACGAGAGTCAACAACACGTACATTATCATACCCTTCAAATAGCTTAACAATAGCGTTATAAGTGCCAGAAATCTCAGACGATATTGTGAGTATAATAACATCATCACCTTGCATAATGAATGCGTCAACTTTATTTTTTAAATCATCAAAAGAAGGCAAAGATGTCTTAGGAAACAAACCATCATTTATCAACTTGTCATAGAAATAATCAATATCCAGATCTACCCCATCCAAATATTCTTCATCCCCTAATATTATCTTTAACGGAATAATATCTACACCATATTTTTCCTTTTCTTCTTGCTTGATACTACTTCCAGAATCAACAAATATCCTTAACATACTCACTCCTAAATAATAACGCTCAACCGACATTATTTATCATATCATATTTTCTTAAATTTAACAAGTGAATAACGAGATTCTTTTATGCATTTTTATGTAAAAAAAATAATAAAACATTCAACAAAAAAAAGTCAACGTTTAAAAAAATAACTAATATTTATTGTATTTTTTTATAGTAAATATAAAATAAAATTACATAAATTTTAAATGTTTGTGATACCATTTAAAACTTTTTGATTAATTTATTGATTTTTCATCCTTTCAATAAATTCTTCAATACCTTTGTTAACATACATTTCTTGACTAGGGTCTAAATAATTTAATAAAGCCAATAACTAGCCTACATGTATCAATTCTTCCTTTTTAATATCTTCCCATGTAGCTTTGGCCAACCTGTCATTTGTTGTGTGTATATGCTCATCATAATCTATTACAGCCTGCACTTCGCCTATCAGATCTTTTCTAGCTTTTTGCAAAGTATTGAAGTCTGTAGTTTGATGCATATATATTTGATTTTTAGCTTCATAATTTTGTTGCTTATTATCTTGATTTTGTGATTTATTTTCGTTATTTAGTGGGTTATAAAAAAAGTTCATTGTTACCTGACTAAAATCATAATATTATAAACAACTTTAAAGTGTGAATTTAAAAATAAATTTGTTTTAAACTTTAATAAAAATAAAGCCTCATCAAAAGAAGCTTTATAATACTCAACTTTACAGTACTTAACAATATGTAGTGTTTAAGGTATATAACACAAACTAAATATAGTATAGCTTAAAAGCATTCAAAAATTAGATATTAATCATTTCTTTGCCTTTGAATTTCGTATAAGCAAGCTGTAGTAGCACATGCAATATTTAAAGAATCTATCCCCTCTCTCATTGGTATCTTGACTGCTTTGTCTGCGTTATCATTATAAAATTTACACAGCCCGTCACTCTCATTTCCTACAAGCAATAAAGTAGGCTTTGTAAAATCGCAATCTTGTACCCGAGCGTCAGTTTGTAATGAGGTAGCGACGACTTGTAATTGATATTCTTCTTTGAGTCTTTTAACCAA
>CALVNN010000027.1 GCA_944349765.1 uncultured Clostridia bacterium | reverse complement strand
ATGATTTATCCATAATCCACCTTCTGATTGTTAATATTATTTATTGTACCACAATTACACTAACCTTTCAACCATTTAAACAAGTAAAACTTATATCATAGCCAGAAACAAACCGAACTAAAACATTTTTAATATATCAAATCATTTTACTAAAAGTATTTTATATCAATTCACCAAAAAGTCAATATAAAAAAGCCACCGCCTCCACAGCAGTGACTTGAATATTATAGTTTACCTTTTGTACCAATAATAGTCTTCATAAAAAAAGCAAACTATTAATACAATAGTTTGCTTTGCGAGTTATTTACCGCAACAATTTTTATATTTTTTACCACTACCACATGGGCAAGGGTCATTACGTCCTACAGTTGCTCCTTTTACTACAGTTTTTTGCACTTGGATAGGCTCAATAGCTGAGCGTACTTGTGGCACCCTTTCAATATTGACATTTAGTAACGCACAAGAGAGATCGTGCCAAATACGCTCTATCATATCATCAAACATACGCATACCCTCACGCTTGTACACAGCAACTGGGTTTTGCTGTCCATAAGCACGTAAAGATACATTACTTCTAAGTATAGTCATTGCATCTATATGGTCAGTCCAAAGAGTATCAACGACTTTTAATAGAATTAGCCTTTCAAAATTTGAGAAATTTATGCCATAACTTTCGGCCAAAGCTATTTTTTCATTGTATTTTTCTATGACGTAATCATATACTTTATCAGCGACGTCACTGACATCAGCATCTTCAACCATTTCTTCGGTAACTAAGTTTGTTCCTTTTGGTAAAAGACGGTCCTCTAGCGCAATATTTAATTCCTCTAAATTCCACTCAAAATAAGGCTGATTATCATCTAGATAACTGTATACTATAGCATCGGTAGTCTTGCGGAAAAAGTCCAACACTTGAGGACGCATATCTATACCATCTAAGACCTTGTTTCTTTGCTCATAAATAGCCATTCTTTGAAGATTAAGCACGTCATCATATTGAATCAACTCACGACGAATACTAAAGTTTTGAATTTCAATCTTCTTCTGAGCATTTTCAATCAATTTTGACAACACTTTAAGCTGAAAAGGCACATCATCGGCAATTTTAAAGCTTTCTGCCATTTTATACATCATCTCGCCACCAAAACGTCTAGCCAAATCATCCTCAAGAGATATATAGAATACAGATACACCAGGGTCACCTTGACGACCAGCACGTCCACGCAACTGATTATCAATACGACGACTTTCGTGCCTTTCTGTACCTAATACATACAATCCACCAAGAGCTACTACTTGCTCTTTTTCTTTGTCTGTGATAGCCTTAAATTCATTTAAATATTTATTATATTTTTCCTCTAATTGTTTAATATCCTCTGGTTTGTTATTGCTATAAGATTTCGCCAAATTAATTTGAGCATCATCATACCCTTCATCACGAAGCTTTTTAACAGCCAAAAAGTCAGGGTTACCACCTAGCAAAATATCTGTACCACGACCAGCCATATTTGTAGACACAGTCACACTGCCGAGTCTACCCGCTTGAGCTACCAACTCACCTTCAAGTTGAAGACTCTTAGCGTTAAGCACGTGGTGCTTGATTTTTCTAGCTTTTAAAGCATTACTTATCTCTTCACTTTTTTCAATAGTAGTCGTACCTATAAGAATAGGTTGTCCAGTCTCATACACCCTAGCAATTTCCTCAACAATAGCATTAACTTTGGCCTTGTTGGTCTTATAGATAACATCTGGATAATCTTTTCTTATCATAGGTAAGTTGGTAGGTATCACTACAACGTCTAGGCTATATATCTTGTTAAACTCAGTTTCCTCAGTCTTAGCAGTACCCGTCATACCAGACAATCTATGGAATAATCTAAATAAGTTCTGGAAAGTAATAGTCGCAATAGTCTTGCTCTCTTCTCTTATTTTAACGCCTTCTTTTGCTTCTATAGCTTGATGTAATCCATCACTATATCTTCTACCAGCCATAGCACGACCAGTGAATTCATCCACAATGACAATCTCACCATCTTGAATCATATAGTTACTATCAAGCTTCATAATGTAGCAGGCTTTAAGTGCATTATTGATATAGTGGTTGATTTCCATATTATCAACATCACTGATATTATCTATACCATAATATCTTTCTGCCTTTGCCACACCTGATTCAGACAAAACAATGGTTTTGTGTTCTTCGTTAATGATATAATCATCACTTTTTAATGACTTGGCAAATTTATCAGCTTTGATATAGTCATCACTACTCTTCATTCCTCGGCCACTAATAATGAGTGGGGTACGAGATTCATCTATCAAGATACTATCCACCTCATCGACAATACCATAAGATAGCTCTCTTAATACCCTTTGGTTCTTATTGACTGCCATATTATCACGTAGATAATCAAAACCTAATTCGTTATTAGTGACGTAAGTAATATCACAAGCGTAAGCAATTCTTTTAGCTTCTGGTGACACATTAGCTAATGCTACGCCAACTGTCAATCCCAAAAAGTTATATAGTTTACTCATCCATTCAGCTTGAGTCTTAGCCAAATAATCGTTAACAGTAACAATGTATACTGGCTTACCTGTCAAAGCATTAAGATAAGCAGGAAGTGTAGCCACCAAAGTCTTACCCTCACCAGTACTCATCTGTGCAATACGCCCTTGGTGTAATACAATACCACCCAGTATCTGCACATGGAAATGTCTCATATTAAGCACTCTGTCACTAGCTTCACGACATACAGCAAAAGCATCTGGTAAAATATCGTCAGTGGTTTCACCATTTTTCAAACGTTCTCTTAAAATATCGGTCTGTGCACGTAATTCCTCGTCGCTTAATTTAGCGTACTTGTCTTCCAACGCCTCTACCTTGGCTGCAATTTTATTTAATTTTTTTAAGTTACGGGTGTTGTCTGAACTAAATAATCCCATTTAAATCTCCTACAAAACAAAATTATAATTTATTATACTACAAAAACAAAACTTTTACAATCATTTAATTATACTTTATTAGTTAAATTATACCACAATAATAAAGAAAAATTTAAATAATGTCGAGTAAAAAAATTCCCTCACATTACCTGCAAGGGAATTTTATTATTTAGATTAATTCGGAATCGTCATCACTAGGTATTTGCACTACGTTGTATAAAGTAGGGAAACCAGTATTGATTGTTGCATCTAGATTCCAAATAGCATCACTGAAGTTCATATCTTTAAATGGTTTAAAGTTCGTTGTTAATAATTCATCTTCAGTTACTATCTTCTCACTGAATGGATAATGCCAACTCCATACCCAGTTGATAAGAGTATCTTTTAGCCAGTGCTCATAAAGATTTGTCATAACATCCTTATTGTATACGTTGTCATATCTCCATAGAGCCACTGCTGTAACAGGACAATAAGTATCCACTCTATTGATACCCTTACCAGCGAAGTTTACACTTACAAAGTTGTTATAAGCCTTAGTATTATCTCCGCCACCGAACTTACCACTACCTACAACCAAACCAGCCTTAGTAGTCTCATTACCAACAAAGTCATTGCTTATATTACCTGAGAAGTCAACACCATACAAAGTACCCTCTATACGGTTGTTTCTAAGATCAGTCTCACCACGGCCATGTTGATAAGCTGCAATACCACCTACTAAGCAACCTCTCATCAAAGCGTTAGTTGTAGTTTGATTTTGCTCAACGACTCCTCTAGCATAACCTACAACACCACCTACAGCAAATCCATTCACTTCACCATCAAATAGATTGTAATTTACATTACTACCTTGATGATCTCCAACTATACCACCAGCTAAATGGCCATTAAATACAGCTGTATCTTTCTTACCACCAGTGTAACTATACTTAGTCATAATAGCTGCATTTGTTACATAGTTGCTAGTAACATAACCAGCATTAGTACCTTGAGTCGCATTCAACCCGACAATACCGCCAGCAGCACCTGCATAAGTTGAGTCTCTAACAATCTCACCACCTATTACAGCACATTGACTAACTGTAGCCAAATTTTGCCCAGCTATACCACCTACATAAGTAGGTACATCATAGTTATTTACAAAATTCTTTAACAATCCTATATCAACTGTACAATTTGTAATAATACCATTGCTTAGGCTACTATTAGTATTTGTACCAACTATAGCACCTACATAAGCAGTCTTATCAATAGCATTGATTAGATTACTATTTGTACCACTAATAGTCACATCGTGTATATAACCACCATTATTGATACCAGCCACAATACCGAAGTTAACTGCATCTATACCAGTATTTTGATCTTCAGTAGTTACATTTTCAAATATAATGTTACCTACCTCACCACCAGATATTGTATTGAAGAAACCAACATTAACTCCATCTGGAAGTACAAAGTTGCTTATCTTAGTATATCTTTGCTCTTCCTCAAGCCATACACCAGACAATACACCTCTAAATCCATTCATTTCGCTACCAAGTGGAGTCCACTCAATTCCACCTAAGTCAATATCTTTCTTGACGTAGTAAACGCCATCCATATTTAGATTAGCTAAATCCTCTGCTTGTAATAGACTAGAACCGCCTATATTCAAAGAAGAAACACTTAATCTTATATTAGCACCATTTGCATTTATGCTAGGCGTAGAGTTATTTTCAAGTTTCCAAGCTTCATTAAAGTCCCAGTTTACTTGAGTACCCGTTACAACACTTATATGCGAGATAAATGTTGACTGAGTCCTAAGCTCATTTAAAGTCTTGCCTTGTACACCCATAACACCAAAAGCAAATTGATCGTCTTGATTTACAGTAGCAGGCAAATCTTTATATCCGTACACACCTACTAAATCATCGTTAGATAAGTAATAACAGCCTACAACAAGATTTATAACCTTAGGGTCTTTTGAGTCGTCATAGTTATGTCTACCAAC
>CALVNN010000026.1 GCA_944349765.1 uncultured Clostridia bacterium | reverse complement strand
CCCCCCCCCCATTATAATACTTTTTTGCATATTTTCGCCTCTCTTTTAGATTAATATTTATAGTATACCGAATATGAAGTTTTTTGTCAAATACTTTATACTATTTTGTGAAATTTTTTTCATTTTTATGCTTTGTTTCATTGTGAATGTTCTATTATATTGTCATGTTGAGCGAAGTCGAAACATCCCCCGGAAGGGTACCGCTTAATACTTATTATGGATACTATTAAAATAAAAATAGAACGTATTCTTTTATACATACGTTCTACAGTCTATACTTTATCCCTAACTCCCCTTACCCTTCCGGGAGATCCTTCACGGCGTGCTACGCACTTGTTCTGAATGACATAATGGGGTCGGTCGTTCTATATTTAGTTGGCTTAATAAATGAGTGCCGTATCCCCTTCCGGGAGATTCTTCGCTTCGCACTTTGTGCTTGCTCTGAATGACAGTACTAAGGTCAAACGTTCTACATTTAATGTCATGTTGAGCGAAGTCGAAAACACCTAAGAAGGGTACGCTTAATACTGAAGATAGTTACTACACTAAATAAAAAAGAACGTACACTTGTACATACGTTCTAACTCAAGTTTTGTGGATTTAACTCTACAAATACGTTGACTTTCTTTGTATTGGCAATGTTTACAGCGTCATAAATGAGCGGGATAATGATATCCTCATTGCCCACGAGTCTCATAAGTATCTGGTATCTCAATTTGGTCTTTATTTTTTTGACTGGGCAAGCAACAGCCTTAAAGAATATAAAGTCATTTGGATAGCGGTCTTTTATGAGTAAAATTTTATCATGAACGGCTTTAAGCTCAGTCATAATATCACTAAGGACGTCGCCACTAAATAGCACTCTTATGATAGTAGCGAAAGGTGGAAAGTGAGTAGTTTTTCTTAAAGCAATTTCTTTTTTATAGAAGCCTACATAATCATAGCTACTAGCATATGTATACACGTAGTGTCTAGCAGAATATGTCTGAAGCACCACCTCGCCTGTGTACTCGCCTCTACCAGCACGACCCGCCACCTGTGTGACAAGTTGATAGCATCGTTCTGTAGCTCTATAATCTGCCTGATGAAGAGCCAAATCCGCGTCCACAATACCCACCAATGTAATAAAAGGAAAATCGTGACCTTTTGCAATCATTTGAGTTCCCACCAAAATAGCTGGATAAGAGTTAGCGAATTCACTAAGTATCTTATGATGTGCATCCTTTGTCTTAGTCGTATCGTTATCCATCCTAAAGATAGGCACATCTGGAAAGAGCCGTCTTAGCTCATCGACGACCTTTTGCGTACCTGTTGCCCCTTCTCTAAAGACCTCGCCCCCGCACTGCGGACATTTTGTAATGACTTTGTAACGTTTATCGCAAAAATGACACTTGAGTTGATTGTCTTCTTTATGGTACACCAACGCCACATCACAATCACTGCACGTCGGCACAAAACCGCAATTGACGCAACGTTTAAAGCTAGCAAAACCCCTGCGGTTTATAAAAATTAGTGCTTGTTTTTTATCTTTAATCACTTGGCTTAGTTTGCTTTGGAGCGTGGATGATATAGACCCATAGTCCCCCATAAACAAGCCTTGATACATATCAACTATTGTCATCTTTGGTAATGCTTGCCGATTTGCCCTAACTGGCATTTCAAAAAGCTTATATTCGCCAATTTGAGCTTTATAGAAGCTTTCAATACTAGGTGTCGCACTACCTAGCACCAATGGACAATTGTTGTATCTAGCTCTAGCTTGAGCCACTTCTATAGTATTGTATCTAGGATTGCTATCACTTACATAGCTACTATCGTGCTCTTCGTCTATAACTATCAAACCTATATTATCTAGCGGTGCAAAAATAGCTGACCTAGCACCTACGACTATTTTTGCCTCACCATTTAAAAGTTTTTCCCACTCGTCATATCTTTCGCCAGCACTAAGCCCACTATGCATTATAGCCACCAAATCGCCAAATTTATTTTTAAAATTTGAGGCTACTTGCGGTGTGAGACCTATCTCAGGGACCAGCATAATAGCAGTCTTGCCTTGCAAAAGCACTTGTTTAATGGCATTCATATACACTTCAGTCTTACCACTTCCAGTCACCCCAAAAAGCAAAACCGTGCCACCTTTAGTATTGTTGATACAGTCGACAGCCTTAAGCTGTAACTCGTTGAGTTTTACTCCCTCGGTTAATTTTACTTCACTATTAGGCGTCCTTAAATCCCTATTTTCGTATTTTATTAATAGCCCCTGATTTATAAGCTTATTTATATTAGCATACCCAAATTTGTCCGCTAAATTGGTTAACTCTTCACTCTTGACATCAAGCATATATTCCATAAGAGCAATCATATTCTTTGCGTTAGAACGTACCTTTGTTATGGCTTCGCTAAGTGCCTCGTAATCTTTTACCTCAATTATACTTATATATTTTGCCTTGACTTTCCCATTTCTAAGTTCACTAGGCAAAAATAATCTAAGCACATCCACTTTTCTAAGATGATAATGCTCTGTCATATACGACATCAATTGAATAAGCTCTGGTTTTATAATAGGATTGTCAAAGATAAGGCTTTGTATAGGCTTCAATTTGTCTATGTCGTAATCAGAATTTTCACATATATCTATCACAAACCCTTCAATGGTTCTATGACCAAATGGCACACGCACAAAAGCCCCGATACTCACCTGCATACTTTCAGGAATGAGATAATCAAACACCTTATCTACTTCGCTATTACCTATATCTACAATAACTTTTGCAATCATATTTACATTATAACACATAACGATTTTAAATCAACAATAAACTTAACAAAAAATAAGTAGCCGTCATAATATACTATTGTAAGGAGATAAAAGATGAAAATATACTGTTTTAAACCCCCAAAATTCATAAGAGCAATACTGAGACTTTTTGTCAAGAAAAATGATGTTTAAAAATACATTGTTTTAATCAAAAAAATATGTTATAATTCTTTTCATAGTACATAAAATTTATTGAATGGAGCGAATTATGGCAAAAAAGCAAGCAACACCAATACCAGTCAAGGAGACTGATATACATACTGGTTTAACGCAAGAAGAAGTAGATATACGAACAAAAGCTGGGCTAAATAATCCCATAAAAAAAGGTAGCAGTCGTAGCATAGTTGGTATTATTTTTACAGAACTACTTACATACTTCAACCTGATATACTTTGTAATCACTTGTGTGTTACTTGCACTTGGACAAGCCACACAGCTGACGTTTTTGGTCGTAATTTTGTCTAACCTTTTTATAGGTATTATTCAAAAGATCAAATCTAAGCTCACTATTGACAAGCTGTCACTACTCGTAAAAAGTACGGTAACTGTCATTCGTGATGGTAAGAGAATAGATATAGACACCTCTTCATTAGTGCGTGATGACATTATGGAAGTGAGCCTCGGCAAACAAATTGGCGCTGATAGCGTGGTTGTGGATGGGACTTGTAGTGTAAACGAAGCTTTGCTTACTGGCGAATCTCTCCCAGTCAAAAAGCAAGCTGGCGATTATCTACTCGCTGGAAGCTATGTGGTCGGAGGTAGTGTACTAGCTAGAGTAGAAAAAGTTGGAGATGAAAATTACATACAAAAGCTAACTAATGCTGCAAAAAAATATCGCAAGCCAAAATCTGAGATCCTTAACTCTTTAAACAGTATTATTAAAGTAATAGGTATAGCTATAATACCTCTTGCATTCCTATTATATATAAGCACAAATGGATTTACTTATAGTGTAGACGGTGTACTCAAGACTTCTGGTGCTATACTTGGTATGATACCTTCTGGTATGTTCTTGCTTACATCTACAACTTTAGCGGTGAGCGTAATTCGACTATCAAAACACAACATATTAGTACAAGAACTTTATTGTATTGAGATGCTCGCTAGAGTCAACCTAGTGTGTATGGACAAGACAGGTACTATCACCGATGGTAGTATGAAAGTGACAGAAGTGAAGCCTTTAAGTAAACGTCTTGCACGACCTATGGAAGAAATAATTGGTAACATGCTAACTAGTGTCACAGAAGATAACCCTACTATGATAGCTTTGAAACAACACTTCAAAAAGAATAAACAATTAAAGGCTGTGAATTTCATCCCATTTAGTAGCGAAACTAAATATTTTGCGGTGGATTATGGTAAAAACGGCGTTTATTATCTTGGGGCGCCTGAATATTTGACTGATGATGAGAAACTTTTGGCAGAAGTCGAAGAATACGCCAGACTAGGTATGAGAGTCTTGCTACTCGCCCACTCCAAAAATTACGAAGGTGCTAAAATCAAACAAAAAGTTGAGGCACTAGGCTTAGTCGTGCTTGAAGACAATATCCGTCAAGATGCAATTGAGACTATAAGTTACTTCAAAGAAAATGGAGTTGGGCTTAAGGTTATCTCTGGTGATAACCCACTCACCGTGTCTGAAGTCGCTAGAAAAGCTGGAGTTGACGGTGCTGAGAAGTACATCAGCTTACAAGATATGAGCGATGAGGAAGTAGCTAAAATTGCTAACGATTATAATGTTTTTGGTCGTGTCTCCCCACAACAAAAAGAAATCCTTATCAAAGCCTTTAAGTCGGCAGGAAACACCGTAGCTATGATTGGTGACGGTGTGAATGATATATTAGCGCTTAGAGAGTCTGACTGCTCTATTGCTATAGGTGCTGGTAGTGAGGCGGCACGTAATGTAAGCCACTTGATACTCCTTGATTCAAAGTTTAGTAGTATGCAACAAGTCGTCAGCGAAGGACGTAGAAGTACAAACAATCTTCAAAATACGTCTGTTATGTTCTTGACTAAGACAGTGATTTGTATCACGCTTTGTATTTTCTGTATCATTACTAGGTATCATTATCCATTTAATCCTAATCAGCTAATGATACTAGAGTTGTTTGCTATTGGTATACCTTCATTCTTCTTTGCAATGCAACCGAATAAAAATCTCATTAAAGGTAAATTCCTTGATACAATATTACTCAAATCCTTCAACTATGGACTGGCAGCACTAGTACTAACTATACCATTGTATATATTTGCTAGCGATTCGTTCCAGGTAAAAGAAATTGAAACAATGATCATTTTACTTGTAACATTTAATTCAATATTTGTAATGCTAAAACTTGCATTGCCATTTAATAAATATAGATTTACTGTCTTTGCATCTATGACTGTCTGTTCTATACTAGCATTCTTATTCCTATCCGACGTCGTAGGGACTTCATTATTTGCTGGAACTGGATTGTTTAATTTCTTAAGACTAGAACACCTATCAACCACTCATCTATTGATAGTACTCGGTTTAATAGTCTTACTGCCATTCCTACAAATGCTATTTATGTACATTTCAAAACAAATAATAAAACTAATAAACAAAGACAAAAAACCAAAAACACAAACCACTTAATAACATAAAAAAAGGATATTTGAAAAACAAAATTTCAAATATCCTTTTTAATCATAATTCTTAAATATCATAAATATTAAACAAAGTAATAAATGACTTTTTTTAAATCTCCCCTATTTCAAAAAAACAACTTACTAATTACCTGATTTAGTCTATATTTATTAAAAAAATTATTTAACCTTGGACAAAAGTTTTAAAAATTTACTAATTATGTATAGCACGACTAACCCACCTAAAACCACACCCGCACAAATAGCTAAATATTTAATAGCTGTTTGTTTCGGTGAATCTTCACCAAAGATATTTATAATGTCTTGTAGCGTTTCATCTTCTTCGCTAAATGCGACTTCAAATATTGTCTGCCAGTCAGTATTCCAAAATAAGGAAGGCATAAAAATGACAAACACAATAAACCCTATTGTTAATAATAACATAATAAATGTTCTCATATTGTTATCCTCTGTTAAACTTATAATATATTTTTAGTCACCCTAAAAGTGATTTTATTAGCCTTTGTTGTTAATTATTTTATTTTTATTTGGCTACCTTAAATTTATGTTTGTTTGATTTATTTTCTTTAAACCCTAACAGCTCGTTTCATCTGTATTGAATATGACACATAACTGCTTTTGCTATCTAAATAATCCCTTTTGTGTCGGCAAAGATTGTAATTTTTATTTAGTATAGTTTTATTATAACATAAAAAAATTTGTTTGTCAAAAAGTTTATACAGCACAAACAAAAGCCATAGTGGTGTTAGACTGTCTGAAGCTTTGATTATTGATGTATCAGATATAGATTATAATGCGGGCGTTATACATATCAAAGGCACAAAGACAATTACTAGTGATAGGAAGATACCACTAACCTTAGAAATAAGCAATTTGCTTAAAAAAATAAATAAGAA
>CALVNN010000025.1 GCA_944349765.1 uncultured Clostridia bacterium | reverse complement strand
CTGTGACAGCGGGTGATACTACTTATAAGGTAAGTTATGATAATACTGACCCTAGCAAAGTGGTGGCTACTATTACTTTCTATAATAATAATAATAACAATTATGTTGTAGTTGCTACAAAAGATTTAGTTTAAATCAAAAAAACTCGTAGGATTTTATCCTATGAGTTTTTTAGTTTTTAAGTTAAGAAATTATATCTAATAAAAATAGTCGGATAAGTGTAGATGATATAATGACTATATGTTTAGATGTTTTAATAAGTGATTACAATCTAATTGTAAGTAATGTGTTTGCTTGGTAAAATTAGTAGTAATAATTTAGCTTAAGTATTTTTTATTAAATTATTATAATAGCAACTATATTTTTAGATTATAAAAGCTACTAGTTTCAATTACTTTATTTAAAATAAATAAAAAGGAAGCAACTCCACTTAAGGTTAGCACCAAAAAGATAATAGCTAAATTTGAAAATATTATTCCCAGTCGTGTACCAAAAGTTCTTAGCATCACACTAATGGGTGGGGTGAAATGTTTGTCTAACATATCAACCTCCTACGGCGTTTATTATTTAGTTATAAAAATATTTTTACCACTTGTCAATTAAAACATTCATTTTACGGTGCATAAGCCCGCTTTTTCAAGGGTAAGTAAAGATTTTTTAGCTTGCAATCCACCAGCATAACCAGTAAGTGATCCATTTGAGCCAACCACTCTATGACAGGGGATTATAATAGATATGGGGTTACGTGATACAGCACCACCTACAGCTCTAGCACTTACTTTATGCGTTGTTTCGGTTTGTATTATTTCAGCTATTTCACCGTAAGTCATAGTTTGCCCAAAAGGTATACCGAGTAATACATCATATACTCTTTTTTGAAATGGTGTAGCTTTTTCTATCAAAAGTGGTGGAGTAAATACTGGCATTTTGCCTTCAAAATATGTGTCTAGCCATTGTTTGGTTTGAGTAAATATAAGTAATTCTTTTTTTATGGCGGATTGTTCTAGGCCTAAAGCATAGTATTTTTGTCCTTTTAGCCAAAGTCCAGTTAAATGCGATCCATTGCTAGCCATTAATATTTCACCCACAGGTGCCATATATGTATCTATGTAAAACATAATTATTCCTTTAAGTTATATTTTGTGTTCTAAGAAAATAAATAATATTATTTTATTATAAATTTAATCTATTGTATATCCCTTAGATTTTATAAGTGGTTCAAAATAATTTTTAGGAACTAGAGGAGATGTTAACATTCGGTATTTAGGAGTATTATTGTACAAGTCTTTTAATTTATCAAAGTTTTTATCCACATCAGCCATAAGTATGGCAAGCTCATCAATTTCCTCTAATTCGCTTTGCGTCAAGCTATCAAAGTCTTTTTCAAAAGCCATAGGGAAAAATTTGTAGTTGGCTTCAAAATTCATTACAGCATAAAAGTCTAAAAATAAATATTTCAATACTTCTTTTCCTACACAATTAGTATAGTCATACTTGAGACTATCTAAAAATTTAGGATCCTTGCGATAGATGAGCCAAGCTTCACTAGCTGTAATGAATTGATTGCCCTTTATATCTAAATATTCTTTTGATATATTATTTTGTATGTATAAGTCGTATTTACTAAAATCTTCATCATACAAATCATCCATATCTATCATAATCCAACGATTTTCTTTTTCGTTCCAGTATTCGTTCACCCAATGGTCTACAAATTGTCCGTCGTGCCTCAAGTATTTTGCCCAGCCAGCACGACAACGACAAGGTATACCGTTTGCTTTTAAAATAGCACTGGTTAGGACTGATATGTATCTACAAGTTAGCACTAATTTGTGCTTTGTTGGCCGACCTAGATAAAACCCTTTTTCATCACGCCTAAATATCTCACAAAAGATACTTGAGGCTGTGAGAAATACATCATCTTCACACATAGGGGTAGTGTAATCAATGTAGTTGAAGTCACCATAGTTTCGGATGTTATATCCGCTTATAACCTTTTTAATTATTTCTTTATGAATAGTTACATTCATAAGATGCCAGCATAAGTTCTTCAAACTTTTGTTACACTTATTTTCCCATAAATCAATAGCTTCTTCTTTGTATTTACCCAAAAAAGTAAACTGACTTGTTAGTTTGTAAAAATCCAATGTTTTCATAATATACCTTTTACTTTTTGTGTTTTAATTTTTAAATAAAAGGGTATTTTGTCAATCCCCGTCATAATCATTATTTTTTATTTCTAATCTTTCTTTATCTTTTGCATTTAAAGGAGATATAACAGATTTACCTAGCTCTTTTTCAATGTTTAATCGTGTATTTTTAGCTATATTGCCACCCCTTTTTGCGACAGTCTTGTTTTCCTCAAAATTTTTTGGATTTGTTGTTTTTGATATAGCGGTAGTCATAACTTCGGCAAGTTGATTCAAGGTTAGTTCTATGTTAGTCATATTATCTCTCAAGTTTTCTTTCTTAAGGTTTTTTAAATTTTTATATTGTTTAATCGACATTCCCGACCATGCCTTTGTCATTTCATCTGTAAGAATAGCAAACTCAAGACTTGATTCTATTCCCTTGCTTCGCCATTCGTCGGTTAATTGTTTTCGTATTTCTATTGCTTTCAATCTTTCGGATATCCAACCTGCGGTATAACCTTTTGCTCTGTATAATTGTATACCACGGTCAATTGCTTTTTGAGGGTCAGCAATCTCATCTAATCGTTCACTACCTATTTGTGCTAGCCAGATTTTAAAAGGTTCTGCTTTTGGGCTGGGAATAGATTGTATAAGTCTTAAAACTCCTTTTGTATTAAGTACGTCGGTTAAATAATATTTGCCATCTGCCGCCTGTAATTTCAGTTGTCCCACATCTTGGGACAACTGACTTCCTTCCTCTCTTAACTTGGTTTTTAAGGCGTTCCAGTATTTTCGCGGGCGAGGGCTATTAGTTAATACAGCGATAATATCTACTACACTAAAATACCAGTCTTCTTCTTCGCTATTCCATTCCGTTCTAATTTTCTTTTCTTCAAATAATTTAATACCAGACATTATAATTACCTCTTTCTGGTATTATAACATATATCAACAAAAAAATCCTCAAATAGAGGATACTTTCATTAAAAACAAGATCAGTTACAAATATTTTAACTATTAAATATAAAAAAGTTATAAAATTCGCTTGACTTAGAGTAAACTCTAAACTTTATAATATATTTAAAATATTATCTTAAAGGAGATTAGTTTATGGTAAAACAAACAGCAGGTAGAGATAATCTAGGAGATTTGGCTCCAAAATTTGCTGAGCTTAATGATGATGTATTATTCGGTGAGGTTTGGTCGAGAGAGGACAAACTTAGTCTACGTTTAGATAAATAAAGTAAAAAAGCACAACAAACATTTAGTTGTGCTTTTTTTATAAAATTAAAATTTGATTTTGCCTATATAATTTGCGTTTAGAGCTTCACTATAAATATCATTATTTGCAAATTTTATTGGATATAGATTCTCTTCATTTTCTATGGTGCTTAACTTTAGGTATACGTCATAATTGTCTTTTCCTATGTTTAAGGGTATATTTAGATCTATCTTTTCTTGTCCGCTATATGTGCCAGCGTTAAAGCTATATATTTTGTTACCATCATTTACAAATATCACAGTTATATCTTTTTTTCGGTTTAAGTTCCCAAAACCAACATTTTTTATATTGAGTTCTATCTTTATATTTTTAAAATTTTCGTCATAACTAAAAATAGATTCTTTCAAGACCAATCTGTATCCCAGTCTATTTTGGATATATTGAAAAGCGGTCTTATTGTAGTAGTTAGTTTCATCACCGCAATCTTTTGTATAGTAAGTATTTTGCCATTTATCTTGTACTACATTATAGTTCCATTCATAGTTTAAGTAGGAGAGATTAAGTTTAAACATCTCAGGCGTGCAAACTTCTATATTATGTAGGTCGCTATCTGGAGAAGTCACTTCTCCACCATAAGGCAAATGCTCGGTTTGTTTAGATAACCAAGTCGTTTCTGTTTCTCTATCAGAGTAAGTACCTAGATCACTACTAGAGCCTAAGTAGCCGTCATTAAATAGCCCCAATCGGTACGCAAGGTTATTTTGCTCTATAGTGTAATTTTGAATATTATCAATTGTTATCCTTAAATAATCATATATCATTTTTGGCGTTCTTACTAAAATAGGTATGTCGCTTGTACTTTTCAAATACTTATCTATAAGTTTGTTTATTGTATCAGCGTTAGCTATAGTGCTTGTGTGCATTTCACCCCACGGGCCGACCATACCTACTTCTATTGCTGTTATGGTATTTGTAAATTTATTTAAGATAGGACATATCTGTTCTATGTGGGTAAGTATCATATTTACATCTGGTTCATAGTTTGCGTGACCATCAAAATTTGTGTCGTAACTAAAACGAATAATCACATTTTTGCCGTTTTGTTTGTAATAATCAATTACATCTTCAAGCTCTACCAAAGCTTGATCAGTTAAAGTCAAATCACTTTCACCATTAACAACCGACGAAAATGCACTGATATCCATCCTGAGATGATATAGTTGAAAATCCTCCATCATAGATAACGACTTTTCAACCTTTTCTGGATAAAACGCCACATACGACGTCCTATAAAATCCTTGATCAGGGTTTGCTACATATTCTAAGCTTTCGCTATAGTCTAAATCTTGCACCTCTCTAAATGTCTTTGTATTAAATATAAAGTATAATGCAACTAATAAAAGTATAGTTATAATACTAATGCTAAATATTGAATAAAAATATTTTTTCTTCATAAGTCACCTTGTTTTTATAATCTACTTGAGTGAAAGTATAACTTAAATTAAAATAAATATAAATGTATTAATGGTATATTAGTAAGGGTAAAATATTTTTGGCAAGATACAAATCTTACTTATTTGAATACAGGCTTGAACAATTATGAAAGTCTGTAAAGTTTTGTATTAATTTCATATTCAGCGAAGCGTAAGCGAAGTCGAAATATCTCCCGGTAGGGTTCCTTTTATTCAAAATACGTCTTGTATTCGGGGTCGCTTTGTATCTCTTTTATTGCGGTGTCAATACTGTCAAAGATGTGATTTGTGTCTGAGACTAACGACCAATATGCAGGTAGGTTATCTGGCTTCAAATACTGAAGCTCTTCCATATCGTAGGGTACAAGCTTCTCATACTGATACCTAATAGTACCATCATTTGCCTTAAGTAATACATATCTTTTTGTTTTGTCTTTACTATATATAGTCTTAACTACCTCTAAAGTGTAATCTAATTTTTATCATACATAATTGACGCTATTTCTTCCATAGATAGGTTGTAGTTTAGAGAAGAATTATCTTTTTGTTTTTCTTTTCTTAAAAAGACTATACATACTATCAATGGTATATTACAAAGTATCACGGTTGGTAGTATTGACAATGCCCAAATAATGTTTCGTTCGGGGAATTGTACTCCTAATGCGGATAGTATTGGAATATGAAAATATCCAAATACAGCTAATATTATAGCTAAAATAGTAAGTATTATTAAAACTCTCTTTTTGACCATATCACACCTATTAAAATATAATTTAAATAATATTATACCATACGTTAATGATGTTTGTCACTTATAAAATAGTATTTTAAAAAGCATATATTATATCATAGTTATGATTGAAATTATTAACTATATTAATTAACAAAAAAATTCAAAATTTACCTTTAATTTGGTTGCATTATATCTATACTTTGGTACAATAAAATTATAACTATTAGGAGGTTTGTAATTATGGTATTAAATTTTAAAAAGGTTTTATTATCAGGTATGGCTTTAGCAGTCGTTGCTACTTCTAGTATTGGGCTTACTGCGTGTGGTAAGACGAATACAAATGATAATGTAGATGCACAGGATTTTTATGCTATGTCAGTTATATCCAGCGTAAACTATTTTCAAAATATTTCTGGTGAGTCGCAAAGCACCCCTTTGCTTTTTGCTAATGATACACAGACTAGTACAGCTCCAGAGTCTAGACCAGAAACTATTTCACAAGATGATGTCAATAACATTGCTGGCTATATGGGGATGTTTCAAGATATGCTTACAAGTGATACAACAAGCTATTATACAAACGGAGCAGTAGATCAAGATGATGATTACTACGGCGAATATAATCTCAAGATGACTTTGACGGTGCCTATGCTAGGAGGCGGTGAAGAAGAGTTTGTAATGTACTACAAGGAAGTAAATACAGAGACCGAAGAAGAAATTGATGATAATGAAATAGAACTAGAAATTAATACCACATTACAAGGCGTTATTGTCAACGGTGATAATGTTTATGATGTATCAGGTAAGAGAGAATATGAAAAAGAGGGTAACGAGACAGAGATATCTATAGAGCTTACTACATATTCTAGAGCAAACTCGCAAGATTACATAAAGATTGAGCATGAGCAAGAAAATAATGAAATGGAATACAATTATTCTATATACAGTAACGGACATCTAATTAACGAAACAGAAGTAGAGTTTGAAAACGAGAGAAATGAAAAGTCTTTAGAGTTGGAATTTGTTAATAATTCTGTCGACGCTCAAAATAAAGTGAAATATGAGATCACTCAGTCAAGAACAGATGAAAATATTTTCAACGTAAGAGTTAAAAATGCATCAAACAATTCAGAAGTAAGAGATACCTTTACGATAAAGATTGTTGATGGATACGAGTTTACATACTCAAACGGTTATACCGAGACTATCAAATAGATTGATATTATTTGTTGATAGCTAAAATACATCACTTTTTGCGACAGTTTTTGCTTTGCAAATATTAAGAGAGTTGAGATAGATTTTTCAACTCTTTTTTATTTATTATCAACAAAAGATAAAGACAGTAGCATTTACTACTGTCTCAATAAAATCATTGTTGATTTTTTATAATAAACTTTTTTAAAAAAAACTTAGAAATCTTCATTTTATAGCTAATCTTCACGGTTATAATTATTATAGTTTTAATTTTTTAATAAAAAAGACGAAACGCTAATATTTGTTTCGTCTTGTTTTAGTGTTTTAAAACTAATTATTCGGTTGCTCCAGAAATTGTAGTACTATCCAACTGTATATTTACGGTTGGTACCACTCCAGCGCTGAGAGTGTAACTTACATCCGTCGTCCTACCACTTGTAGTTATTTGATAAACCATTGTTGATGCTTCATTAGAAATCATATAAGACCCGCAAAGATAATAATCTAAAGCGCCCGAAGTTTGATCAACGGAAATGGTTGCACCTTGTGCCATAGCATAGTCTGTCGCATATTTTCTACGTTCTGGATCACTTTGGAACATACTACTATTAAAGCCGTATTCAGTATTGGTCATATCCTCAAGGCTCATAATAGAAATTAGATCTTGATCGCTTCCAACAGTAATTGGGTTTAAAATATCACGTTCGTAAGAAGTAAATACTGTGTTTAAAAATTCGTTAGTTAGCCATTCTTGATATTTATTCCCTATATAAGCGGCGTTATCAATATCTTGACGCCCTATAATTTTTTCCGTCCAAAGAGTAGCATTGCCTTGAGCATCAACATCTAGAACAACCCAAACTATAGGCTCAACCTTAAAATAAGCGTTACCAATGCTAACTTGCGAGCCGTTAGAGTAATCTAAATTGTGTTCGTATGCTCTGTTAGAGTCAGTAACTTCTACCATAGCATACTTTTCACCATCAGAACCTGTATAGTAGCCGTCTGCATCTTGAGATGATGTGTCAATCGTTACATTATCTTCTTTGATTGTTGTAGGATATAAACCAAAGTTGATGTTATCACCAGCATCAACTACACCATTTGAATTGTTGTCTACAACTGTATAAAGTGGACCAGTAGGTGCGGGGTCGTCATTTTCATCATTGTCTCCGCTAGTAGTTGCTTCAGATTGCAATTCTACAGCTAGATCAAAACCTTTTATAGTAGCGTCTTTAGTATCATCTATCACACTGTATATAATAGTGATTGTTACAAGTTTTCCATTAGGTGCAGAGTTTTCTGCTAGCGTAATAGTAGAGCCTGATTCTATACCGGCTGAGTTTGATTCGTTATCTTTTACCGCTGTAACCGTAACAGTATAGTTGTCATTTTCGTTTGCCTCAGTAAAGGTCAATTTGACATTCAACTCTTTATCAGGGTTTTGATTGAATATATTAAATGATATAGTAACATTATTCTTCTCTTCATCAAATGCTGGCTCTAGTCCAGTCCAAGTGTTTAAATTTTCAGTTGTTGCTGTGTTTTTTGAGCTGTCAGTGCTAAAGGTTACGGATTCCATTTTGCCGTCCACCTGTTCACCATTTAAAAATCCTTGCATAATTAATGCTTCAGCATTTTCGCTGGTAAATGAAATTTTTGTTGTTGTCTGAGTAGGTCTTGTTAGTATAATTACTAAAACTACAGCAACTACCAATACAACAGCAAGACAAATACCTAATATTGTTTTAGTTTTTGATTGCATTTTTTGATTACTCCTTTAAATTTTGTTTTTATAAAGTTCACGGTCAAAGGCTGACTTCTGCGGTGAAATTTACGTAAGTATTATAGTATAAATCAAAATAATTTGCAAACAATTTAATATATATTTTCATAATTTTACTATTGCAGGTAAGAGACTAGTCATAGATAATAACAAAATCTTGTGTTTGTATGAACGGATAAAAGTAGATATATTGATATAAATGAGATTTATGTTTTTGATATGTTATTTTGATGTTTTTTGCGTTTAATTAAAGCAATTACTATGGTTATAATTATAAGGACAACTATAAATATAACAACACAAATTATTATCAGCTTATTGTCATCAATAAAAGGGTCTATCTGGGGTGATATATCCGCTCTACAATAATCACATATAACATCATTGTTATTATCAGTATGCGAATGAAAAGGAATTT
>CALVNN010000024.1 GCA_944349765.1 uncultured Clostridia bacterium | reverse complement strand
CTATTTATTAACCTTTGAAAATTCTGAACAAGCAAAAAATTTTAAATTAAAATTTAAAAACAAATTTAAGATAATAAATACTTTAGGAAAAACATTGATATTAGAAATACCTGATTCAAAAATAAATCTTCTTATAAAATCAATATCAAATTACCAAATAAAAGACTTTTCACATGCCAAAGAAACACTTGAAAAGTATTTTATGAAATACTACAAAGTAGATACTACATTCAAGGGGTTATAAATGGATTATATTGAAATCAATCATTTAACAAAAGACTATGGTAATAATATAGGTTTATTTGATATAAATTTACGTATCAAACAAGGCGAAGCTCTCGGTATTGTAGGAGCAAATGGTGCTGGAAAGACTACTCTACTTAGGTGTATAATGGGATTTATAAAGCCTACGACCGGAAATATTACTATTGAGCAAAAAGACACGTGGCTTAAGTCTGCTGAAGTAAAGCACTTAATAGGTTATGTCCCTGGCGAAATAGCTTTTCCTGAGTTAAGATCTGGAATAGAATTTTTAAAATCACAAGCAGAATTTTTACGCCTAAAATATTTTACAGACGCTAATTCTATTATATCGACTTTAAAACTTGATACTTCAGCCAATTTAAGACGTATGAGCAAAGGGATGAAACAAAAAACAGCAATAGTTGAATGTTTTATGTCAAAGCCCAAAATCATTATTTTAGACGAACCATCAACAGGGCTTGACCCTTTGATGAGAGAAAGTTTTTTGAAACTATTAAAACAAGCAAAACAAAATGGGGCTACTATTATAATGACATCACATTTGTTTGAAGAATTAGAAGAAATTTGTGACAGAGTTGCATTAATTGAGCAAGGAAAGTTAAAAGAAATAGTTAGTACATCTAAGATAAAAAGATATCCATATAGAGAATATAATATTAGTTTTAAAGACCAAAAAGAGTATCTGTCTTTCTGCCAAGAACCTTTTGATATAATAGATGCGGACGTTGATATAAATCAAGTAACTATAAAAGTAAACAAAAAAAATATTCCTAATTTGCTAAGTACTTTAAAAAAATATAATTTGTCTTATTTAACTGAAAATAAATATACGTTAGAAAAATATTTTAATGAATTTGTAAAAAAAGAGAGTTAAAAATATGTTTAGCAAACCATTATTTAAACAATCCTGTAAAGCTAACTTTATAACTTGGTTATTCGTAACTGTCATAACTTGCATTATGATAGCTATGGTCATCATAATACTTGGTACGCTTAAGGTAAATAGTGTACAAACTTCAATGATGAATATCCTAATTAGCGACACACTAGAAAGCACCATAGAAGAATACTCAATGAAAAGTTATGCTATAGCTGACACCACCCTAAAAGAATCTTCCAAATACTACGAAGAAGCCAAAGAATTCTTCGAAAGTCAATCCGCAAATATGGAAGAAAATGAAGTAATTATAGAATATAACGAACTCATAGCCAGTGGTATAACTGACAGTGAAGCGCGTAATCAAATAACATCAAATAAGAGCGAACTTGAAGCCTTAGCTATCAACCTTTTTATTGATTATTATCTAATTCACGGTGATATGGAATCAAGCGAAGAAACTATAAATTTTTTAATTTCTAGCATTGTTCACAAATTTTCTGATGACTTAATACAATCTGGCGTATCTGAAACCACTCAAACTACACTTGAATTGATTGTTGCCAGCATTGACGACTATTTGAATTCGACTAACAAAAATGTACAAGATTTTGCAAATCAACTCATACCAAATATTATGTCAGAAGTGTTTTACTCATTTAGTGTAGTGCAAAATGATAAGACTATATATGTATCCGATTATTTCACAAAGGATGCTATATATGAAACATCTTACACCTCAATTGTTTCGTATAGAGCCCAAATGGCTATTCGAGAAGAAAAGTTATGGGAAGAATTCCAACAAACTAGTGAATATGAAACAATGACAGAGGAAGAACGGCAAGAATACATAGACAACCAGCTTAGTGAGTACGAAGAAGTAACCATAATCAATCTTTCGGAAAGCCTTTTAGGACAACTCCCTGAAGCAATAGCCAACTCCCTAACCGAACTAGTCGAAATGGATGTATACGGTCTTGTGATAGGCTCATTATTTTATAAAATTGCAGGCTTGCTACTACCAATAATTTATGTTATTATGGTTTCGAATAACCTATTAGCTAGCCAAGTGGACAATGGTTCAATGGCGTATGTACTATCCACACCAACAAAGCGAAGCAAAGTCACGTTTACTCAGATGTCCTTTTTAACGTTGTCTTTATTTGCAATGTTTGCACTACTCACTATAACGAGTGTAATAAGTTTGTTTATTGTAAGCGGTGGAGGTATTAGCATAAGCATTCCTCAAATGTTGCTACTAAACTTAGGTGCTTTCCTTACTGTATTTGCTTTGTCTGGAATATGCTTTTTGGCGTCAAGTTGGTTTAATCAAAGTAAATACGCTTTAGGTATAGGTGGAGGTATTAGTATGTTTTTCCTAGTAACCACAATATTAGGTTTATTCGGGTCTTCAAGTATACCACAAGCTATTCGCATAGAATCAATGAATTACTTTAACTACTTTACCATTATCACACTATTTGATACAACATCAATACTAGCAGGCACCCTGGATTATTTATGGAAATTTGGTGTACTAGCATTGATTGGACTCATAACTTATCTAATAGGTATGATAAAATTTAACAAAAAAGATTTGCCTTTATAAGCAGTTAAAAATATAAAAAATTTGGAGGAATTTATAATGATACAAAAAGCAAAGGCTTTAGCTTGCGTAAAGCATAAAGGCCAAAAACGAACCGATGGAAGGGATTACGTAGAACATCCTATAGAAGTATACAAAATATTAGAAACTATTTATAATGAACCAAATAGAGAAAATGTCTTAGTGGCTAGTATTTTACACGATACATTAGAGGATACAAACACCTCAATAATAGAATTAGAAAATCTATTTAATGAAGAAGTAGCTAGTTTGGTAGTCGAAGTCACAAGCGCAAAATACGCTGTTAAGACTTTTGGTAAAGTTGAATATTTATCTAATAAGATGATGCATATGACAGACGGAGCATTAGCTATTAAGCTGGCAGATAGACTTAGCAATGTGAGTGACGCAAAGGGTTTTAGTGAAGAGCGTAAAGAAAGGCTTATGACTGAAACTTCTATTATCTTAAAAAATATAGTTAATAGACAAAATCTAAAACCATATCATAAAAAACTAATTGAAGAGATAGGACGAATAATATTAAAAAGCAAATCCAACTAATTCTTGAGTATAAAAAAGCACCTACAAACTTTAAATTCGTGGGTGTTTTTATTTTTTATTCTGATTTACACCGCCCAAGCTTGAGGCAATACTCTATTATTAGCAAACCAATCAGTATCCTTTAATAGTGTGTTATTATTACTACAGTTTACTTCTACACCACTCTTACTAGATGTCACAACTATATTACCATTTAAAGACTCAAATCCATCGTCTTTGTATTTTCCATCTGTTGTATCATACACAACTTTTCCAACTGTAGTAACATAGACTTGAGAGGTGTAGGTTGACACTCTATCAATGAAATCCTGCGTTGGGAAGGTATTTTTCATAAAATCTTTATATTCTGAGATATCCGTAATTTCACTTGTATCACTCTTACCAGAATATTCTACACTACCAGCGCAACAACATACGCAAACAATCTTTGGTTTTATTACACTAAGCAAAATTTCATTTGAGCTAGTCTTAGACCCGTGATGACCAGCTTTATATAACTCAACTTCAGGTAAATTATTATACTCCACTAAATACTCCTCGCCCTCTTCTTCTAAGTCACCAGTAAACAAGAAATGTTTATCTCCTTGATTTATCATAAAACATACTGAGTAGTTATTCTCATCGCTAGAGTTATTTTCATAGAAGTAATTATACAATATTTCAAGCTCTATTCCATCAGAAAGTTGTATGGTACGACTTGCTCCATCTGCGTTATTCCAACACTGCAAAGCGGTATAATGAGTGGCACCATTTGCTACTTCGGCATCTCTTTGTTCTATGTAATTATTATAAGTAACCGTATCTTTATTAGTTAAAGCAAAATCAATAATAGTCTCGCATTCATATAATTCAAATATACTTTGGTATGTATTATTCCCTGCAAATCCAGCAATATGATCCTGATCAGCGTGAGTCGCTATTACATATTCTAATTTATTGTCTGTAACATAATTGCTCAAATATGCACCTATTGTATTTACACTGCTTGCACGGCTACCAGCATCGACTAATATATCGGTCTCACCTGCTTTTATATAAATACTATCACCTGTATAGTTATTACCTAATTCCATAAAATGTATAGACAAATCACCGCTTACATATACGTCACTGGCTCTAGGTGGGTTTAGATAACTAAAGCCAATAAAGCCAACTACAAAGCCTAGAACCAAACAAATTACTGCTACTAAAAAAGCATTAAGACCGCTAAAACTTTTTCGCTTACTCATTTGTACCTCCTACGGTAATAACTCTAACCCGTTGTATGTCATTATACCTCAAAGAGTCTTCGACTGTATAAATTATGTAATACTCCCCTTGAGTGCTAGTGTCTATTGTATAACTTCCATCAGCATTTTGGGTCATATTTGTTTTGACTACCACCTTATCACTTTCGTCTCTGCCAAAAGCCACACAAGTAACTCCCGCATCCACATAAGTCGTGTCACCATTGATGGCTATATTGATTTGAGACTCTCCTATCAATTCAAACGTATCATTTTTAGTAATGATTTTACACGTAAAAAACCCAGCTACCGCTCCAATTATTAGAAAAACAATACCTAAAATTAAAGTAATAGGATGACTATTTTTTACCGCCTTCTTAACTTTGCTTCTACTCATAAAAAACTCCCTTTTAAAGCTTTTTTAAAAGGGAGCTATAATATTTTGACATCACCACAAAGGACATCAGAATAACTGTATGTCTTTATACTTCCGTCATTATCAATAAAAGTAAATACGCTAGGATAGACAGATTGTATCGTACCACTGAAGGTCTTAATACGCTTTCTACCTATATTTACTTCTAGATCTACACCGCACCCTTTTAAACTCGCTATTTGTTGCTTAACGCTATCCAAACCATATGTTGCTTTTCGCATATAATTCACCTACCTTTTAGTGAATTATTGCCAAACTTAAAAAATTTATACTATTTGTTTATTTTTGATAATTTCTTTTTCTAAAGCCAATATTTTATTGACTCTTTCATGCTTTGTCTTTTCATCAACTTGGTCTTCAAAATCATAAGCTTTAGTGCCCTTACGTTTTGAGTACATAAATGCAAATATGCCATCAAATTCGACTTTTTTGCACACCTCCACCGTTTGTTGAAAGTCCTCTTCAGTCTCGCCAGGAAAGCCTACTATTATATCAGTAGTTAACCTTACATTAGGGATTTTATCTTTTATATAATCAACTATGCTTAAGTATTTAGCAATATCATATTGCCTATTCATTGACTTTAAGATTTTATCACTTCCAGATTGTAATGGTAAATGTATTTCGTGACTGATTTTTTTACTACTTGCAATAGTATCAACCAAAGATAATGTAAAGTCTTTTGGATGTGAGGACAAAAATTTAATTTCGAAATCTCCATCCAACTTTTCTATTTCCTTTATCAAATATTCAAAATTTACACCCTCACCCAAATCTTTACCATAAGAATTTACATTTTGTCCAAGCAATGTAATTGTCTTATACTTGCCATCAGAAAGTAATTCTTTGACCTCATTTATAATGTCTTCTACCTTACGGCTACGTTCCCTACCTCTCACGTAAGGCACTATGCAATAAGTACAAAAGTTATTACAGCCATAACTAATATTTACCCATGCGTTGTCACCACTTGTACGATGCGGATTAATACCTTCTACTACTTGAGGCACTTCATCAATATCTAGTATTCTTTTTCTTACTGCCTTGCGTGATAATATAAAGTCCTTTAATTTATGCATATTAGAAGTGCCAAATATTATATCCACATACGGATAACTCTTCTTTAGATTTTCTGCTCTAGCAGGCTGTTGAGACATACATCCGCATACAGCGACTATTAGATTTGGCTTTACTTTTTTTATATGTTTAACGTTTCCAATGTGTCCTAATATTTTTTGCTCAGCAGTTTCTCTTATGCAACAAGTATTAAAAACAATAATATCAGCATCCTCTTCACTTTTAGCTTCAGTATACCCCATATCCTCTAGGATACCAGCAATTTTTTCTGATTCGTGGATGTTCATTTGACATCCATAAGTATTTATAAAATATTTTTCCATAGCAAATATTATATAAGAAAAAAAGAATTTTATCAAGTATTCACAAGACAAAATTCTTAAAATTTAGATATTTGTTTTTAATAATTCTTTCAATGATTTATAGTTATCTTCCTCTATCATCTCTAGCTCATCTCTTAAAGCATCAGCATCTTTGGATACATCAGCGTAATCCCACTTATCTTTAAATAATTTTGAAAGTCCCATAACAGTACCTACTAATAGCGACTGTACATAATCTCGCACAGACTTTCCCATCATAATAGACATCTTAGTACTGCCCCAAAGCCTAATTTTTTCAAATAAACTATTATCTTTTAGCTTGACGCCGTTATCCTCGGCAAACTCTTCTACCTTTACACTGAAGCTATTATAATCTGCTAGCTCATTTTGAAGTTCTTCTTTTAATTCCTTATTTTTGATTTCAGATAACAAATTATTGATAGTTTGTATACCTATTCTAGCGTTTTGATATAATGAATTTAAATAATCTGATAATTTTTGTTCTCTTTCCATACTTAAATTATGTACAATTTTAACTAAATTAATACATATACATCAAATTTATTGCTAAATTTATCCATTAACTCTTTATACAGTTTCCATCCTTAATATTATAGATATCACCAACCGTGTCAAAAGGATAATCCGTACAAGTCAAAAAGCTCTGTTGCTTCGTTGCTATATTTATAAGTTTTCGTTGCCTATCAGGATCCAACTCACTTAAGACATCATCTAGTAATAATATTGGTTTTTCTTTAGTTTCTTCTTCAAAAATTTGAATTTCAGCTAATTTTAATGACAATGAAGCCGTCCTCTGTTGACCTTGAGAACCAAAACTTCTTATATCCACTCCATTTAGTGTTATCTTTATATCATCCCTATGCGGACCGACACTAGTGTAGCCAAGTTCAAAATCTTTTTGCAAATTTTGCTGTAACTTTTCAATCAAAATATTCTTTATTTCTTCTGTATTTTTACCAACAACTCCTTGATAACTAATATCTAATTTTTCATTATCGTCAGACAAATATGCATGACACTTCTGCACAATGGGTGCTAATTTATTTAAAAACTTTATTCTGCTAATTATTATTTTACTAGCCACATCTGCTAGTTGCTCATTCCAAATACCTACAGTTTGCTTTAACACCTCCATTGTACTACTATTTTTTAGTAATTTGTTACGTTGCATCAACACCTTTTCATATGTTTGCAAAAGAAAAAAATAATTCCTAGACGCTTGAGAAATGTCCACATCCATAAATCTACGTCTATCTTGAGGAGCTTCTTTAATAAGTTTCAAATCTTCTGGGAAGAAATATATGACATTAAGCACTGATATCAATTCACTAATACGTCTTATAGGTAGTCCATTAATCAAAATTGTTTTAGTCCCGGTTTTATTCAATCTTATTTCCAAGGTCTTAGAGCCACTATTTTTAACTAATTTCATCTTTACAATAGCCCTGTCTTTATCCCAATTTATCATTTCTTTATCTTTTGTAGTCCTAGGACTTCGACCAATAGCCAGCAAAAAAATCGCCTCAATAAGGTTGGTTTTCCCTTGAGCATTCTTACCTACTATTACATTTAATTTGTTATTGAAATTTATTTTTTGATGTTCATAATTTCTAAAGTTTATTAATTCTAATTCTTCTACGTACATAATCTTTACCTATCTTACTATCTTACAAAAAAGGAATTCAAAACCCTCACATACATTTTTAAAACAACTTATTGCTTAATAGTTCTCTTTGTAAACTTATTAATATCAATCAATTCATTATCAAGATATTCATATTTTAGTGCTCTTATAGGACAAATATCTATACCACCTCTTCTGGTATACAGAGCTGCAACCATTAGTATTTCTGGATGTAATATATCAAACAACCTCTTATAAATCATTTCAACGCACTCTTCATGAAAATGATATTCTTTTCTAAATGAAACCAAGTATTTAAATAGACTTTCATAAGTTACGGATTTATTCGCCTTTATATATATAAACAAATCGCCAAAATCCGGCTGGTGCGTGACTCTACAATTCGACCTTAAGCAATCAAAAGTTAATTTTGCCTCACATGGTACATCAATCACTTCTAATAAATGAGGAGCTTCATTAAAAACCTCACATTTGATACTATCTAAATCTACATATTTATTTAGATTTTCATAATCTACAAACATATTACACTTATTAGATGTCAAACTATCGTGCAAAACAATCTCCACATCAGTATTTAGCAACTCACTCAGATCTTTTTTAACCATCTCACAAAAGCACTCAACACTCTCCTTAATAGTTTCTCTTAGAGGTGTCATATTGAAAGAATTAAGATACAATTTTAAAGATTTTGATTCGACAATGAATGGGCTTGTACATGGATATTTTATCTTAAGAACCCTATTAATAGGTACGTTATTAGTTGTCAAAAAAGAGACTTCATAAGCATCCCAAATATCAAATCCTACAAAAGGTAGATTATCTTCATTTATCCCATAATAGATTCTATTATCAACTCTTGGTATAGCGACCAGTAAACTTTTATCATATTTATCACAAATAGAAGATTTTTTACCTAAATGTGTCGACGCCATCTCATCAGTAATATTCACAATATACCCCTTTTATTTTTATGTAAAACAACATCCACTTTTCTTTTTAAATTATTATATACCAAACTCACAAAAAAGTAAAGTAATTGAAATTACAAAAAAAGTGCCTAATTTCATATAAAAATTAAACACTTTTTTAAATTTTTTTAATTTTTATCGCAAAGTTCAATGTTGCCACGTTTAGCAATTGCTGCATAGATTAAATATAGGGCAGCTATACCAACCAAGCTATAAATAATTCTACTTACTACAGCAGCTTGCGACCCGAATATCCCAGCAACAAAATCGAATTGAAATAACCCTATACAAAGCCAATTTATTCCGCCTATAATTAATAATATAAAGGCAATAAGATTAACTATCCTCATTTTATACTCCTTTTGCTTTAATACTAGTAGTATACGCTATTAGGAGCAAATTTATTCACCTTTTACTTTGGAAAAATTTCTTCAATAATTCGCTACACTGCTCGGCTAAGACGCCACCTTGCACTTCTACTATATGATTGCTAATATTTCGATTTGATACATCAAAGATACTACCCATAAAGCCACCCTTTGGCTCATTAGCACCAAACACTACTTTTTTGATCCGACTATTAATTATAGCACCAGCACACATAGCACAAGGCTCTAGCGTTACATACATTTCACAGCCTTCAAGTCTCCAATCACCTAGTTTTTTACAAGCTTTTTGTATAGCTAATACTTCGGCATGTGCTATTGCACTTTTCTTAGACATTCTCATATTATGTGCTTTAGCGATTATTTCGCCGTCTTTCACTATTACAGCTCCGACTGGAACTTCATTTTTTTTGAAGGCTTTTTTAGCTTCTTTTAATGCTTCTAAAATGTATTTTTCCATAATCCTTTTCCTAAATTTTGAGTACTACGTAATGCATTCATAGCTGTTTGAGGTACTAATTTATTTTGCTCAAATATTTCTGGTAAATACTCCTCTGTTATTGGCGACCCCATACTAAAATTACCCACTTCAATAGTAACTGCTGGAACATTCAATACTCTTGTCGTCCAATCTTTAAATCCTGCGACACTGCCATAAGAACGCAATACTTGATATCCAGTAACTTCTGCTATCTCGCTAGCTATCCTTAGATCTCTAGCTAATTCTTCATCAGTCTGGCCTGTAAAGCCGTAATAAATTACTTCGCCTCGACTATGGTAAGATATGGTCATTTGCGGACGGTTTTTAAGAGCAAACTCTTCCAGTTCTCGAACCTCACGCTCGCTATTAGGATAATAGCCAACAAAATTAG
>CALVNN010000023.1 GCA_944349765.1 uncultured Clostridia bacterium | reverse complement strand
TTTTGTAACGGTATACATCAGAGCGTTTCCCCAACAAATCTATCTTTTAGACTTGCCCACTCTAGACTATTTTGATATTCACTTAAAAGGTTTGATGGTACTTTAATTACTAAATTATCTAAGTCGACCCCCTCAAATGCTTTGTCTACATCACTAATTGAGATTAAGCTAGACGAATTTAATGTAAGTGTCTCAAGTTTATCTAGACCGATAAAGGCATACTCGCCTATATCCGTAGCATCGAATATTGTTATATTACTTACATTCTCAAGAGCTCTAAGGACTGTACTGCCTTTATAAGCTACATTATCTTGAATATTTACTTCTACTAAGTAGAGACTGTACTCCAACCATCCTGACACTGCAAGATAATTATTCTTTGTACCGGCTGGGATATAGATATTAATTGTTCTAGGAGTAGCGTCTTCACTTAACCCTGCGAACAAGTATAGACTTACATTATCTGGATTGATTATAGTAGGCACACCCCCGGTTAAAATTAAAGTCTCAAGACTGGTACACCCATTGAATATACTTGTGATTTGTATTGGTTGTACGTCGGTTGGGAAATTAATTCTAGCCATCTTTAAGGCACTGCAACCACTAAACACATCAGCATTGAGTACCTTAGCTGTGATATTGACACTGACCAAATTTACGCAATTAGAGAACGCATTACTAGCTACGTTACCAGAACAACTTACATTCACTGAAGTAAGTCCAGTATTTTCAAAAGCGCTATCACCTATAGAAGTCAATATTGCGTTAAATTCTACTTTAGTTAGACTTGTACAGTTTCTGAAAGCTTGCCCTTGAATAGTCTCAAGATTGTTTGGCATAGTGATTGACCTTAGGTTTGTACATCCATTAAAACAGTTACCATCTATTGTTTGAATAGAATTTGGCAGAACTATCTCTTCTAGTGCCGTACAACCAGCAAAAGCATAGATACCTAAGCTAGTTAGGCTTGGACATAGAGTAATATCAGTTAATTGTAGATTATTTCTAAATACAAAATTACTCAATGAGGTTATAGTACAGTTTGCACCCAATTCAATCTTTTGTAGATTATGAATATAATCAGTTTGAGTACTTAAAGTTGCACCTCTTAAAGCCGATTCACCAATAGTTGCTAGCCCATCTATCTTTATAGCAGTCATATTAGCATTAGCGAAAATGCTTGATGGCAAAGTAGGTAAATCTTTAAATTCTATATACGTTATAGTAGCACTATCAAAGCATTGACTGCCTAGTACCAGCGTCTCTGGGAATACTGCACTAGTAATAGTGACGCCTCTAAACGCATAATCACCTATAGTGCTGATATTGTTATCATCTATTACTTCAATGGTTAAATGACTATTAGCAAAAGCATTAATAGGTACAGTAGTTATTGAGCCACCAAGGACTATACTATACTGCGTAGCATTAAACGCAACGCCACTTACAGCCTGATAGAACGCCATATCTCCTAGGCTAGTTAAGCTTGATAAATTAAGCACTAATTTCCCAGCATAAGTTGTACCATCGAATGCATTAGCCCCTATTGAAGCTATAGTCGCACTACTTGTGAAGTTAAATCCAGCATTTGCTACATTAGATGAGAAACAATTTCTAAACGCATCAGCACCAATCACCACTATATTTGAATGTGATAAATCTATACTTGTTAAAGTAAAGGCATCTTTGAATGCACTAACTCCCACTTCACGTAACGCACTACCCTCGCTATCCGAAACTTGAGTCAAAGCACTTAGCGTACCATTACCTCCTCTATAATAATAGAATGCATAATCACCTATCTTGGTAACATCACTTGGTATAACAAAACTAGTGTCTTCTTTTGCATGTGGATATGTGTGCAATACCACTTCAGGAGCTTTAGTCTCATATAGCACACCATCAATAGATTTGTAATTTACACACTCATCACTTACATCAATGCTTACTAGATTTATAGCCGAACCAAACGCTAATGGATGCACATCACTCGTCCTTGCTGGTAATTTAATTGAAGTAATGGAATATTGATTATAGCCAGTTACTGCACTACCAAATGCGTATTCCTCAATGGTTAATCCGTCGGTATTGACCCCATTATCAAATACCACTTCAGTTGTACCATAATTAAAGAATGCATATTCTCCAATAACGGAAATATTTGACCTAATTAATATCTTCTTTCCTTGAATATTTTGTATAGGCCAAGCCAAATTAGTACTTCCCACACGCGTCACATCCACCATACTTCCATTACTCAATACCTGAGTTGGTACGCAGATGTTAGTAGCAGTGCCATTATACGCTGTGACTGACACCATACCATCTATAGTGCCGAAGCTCCATTTAGAATAATTGTATTCATACCATTCACTATACACGTTAAGGTCATCGGTAAGCTGACTAAAGTCGTAGTCACCGTCAAAGATTTCACCATTTAGCACCCATCCACCAAACACATAGGAAGTACCCTGTTCAGTGCTATCAGGTGCATAACTAGAGTCTGGGTCCTCAGGCATCGTAATAGGCTCATCTTTATTGATAAGAACACTCTCATAAATGCTAACACCGTCGCCAGCAATAAAGTTTACAAATAACTTATACTTCTCAAGATTTATCTTGACTGTCATATCTCTATCAATAGACGTGAAAGTCGCTTCAAATTCAGCTTTCGTATACTCTACGCCTTCATAAGTCAAACTTTGAAGTCTATATGCATCACCATTTTCACCTATCAAATTAGCTATCTCTGTATCGGTTGGGATGGTCCCCTCCAAGCTACTTTCATATTCCAATTCAATAGTATCAAAGTAGAGGTCAGTTACTAAATTGATATAATAATCCACCTCATATTTTTCTCTTTCATAATATGCTACAAAATCGACATCTCCTGCTGGCATTGCGAAAGTCTCAGGGTCAACTACTTCATCGCCATATTTCCAACCACTAAATACATAATGTGTCCTATTTAATGTAGTATCTGCTTCTATAGTATCAAAGTATTCTTGAGCTATAAGGCTATTATAATCTATTTCAAAAGAATTGAGTAATACACCATCGTATGTATAGAATGATACTTTATACTGGTTTATGTTGTATACACCATATAAAACTATCTTACCTGTTCTTGCACCGTAAGTGTTAGAATCTAAAAGTGTATCAGCCGTAATAATGTCGCCATTTTCTAATTCCCAATGATCAAATGTATATCCAGTTCTAGAAGCATCCACCTCACTAAAATCGAAGTTCTCGCCAAAAAGCATGGTCTTAGTGTCATCTATCACCACCTCATTGACACCGTCCATATAAAGGTACAATAACTCATATGTTTTTGCATATTTAATTCGCTTAAAAGTAACATCCTCGGTCACGACATATGGTACACTTTCATCAACATCTACATTGACACCATTATCCACCAGTACCCATTTATAGTCATAGCCTATACCTTCACCTTGAGAAGAGTACAAGCTTAAATCAAATGAATTTCCATAAGTTACGGTTTCTTCTCGCAATCTATCACTAGGATTTGCTGCGTTTTCATCTACAAGTGTCACAGTCAATCTTTTTGGAGTCCATTTAGCAAAAAGTTGAGTCCTTGACGAATTCAATGTGATTTGCTGTCCACCTTTTCCGCACAAACTGGTATACTCTCTATCATAATACCAGCCCTCAAACTCCCAGCCGACACGCTCAGGAGTAGGCAAAACAGCGGTCTCGCCTTTTTCTTTTACTATGTCTTCTACCGAAACATCTTCTACCATAGTATCAAAATATAAAGCAGCTCTATTGCTGTTTAAAAGTGAGCTAATACCGATCCCCATTCCCACTAAAATAGCAATAATGACCACTACACCAACAATTGTCTTTATAACTCTTGAAGATCCCATACCTAACACCTCTAGTGATAAAATTCTAAGATATAATATATCTTATTATTAGTAATTAAGCAAGCAAATATCAAAACTTTCTACAAAAAATGGCTTTATTTTTACTTTTAACTCTTTAATAAAATTGACTAAAAAACAAAAGGCATTATAGCCAAATTGCTAAAAATGCCTTTATATTTTCTCTTCTATATCTTTATTTATCAATTCACATAACTCATCAATAGTTATGTCACTAATATTCACATTTTTACGTTTTCTAACACTCACTAACTTATTATTAGCCTCATTTTCACCCAAAATTACCATATAAGGTATTTTACTTGCTACTGCTTCACGGATTTTATAACCGATTTTTTCGCCACGAATGTCTTTTTCTACCCTATAACCTTTTTGAGCAAGCTTGTTAAACACTTCGTTAGCATACTCTTCACTAGCCTCAGATACATTCATAACCATTACTTGAGTAGGTGATAACCATACAGGCAAAGCACCTGCGTACTTCTCTATAAGTAAAGCCAAAGTCCTCTCATAGCAACCTATAGATGATCTGTGTACTACATAAGGATTTTTCTTCGATCCGTCTTTGTCAGTGTACTCCATACCAAAGCGTTTTGCCGATTGAAAGTCAATCTGAACCGTAATAAGAGTATCTTCTTTTCCGAAAACATTTTTGATTTGTATGTCAAGTTTTGGACCATAGAACGCAGCCTCGCCATCTGCCTCAAAATAATCTAGCCCCATATCATCCAAAATCTTTCTCATAGTGCCTTGCACTTCTTCCCACTCTTCTTTTGAACCGATATACTTTTCTTTGTTATTTTCATCCCACTTTGAAAATCTGTAAGAAACATCCTCATAAAGTCCCAAAGTCTTAAGCATATATCTAGCAAGTTCAACACACTCAGAAAATTCAGTCTCTAGTTGCTCTGGCGTACACATTATGTGTCCTTCGCTTAAAGTAAATTGACTCACCCTAATAAGTCCATGCATCTCACCACTTGCTTCTTTTCTAAATAATTTTGATGTCTCATTATATCTTAAAGGTAAATCCTTGTAGCTTCTAGTCTTATTTAAATAAGCTTGATATTGAAAAGGACACGTCATAGGACGCAAACACATACAATCATCTTCTTCTGGGTCACCTAACAAAAACATATTCTCCTTGTAATGATCCCAATGTCCAGAAGTTATAAATAAATCTTTTTTAGTGAGATATGGAGTCATTGTAAGTAAATATCCACGCTTTGCCTCTTCATCCTCAACAAATCTTTGAAGTATTTGAAGTACTTTTGCTCCTTTAGGTAGCATAATAGGAAGCCCTTGTCCTACCATAGGCACAGTCGTAAATAGTTCTAGTTCCCTACCCAGTTTATTATGGTCACGCTTCAAAGCTTCTTCAACATTTTTAATATGTTCGTTCAATTCTTTGTTGCTGGCAAAAGCATACACATATATTCTTTGAAGCATTTTATTTTTTTCGTTGCCACGCCAATAAGCGCCATTAATACGGCTGATTTTAAAACCAAAGTTTTGTAATTTGCTAGTATTTTCTACATGTGGCCCAGCACATAAATCATAAAAATCATCGCCTAGATAATATACTGTAATCTCACCTTCTTTTAAATCTTCAATAAGCTCCAATTTATAAGGATTATCAGCAAACATCTTCTTAGCTTCTTCTTTTGAGACTTCTACCCTTTTAAACTCTTGATTTTTATTTATGATTTCTCTCATTTCCTTTTCTATTTTGTCTGTATCTTCCATTTTAAAGCCAGGGTCATAATCAAAATCATAATAAAAGCCATCATCTATACTTGGACCAATAGCCATTTTAGCCTCTGGATAAAGCTTAAGTATTGCCTTAGCTAAAACATGTGCTAGTGAATGTCTTGACATTTGTAATTTTTCTTTTTCCATAATATTCTCCTTTAAAATAAATTGAAAGAAAAAACACAGTACAAAGCACGCCTTATATCATAAGGACGATACTATATATACCGTGGTTCCACCTTAATTCACTCTAAAAGTAGTATTTAGAGCCTCATTTCAAGATCTTTCTAACGCTAAAATCAGGCGTTGGCTTTGAATACAAAAAGTGGTTTCATTAAGTAACATTTTGTGCCAATCTTTCAGCCCACGAATTGACATCTCTGATTTCAAAATATTGTTACTAACTACTTGGATTTTGTAACTACCTACGTAGTGCCAATAAAGTTTTTTCCTAGTACATATTATACTACCAAAAAAAACTTTGTCAACTACTTTTATGACAAAATTTAATTAATCTTTATCCTATCTGCAAACAACTGCATCAAAAAGTCATTAATATCTCCACTAAATCCTTGTATAGTTAATTTTGAAGGGTTATGTGAAATAAGCTCATCCATAAACCTTTCAATATCAAAACTATATTCTTGAAGTAGTTCATTGTTTTTGTTATAAATACTCACTTTGCGATTGTGCATTGTCGCCTTTAATTCCTCTCCCTCGCTGATACCGTCCACCAAAAACCTGACTATATCTATGTATGTTTCATCAAACCCCAAAAAGCCTATATTTTGATTTGTTATTTCAATAAGTTGCAACCACTTATCTCTTAGGTCCCCTAAACAAAATTTATAGAATGAGTATACATTTAATTCATTTTTTAGTTTTAATTTATATCGAATTACCTTGTTATCACTTTGCATATCAAAGTTTACTAACGCTTTTATAAGTGCACAAGCTTTCATATCATTTTTGGTCTTAAACTTTAACTTTTCTACTACGTACTCCGTTTTAAAAGATTTTATTATATTACATACAGTACGAGTGATTTCTTCGTAAAGCAAATCTTCATTTTCCTTACCCGCAATCAAAAAAAAGACATCATTATTTAGAACTAAAGTACTAAATATACCGCCTAAATCTCTTACTCTATTATGTAATCTACTACATTCACGGTCAATGGTTTTGTCATTAACGCCGTTTAGTGCAATAGTGAACTCTATCATAAACTACTCCTTATATTTAGTAGTTTATTCAACAGACTCAAAAATATTTACGAAATACAAATTTTTTCAATTAACAAATAAAGGTTAGTCCACTAGTTGTAAGACCACATAATTCAAAAGATGAAATCCTAAATCAGTAAGCTTCAAATGATTGTCTTTTTCGCATAAAAGTCCGTCATCAATCAACTTATTTATAATATCTTTTTTTGTCTCTAAGCTCTCGCCAAATCGCATACTAAAGTCTTTCATATCAATCCCCTGGCTCATTCTGAGCCTTAGCATAATGTATTCTTCTTTAGCTATTTTTTGGTCTATACTATATGATTCAACGCAAGTTACGCCACTTAAGTAATCATTTAGTGATTCAGTATTTGAATACCTTACCCCATTTACAAATGAATGGCTAGCCACACCAAAGCCGTAATAATCTTTTTGTGTCCAGTACGCTATATTATGTTTGCAAGGCTTATTAATTGTGAAGTTGCTGACCTCATATCTTATAAAATCATACTTTTTCAATTCTTTACAAGCAGTATCATACATAGCTATTGTTTCATCTTCATCTGGTAGTATCACTTGTTTACTTTGCACTCTATCATACAAAGGAGTTCCTTCTTCCAATATAAGACTATATACGCTTATATGATTAACCAAAGGGCACAATGCATTGATATCATCCACTACATCTTGAATCGTTTGATTCGGAAGTCCCACCATCAAATCCACACTAATATTATCAAAATATTTTTTAGCAAGATTTAAAGCATTCAACGCCTCAGCTCTATTATGCAAACGCCCTATGCTTTTAAGCACCTCATTATTTAAAGATTGCACACCTAGACTAATCCTATTTATACCTACTTTTTTAAAAGCAACTAATTTTTCCTCACTTAACGAATTTGGATTGCACTCAATTGAAATTTCCGCATTTTTGTCTAAATGATGATACTTATTTAATGTATCAAATATCTTAGACAAAGATTTTTCGCTAAGCAAGCTAGGTGTTCCGCCACCTATATAAACGGTATCAATATCAATTGCATCAAAAGATTTTATTTCATTTATTAAACTATCTACATACTTATCTAAGCATTCCAATTTGCCTACATAGGACACAAAATCACAATATTGACATTTCCTCTCACAAAAAGGTATATGAATGTATACTGACGCCATATTATATCTTCAAAATACTTATGAATGCCTCACTTGGCAGCTCAACACTACCCACTTTACGCATTCTCTTCTTTCCTTCTTTTTGTTTCTCAAGTAGCTTTCTCTTACGAGTAATATCGCCACCATAACATTTAGCAAGGACATCTTTTCGCATAGCTTTGACCGTCTCTCTAGCGATGACCTTATTGCCGATAGACGCTTGAATAGGTACTTCAAATAGTTGTCTTGGGATGATTTCTTTTAATTTTTCGGTAATAGCTTTTCCCCTTGCATAAGCCTTATCTCTATGAACAATTAGACTAAGTGCATCGCATACTTCACCATTTAAAAGAATATCCATTCTAACCAAATCACTTTGCTGATAACCAGCTAGTTCATAGTCAAGGCTAGCATACCCATGAGTACGAGACTTAAGATTATCAAAAAAGTCATATACAATTTCATTCAAAGGTATAATGTATTTGAGTCTTACACGCCCCGCATCTATATATTGCATATCCTTGTAGTCACCACGCTTATCCTGACAAAGATTCATAACAGCACCCACATACTCAGGCGGAGTATATACTTCTAAATTTACAATAGGTTCTTCCCATACAGCAATTTCTTGAGGTGAAGGCAAGTTACAAGGATTACTTACCATAAGTTCTTCGCCTTTCGTCGTGAGTATCTTATAGCTAACGCTTGGTGCTGTGGTGATAATCTCTAAATTAAATTCACGCTCAAGTCGCTCTGTAATTATCTCTAAGTGCAAAAGCCCCAAAAATCCACATCTAAAGCCATACCCAAGTGCCGTACTCACCTCTGGCTCAAAAGTAAGCGACGCATCGTTTAGACGCAACTTCTCTAAAGCATCTTTCAAATCATTAAACTTACTGCCGTCTACAAGGAATATACCGCTAAATACCACTGGTTGCACTTGCTTATATCCAGCCAAAGGCTCACTCGTCGGATTGTCACGTAAAGTAATTGTATCGCCTACTTTACACTCACTCACATTTTTTATGCTGGCACATATGTACCCCACGTCCCCGCAAGATATTATATCCACAGGATTCGCTTTCGGAGTAAAATACCCAACCTCTGTCACTTCAAACATCTTACCGCTACTGCACATTTGGATGACATCACCCACCTTAACGCTACCGTCAAATATCCTCACCATACACACTGCACCTTTGTAGTTGTCATAAAAACTATCAAATATCAATGCCTTAAGCGGTGCCTCAAAATTTCCTTTTGGAGCTGGTACTTTCTCTATTACTTGCTCTATCACCTTGTCTATATTTGTACCCATTTTAGCACTTATTAGTGGTGCATCATCTGCTGGTATACCTATGATATCTTCAATTTCTTTTTTTACTTCATCTACTCTAGCACTAGGCAAATCAATTTTATTTATTACAGGCAGTATCTCAAGGTTGTTATCAAGTGCCAAGTACACATTAGCCAATGTCTGCGCCTCTACACCTTGCGAAGCGTCTACTATAAGTATAGCCCCCTCACACGCCACAAGCGAACGACTTACTTCATATGTAAAATCCACGTGTCCTGGAGTGTCTATAAGGTTAAGTATGTATTCTTCACCCTTATAAGTGTATTTCATTCTAGTCGGGGTAAGCTTGATTGTTATCCCCCTCTCTCGCTCTAGATCCATACTATCAAGAAGTTGCTCTGACATATCACGCTTCTCTACCGTGCCTGTACGCTCTATCAGTCTATCAGCTAACGTGCTTTTGCCATGGTCAATATGTGCTACTATACAAAAATTTCTAATCTTACTCAAATCTTTCATATTCTATCTTCCATTTAATATTAAACAATCATAAAGTCTTAAATAGTATTAATTAGACTTTACATCTTATTAAGTATACCAAAATTTTTCAAAAAGGCAATTATTCTTTACTCAAAACACTAGTATTTAACAAAAAAATATGATATAATTTAATTAATTTTATTTTATAGTTATTTTTTTACAATTTAATTTGTATATATAATTTATGAGGTGTTTATGAGTTTGTTTGATAGTTGGTTAGTTAATAAGTATATTGCACACAGAGGTTATCATAATACCGACGCCCCTGAAAATACTCTTGGCGCTTTTGAACTCGCTATTCATAACGGTTACGCTATTGAACTAGACGTACAACAAATCAGTGACGGCACCGTGATAGTCTTCCATGATAGTAGATTAAGTCGCTTGACTCACAAAGACGGTTATGTAAAAAATCTAAAAATCGAAGACCTAAAAGATTGTCACATACTAAATACGGAGTACACTATCCCTACTCTAGACGAGGCTTTGGCACATATTGACGGCCGTACTCCTATACTTATAGAGATAAAAAATAACGGCAAGGTCGGAGAACTAGAATCCGCAGTGCTAAAATCTTTAAAAGAGTATAAAGGTGAATTCGCTATTCAGAGCTTTAACCCTTATGTGCTAGAATGGTTTTTAAATAACGCTCCTCATATCCTAAGAGGTCAATTATCTAGCTATTTCAAAGATACTAAGATGTCTCTTATTAAAAAGCATCTTCTAAAGAGAATGGCTTTTAATAAAAAAGTTAAGCCAGATTTTATCTCTTACAATGCAGACGACTTGCCAAATCATTACGTCAAAAAATACAAAGAAATCCCTTTGCTTGCCTGGACAGTACGAAGTCAAAGCGAATATTTGAAGATAGCTGGCTGTTGCGACAACATAATATTTGAAAATTTTGAACCATCTATATAACATAAATTATCTATAGAATAAAAAAGATAAGTCTTGATTGAAGTGAACCCCGTAGGAGTCATTTCATGATTGACTTATCTTTTTTTATAAAATAAATGTTTACACCGTTAAATCTTTAGTAGCAACTACAACATAATTGTTATTATTATTATAGAAAGTAATAGTAGCTACCACTTTACTAGGGTCAGTTAAATTATCATAACTTACCTTATAAGTAGTATCACCCGCTGTCACAGGACTATTATTTTTATCAGTCACTACTATCTGATTGTTCTCATCAAATTCTATGTAATATCTATTTGCATCCGTTAAGGCGATATTATTATAGCTACTTATACTAATAGAACCCCATTTAGCACTGCTACCTAAATAGTAAACATTTTTTAATACCCAGCAAAAAGCAAAAGCCCTTTCACCTATACTCGTCACTCTACTTCCTATGGTTACACTCTTTAAGCCAGTACAATAAGAGAAAGCATCATCACCTATAACCTTTACACTATCTGGAATGGTTACACTGGTTAAGCTACTACACTCATAAAAAGCGTATTGATAGATATCAGTAATATCACTAGGAATATCATCCGCTGTGGTTCTATCGGCTTCAGCTGTAAAGCCCATTAAGTATTTTTTCTTACCTACTACAAAAATTCGATATTTACCTTCGTTTGTTAATGTATTATTAAACGCACTCGTTTCGTCGGTTAAAATTTCTTGTCCTACATTTCTAGGTAGTCCATTCAAGGTTTGCCCTGACAAATTCCTTATTTGCACTAGTTTATAACAACCATTGAAAGCAGAACTACCTATACTCGTTACTCCACTTCCTATGGTTACACTGGTTAAGCCGTCGCAATTAACGAAAGCATTATCACCTATACTCGTTACTCCACTTCCTATGGTTACACTGGTTAATCTAACGCAATTAGAGAAAGCAGCACGACCTATACTCGTTACACTATCTGGGATGGTTATACTTGTTAAGCTACTGCAACTATTGAAAGCATTATAACCTATACTCGTTATAGTGTTTGGAATTTTTACACTAGTAAGTGTACTTTTGCTACCAAATGAATATTGACCTATTTCAGTGACTGGGTGAACCAGACTTCCGTCAAAATAGTTACTAGCTATCACTATATTTGTATCGGTCACACTGGAAGGCACAGCATTACCATAAGTTATAGTTCCGTCACCTACTCGGTATTCTGTAACTGAGTTTGCGTTACTAGGTCCGCCATATACACCACTAGCTGACTCAATAGGAGTATATATTAGATCCTCTGTAACTGGCTGGGTATATATCACATCACCGCTAGATAAATTATTAGTTAAAGCCACTGGTTCAGTTAAATCTTCATCATAGAAGAAGTTATACTTATCTTGTAATTCGCTATTTTGGATAATGGCATTTGATAAAGTACCTGGGGTTACATACATAACTGAGTCTTCAAGATTTATATTCACCATTGAGTCGTATAAAGTTCCACCAAATAAATCTTCAAATATCGCATCTACTTCATAAAGGTCATTCGTACCTGTATTTTGTATTGCTTGTACTTCTAGCATTAGATTTACTTGAGTAAAATATTGTGCGTAAGCCTCAGACTGCTTTAGCTCTCTAGGTATCTCAAAACCATTACTTAATACTATCTCGCTAGTATCTTCTAGTAGATATGCTTGTTCGCTATTGCTTGCACTCACCAAATAAAAGTACT
>CALVNN010000022.1 GCA_944349765.1 uncultured Clostridia bacterium | reverse complement strand
ATACGGCGGTTGGTACAATGTGTGACCTAATGAAGAGCGACCGACTCTATTGTCATCCTGAGGCTCTACCGAAGGATCTCCCGGGAGGGAAAAAGAAGTTAAGTATAAGACACAACAAATATAAAACGAGTGTATAAAGCAAAGAGGTTATTTTAATAATCCATTATAAGTATTAAGCGGGACCCTGTTAGAGAATTTCTACTCTTTCTCTAAATGATCTTTTAAAGTTTGTAACATTAAATGTTTATTTTATATTAATTATGACACTTAATGTGAAACAAAACGTATTTATTTTACTTAAATATGTTCACATTTTTATATTTTATGCTATAATATTTGTGCAAAGCCAGTTTATAGCTAATTACCTAAAATCTTATATTGGAGAATACTATGAAAAATAGAGAGGAAATTTTATCATTATTAAATGAAAAAGAGGTGTTTCAAAAAGAGTTAAAGTCTTTGATTTATGGTTCTATTGAGATTAGAGAACAAAATGGCGGTAAATATATTTATGTCCATTTTCGCGAAAATGGAATTGCCAGAACCAAATATGTTGGTGAATATAGTGATGATTTATACAACCTTATTCTTATTAATTCTACAAAAGCAAAAACAATAAAAAAAGAAATTAAAAGAATTGACAAAGCATTAAAAACGCTAGGATATGCGGAAAGTGAACTTTCGGGTGATGTTGCTTTAAATATAGATTTTGCAAGAAAGCATTTGGTAGATACCATTTATAAGCAAGCGATACTTGAGGGGATTGCGACGACTTATGCTGATACTGAGACAATTATTGAGGGCGGAAAAGTCAGTAATATGACTGCTGATGATGTCTTAAAATTGATAAATCTTAAACATGCGTGGGAATTTGTTTTAAATAAAGATGTCATAACAAGCCCTACAAATTATCCGTTGCTTTGTGAAGTAAATAAATTTATAGAAGATGGCTTTTATTATAATGCAGGACGCATTCGCTCTATTCCTGTTAGCATCGGTGGAACAAATTGGGTGCCAGAATATCCCATAGAAAGTGTGATAAAAGAAGAAATTGACGACTTATTAAATAGTGATATTGACGATGTCGATAAAGCAATTGAAATCTTGTTGTATGTAATGAAAAAACAAATTTTTATTGATGGTAATAAGCGAACAGCAGTTATTTTTGCAAATCACTTTTTGATTTCCAAAGCAAAAGGACTTGTAGTCATACCAAACGATAAAGTGGAAGATTTTAAAAGGTTACTCATTTTGTATTATGAAGGCAAAGACGAAAAATCAATTAAAAGCTTTTTAAAAGAATTTGGCTATATGAAACTCTAATGAAGAAACGTACGGAGAGGTTTTGACTTCGTTTACAACTCGAAAAATGTTCAAATGTCTTGGCTAATGATAAAATATTAAAAAGGAACCTTTTTAGGAAATGTATCGCGATGTTTGACATTACATTTATTGTAGATCGTATCCTCCATTTTCACAAACTCAATATGATATTATAATAAAACTTTACCAACTTACCACGCACTTAGTATGACATTATTACAAAACGGTATGCTATATTATATCATCATTAACACAAGTTAACCTCAGTGTAATAGTGACAATACTTTGTCGCTCTTCTTAATGTAGATAGAAATTCAAAAGTAATTAAACATTATACTTGATATAGTTGACAAAGTTTTAATAAAGAGGTATATTAACTTTATCAATATTTGGGAGTTTTTATTATGACGGCTAAGAAAAAAGAAAGTGTTTGGTTGGCGTTTAAATTTTTGTGCTTTTCTATTTCGGCGGGGATTATTCAAACGCTACTATTTACGCTATTAAATGAGACTATGAGTTGGAGCTATTGGCCAAGTTATCTTATATCTTTGATAGCGTCTGTAATATGGAATTTTACATTTAATAGAAACTTCACTTTTAAATCTGCAAATAACGTGCCTAAGGCTATGGGATTGGTGTTGTTGTATTATGCTATCTTTACACCTTTGTCACTTTGGTGGGGACAAGCTATGGCTGATGCACATATAAATGAATACATAGTATTTGCATTTACATTGATTGTAAATTTTGTCACTGAATTTTTATATCAAAGATTTGTTGTATACAAAAATTCTATCAATACAAATAAAAGAGCCTTAAGACAACAAGAGCTTAATGCAACAACGCAACAATAATTATTTCATTCATAATATTATCTTTATATAAATTTGCTTATAAAAAATCCACGAGTAAGGTTTTTTGCCTCAAACGTGGATTATTTTTTTATAACTGTATTTTTGTTATCTAAAGTTGCAGTACATTGATGTTAGTTAAATATTAGCATTATATAGTTTATTTTATTACATAGAAAGAAAGTAATTCTATTTCATCTATTAGGTCGCTTTGAATAGGAGTGGAGAGTTCGGTAGACAAATACTTTTTGTTATCGTCGGCGAAAACCGTAATAGCATTGTCCATTTCAGACAATACGCATCCTAAAAAGTTTGCTCCGCTGGATATGCCTACACCCAGTCCAAAGGCGTTTAACTTTTGTGCCATAGCTATAGCATCGTCGCTTTTTATACTTAGCACTTCATCCACTATCTCTGTGTGATAGTTTTTTGGGACTATATCATCAGCTAAGCCCTGAATCTTATGGTGACCTTTACTGACGCCGAGAGTTAAAATAGAGCTTTCCTTTGGCTCGACAGCAATGATTTTGGTTTGGTACCTTTGTTTTAGATAATTACCCACACCAGTCAGCGTGCCACCTGTACCGACTCCAGCCACAAAACAAGGACGTTTATTTGTCTGGGCTTCTATCTCGACAGCGGTTGTTTTCTCGTGGGCTCTTATATTAGCTTCGTTTTCAAATTGCAAGCTCAAAAAAGCACCTTGCTTTTGGTATTCTTTTGCCTTTTCAAAACATTCTTCAAAGCTATCAAGTAGCACAAGTTCGGCGCCATATAGCCTTAGTAATTTTTTGCGTTCTTCACTCATACTTTTTGGCATACATACTATGACTTTATGTCCCAAATACGCACCAAGGCAAGCTAGGCTTATACCCATATTACCGCTAGTCGTTTCGCAAATAGTTTGCCCGCTTTTTAGTAGCCCCGAATCATAAGCATCATTATAAATACTTAAAGCGACTCTATCTTTTATGCTGCCACTAAGATTATACCATTCGGCTTTGGCGAATATTTTTTTGATTTGATTTTTGTATTTGTAAGTTATGACTATCATAGGAGTATGACCTATAAGTCTACTAAGCTCTATTAGTTTGTCTATGTTTGTAATTGCACGTACCATATTTACCTCGTAAAATTTAATTATTATATTGTATACATTAGCTGAATTTTTAGCAACTAAATATTACAAATTTTTTCTAGTACCTATATAATATGCGTTAATTTGTAATCAATTGTATACGTAGTTTATATTATCGGAAGTTTTGTCTACAAGCGCCGAAGACATTTGTAAGCAAAACTGATGTTTATTCAAACCGTGATGCCACAATTTATTGTGGAATTGCGTTTAGCAATATTAAAATTAAATGACAATTAAATTTTAACATCACATAGTTTAATAATTTTTGTAATTGTTGCAAATAAGTGGCTTGTGTGTTATAATACTAAAAATTTTTGGCGAGCGATAAATATACGATTTATCATTTTTTTAAACAAGCATAAAAGGATTTATTTATGAAAGATTTTACCACTGTTACAGGAACAAAAGAATATGGACCAGTAGAAATGTCACTTAGACAACACATCATAGACACTATAAAGGATGTCTACACACAAAATGGATTTAGTCTAATAAAAACTCCTATACTAGAGAGATTGGACTTGCTTTGTCATGGGGATAAGGGTGACAATTCAAAACTTATGTTTAAGACCATAAAACGTCGTGACAAATTGGTTTTGGATAAGCCAAACCTAAACGAAGAGGATATAGTTGAAGAGGGGCTAAGGTATGACCTTACCGTGCCACTATGCAGATTTTATTGTAACAACAAAAATGACCTAACCATACCTTTCAAATCTATTCAAATAGACGAATCTTTTAGAGCAGAGAAGCCTCAAAAAGGACGTTATAGACAATTCACACAATGCGACGTGGATATTATAGGTGAGCCTAGTGGCATAGCCGAAGTTGAATTACTTGTGACTGCCATAGATGCGTACAAAGCTGTTGGCATACCGACAAATGTAGAAATAGCTATAAACAATAGAAAATTACTTAGTGCAGTAATCAAGCATTTTGGTTTTGAAGATGAAGCAATAAATAATATAAATATTAGCCTTGATAAATTAGACAAGATAGGCGAAGATGGTGTAATTGACGAGCTAATAAAGCAAGGATTACATGAGGAGAGTGTAAAATCTTTAGTACGTGCTATCGCCCAAATAAAAAGTCAAGGTATGGAAAAAGTCAAGGCTTTAAATATTGATGCATCTTTAATTGAGGAATTGCAAGTCGTTATAGACGGCGTGAAAGCTTTGAGACCAGAAGCCAACATTCATTTTGATATAACTGTTGTTAGGGGACAAGGTTATTATACTGGCACTATATATGAAGTTTTTGCAAAAGATTTGGGATATAGATCGGCTTTGGGCGGTGGCGGTCGTTACGATAATATGGTCGGAGAGTTTAGCGGAGTGAATACACCAGCGGTTGGGTTTAGTATTGGGCTAGAGTCTGTGATGGTGATATTAAATGAAAACAATGTAAAGCAAGCAAACAACAAATTAGCACTTATTTATAGTGATACGGATATGGTGACTGTGCTTAAGATAAAAGACGAATTAAAAGCTACATATCAAGTGGCAATTTTTCCACGGCAAAAAAATTTTAGAGCACAACTTGAGAGATTGTCACTTAATGGATTTGACCAAATTGTAAAGCTGGAAAATGGTCAATTAGATGATATAAAAAATATTTAAAAGGAGATATATGCTTAAACTAGAAAAAATTACGCTTATAAAAGATGACAAAGTTATATTAAATAACGTCACTTTAGAGATAAAAGATAACGAGTTTGTGGCTATAACTGGACCTAATGGGTCTGGCAAGTCTACCCTTATGAAAGTGATAATGGGTATTGAGACTCCAACATCAGGCAAGATAATATTCAATGGTGAAGATATTACTTCACTTTCTATATACGAAAGAGCTAATAAAGGTATGGCTTTTGCTTTTCAACAACCTGTGACATTTAAAGGAATTACTGTAAAAGACCTTATCCATTTAAGCGCCAAGACAAAAGACGACGATGTGGTAATGAATTATTTAAGCAAAGTAGGTCTGTGTCCTTTAAATTACAAAGATAGGGAAGTGGATAAGACCCTTTCAGGTGGAGAGCTTAAAAGAATAGAACTAGCTAGCGTGCTTGCTCGTGATGCGGAGCTTACACTATTTGACGAACCAGAGGCTGGGATAGACCTATGGAGTTTTGGGAGATTGACGCAACTTTTTGAGAATATGAATAAGACTATTGTAATAGTCAGCCATCAAGACAAGATACTTAAACTTGCAGATAGGATAATACTAATTAAGGATGGCGAAGTCGAGAGTGTAGGCGTTTATGAGGGTGTTTCGTGTGATAATTGTGAGTTTAATAAGGAGAGGGCGGACTAGTTATGGACAAGTTAAAATTAGATTTATTAAAAACAATTTCCGATCTAGAGTCTACACCAAAAGGCGCGTACAATATTCGTGAAAATGGCAAATCAGTTGGCCGTGCGTCTACCGAAAATATTGAAATAGTAACAAAGTCTGACACAAGTGGCATAGATATATATATAAAACCCAATTGTGTAAACGAGAGTGTGCATATACCAGTTATACTCACGGAGGGCGGTCTTAAAGATTCGGTTGTAAATGATTTTCACATAGGCGAAAATAGTGATGTGCTAATAGTGGCAGGGTGTGGCATTCATAACGATACGGATGAGACTAGTAGTCATAGTGGTAGACATTGCTTCTATGTAGGAAAGAACTCAAAGGTCAGATATGTGGAGAGACACTACGGAGAAGGCAAGGGCTTAGGCGGAAAGGCTATGTATCCAGTGACGGAAATATATCTAGAAGAAAATGCTTCTATGATAATGGAAACTAGTCAGATAAAAGGAATAAGCGATACAAAACGAAGCACGATAGCCACATTGCAAGCTAATGCAAGGCTAGAAATTCGTGAGAAAATATATACACACAAAAGACAAAATGCGGACACAAGCTTCAAAATATATCTAAACGGTAAAGGTAGTGCAGGCACTGTGATAAGTCGTTCGGTGGCGGAGAATTCGACTCAAAAGTTTGAAAGTCAAATAGTGGGCAACAATGATTGTTTTGGACACGTCGAATGCGATGCCATATTATTAGAGGACGCCAAAGTGACGTCGGTACCAGAAATTGTCGCTAATGTCCCAGATGCAAAACTAAGCCATGAGGCAGTGGTGGGAAAAATTGCTGGCGAACAGATTATAAAGCTTATGTCGCTTGGACTTAGTGAAAAAGAAGCTGAGGATACAATTATTAACGGGTTTTTGAAATAAAGGAGAGAACTCGTGACTATAGAAATCATACTATCAATATGCTTTATATTTGTGATGACAACGTTAGGTGCGTCTTTGGTGTTTTTTATAAAAGACCTAAGACCTAATCTCAATCTTGCGTTTGACGGCTTGGCTTCGGGTATTATGATTTCTAGTAGTATATTTTCTTTGATTATACCTAGTCTAGAGCTAAATGCTGGACTAGGTTCTTTTAAATTTGCCCCTACTGCTATAAGCATTTTGATAGGGGCTGGGCTTATTTGTTTGCTGGATTTTTGGACATTAAAAGCCCACAAAGCCAAAGTGAGTCGTGCGAATAAACTATTTTTTGCTATGACTTTTCATAACATCCCTGAGGGTTTGGCGGTCGGAGTGGCTTTTGGTAGCTTTTTGGCTAGTAACGACCCAGCTCTACTAGCGTCGGCTATAGGTTTGGCTATAGGAATAGGTATTCAAAATTTCCCCGAGGGCTTCGCTGTCAGTATGCCAATCAGAGCTAGTGGTGTGTCTAAGAAAAAATCCTTTTTTTGTGGCGTGATTAGCGGGGTCGTGGAGCCTGTTTTTGCGTGTCTGGGCATTTTGCTTGCTGTTAGTTTCACGGGCGTTTTGCCTTGGCTATTAGCTCTGTCTGCGGGTAGTATGATTATGGTAGTTATCAGTGAATTGCTTGTCGGGTTAAAAGGGCAGGCGATAGGCGTATGGTGCTTTTTGATAGGCTTTGTTCTTATGCTCATTTTAGATAATTTGTAATAAATAGTATGTGTCAATGAATAACTTAACATCACATATTTGGTGTTTAAGTTATTTTTTTGTATCATTTATTCAAATAAATTGTTTTAATGTCTGATTTTGTTTGATTTTTGTGATTTGGTATGTTAAAATATATCAGAAATTTATTTTATTAGCTTGATGTATTTTATGCCATTTTTTAACGCAAAATATTTGTATTAAGGGGGCTTTTATGAATAAAGTACAAAATAAGAGAAATCTTTTACCTTTTATCATTTCAATTTCGCTTGTTTTGATAGTGGGTGTCACCTTAGCGTGGTTTACAGCACGTTACACCGAGGATAAGGCTCTGCCAGTCGGTGTGGTCGCTCTTGACTATACTATACTTAAGCCAGACAATCTAGGCGAGGTCTTGACTGGCGATGTCATAGCTTCTACCGTAAGCATTTCAAAGAAGGCGAATACCAGAGATGCATACGCTAGAGTTAAATATGAGTTTGTAAGTAATGATGCTAACCTTACTAATGACCAAAAAGCGTTTATTGTTGGTCTGAATTTTAATCCGATCAATTTTGTAAGTGGCTCAGACTATACTTGGAGTAGAGGTGATGATGGATATTATTATCTTGTTGATACCTCTTTAAATCCACTAAAGCTAACAGATTCAGCTATTACATATACTTTTTGTCAAGATGTAACTTTCCCGAACTTATCAGAATTGCGTTTACCTCAAGTTGATACCGATATTAACTTAGCGATTGAGGTAAGTGTAGAAGCTATTCAAGCCGACAATATCCCAGCTAACCCTGTAAGAGTTGCTGACGTTCAAGGATATTTTGAGGAAGACTTTGGTAAGGATATCCCATTAGGCTATTTGGTAGCATATGAGACAAATGGTGGAACCCCTGTACCTGCAACGTTTATCCCTGTAGCTGGCAGTACTATTGCGGAGCCTACTTCAATTAAACCAGGACAAATGATTGACTACTGGGCTACTGATAGTGAGCTGAATACTCCTTTCAATTTCAGTTCTACTGTAAGCCAAAATATGACGCTTTATGCTAAGTGGAAGGCAGAATCAATAATAATTCAGACCCCAGATGGTACCGAGCTTGATGAAATCACTCAAGACGGCGTGTATATAGAGGATATTATTACAAGCAATCCAAGCTTAGCAATATACAATTTTTATACAGATGAAGAATTGACAGAGGGCGTGGCACTTGACGAGCATATTTCAGTCGGTACAGACCTTTTTGTAGAAGAATATACTCAAGATTTAGTTATGACCCCAGTGAGTGGTTCTAGCCCTGTAGCGTATGCTATAGGCGATGGCACAAATGTCGCTTACTCTGGTACTGACACAAATATCATCTTACCTCAATACTACTATGACGGAACTAGTGTATACCCAGTAACCACCATAAATAATGGTGCTTTTGTGGGATCAATGGTGACATCAGATCCTAATGTAAATTCAGATAGCGTCGAATCTATTAAAATCAGTAGGAATATTACATCTGAAATAGTAAATATGGCAACTGGAGGTGGCGGTATAATTGGCCTCCCAAATCTCAAATATTTGATGGTTGATAAAAAAAATCTCGTTTATACTAGCGTGAATGCAAGTGATGAAAATATAAATGCTATTATTAGTAATAACACCCTGGTACTAGGATGTGCGAATTCAATCATTCCAGATGGTATAACAATGATAGGTGACGGGGCTTTTATGGCTAGCGGTATAACAGGATTAGAAATACCAAACAGTGTTGTTGAAGTTGGTTATAGCGCATTCACTGGATGTATGAATCTGGAAAACGTTGTTATAGGTAATGGCGCTGAAACTATTAATCCAGGTGCGTTTTATTTCTGCAGTAATTTGACATCTTTAACAATTGGTGAAAACGTATCTAGCTTAGGGACTTATGCGTTTGCTGAATGCACATCGTTAACTAACATAAATTTTAATGCAATAGCTTTAGAGATTAATATTGAAGAATCAGAAAATATATTTCTAAATGCAGGAGCTTCTAGTCAAGGTATTGATTTGGTTGTAGGTGCTAAAGTAACCAAAATTCCAGCATATCTATTTATGGATATGAATGGTAGGATTAATTTAAAAAGCGTTGCATTTGAAAATGGAAGTGTCTGTGCGAGTATAGGTGCTTATGCATTTTTAGGTTGTTCCTCTTTGTCTGACATAGAAATACCTGCTAATGTCAATAGTATAGGTGATGCTGCTTTTTTTGCTTGCTCAAGTATTACAAGCGTTAATATTCCAGAAGGTGTAACCACTTTAAGCGGATCGGTATTTTATGGGTGTAATAGCTTAACTGAAGTGAATTTACCAACAACATTACAAACAATAGGTACGTGGACGTTTAATGACTGTAGTAATTTGAGTAGTATTATTTTGCCAAGTAATTTAGTCAGTATTGGAAGCTCGGCTTTTAGTGGTACTGGTTTAGTGAGTATAACTATACCAAGTAATGTGTCGAGTATAGGGCAAGGTGCATTCTCTGAATGTTATAAATTAGCGCAAGTAATTAATCAAAGTTCTAGTTTTACAATAGTAAAAGGTAGCACTGATAATGGGGAGGTAGGTAATTATGCTATAGAGGTTGTTAATGCTGGAGCAAGTGCTACGGGAGTGTTTGATGACAACAATTCCTATTGGATATTTAGTTATGGAGGATATAATTATCTTTTAGGTCTAAAAGATGCTAACATATCTGTAATCAATGATTTAACAAACATACATGTAGTTAATGGTTATGCTTTTTATCAAAATAGCACTATAACGAACGTAGTGTTACCAGATAGCGTCGTTAGTATAGGAGATCTTGCATTTTATAATTGTACTAACTTAACGAGTATAACTTTAAATGATGGAGTGCAAAGTATAGGACAAAGTGCATTCTATGGTTGTGAAGGGTTAAACAGTGTTAATATTTCTAGTATAGATGCGTGGCTGAACATTGATTTTAGTTTATTGACCTCTAATCCTCTTCATTTCGCAGACAATTTATATGTGAATGGTGATCTGGTAACCGAAGTAACAATTCCAAGCACTATTACAACAATAAAAAGTTATGTTTTTTACGGTTATACTAAGTTACAACATGTATATATAAATAGTAATGTGACAAATATTGAATCTAATACTTTTTATAACTGTACTAATTTAATAAGCGCTACCATTCCTAATAGTGCTTATATAACTACAGGCGCTTTTTCTGGTTGTACTAAAGCATACTTTTTATGTGAAGATTTATCTGGTAAAAATATTTTTGTGTCTTCTCATAGTAACTTAGATGCTTCTAAGGTGCTTTACAAGACGACTGATAGTGTAAGTGGTACTTGGACGGTGGTAGATGGGACTAATAACACTATTGAGTCTTGTGTGAGTGGCTCGACTACTTATTATAGGTTAGTGAGCGACCAAAGTACGTACTATAAGGCATAAATTAAAATAGATTAAAAGCTTTATACATAAAGCGTATTTAAAAATATTTGTATAATATGTAATTATGATTATATAAAATCACGTCTTTAAAGGCGTGATTTTTTTATGTCAAGCAAATAAGAGTTGTATATGTTAAAAGGTGTGGCTCTGCGAATAAAGGTGCATAACAATATTTATTATAAAATTATTTAATTTTGATTATAAAAAAGTAGTTATTTTTGTTGGTTTATTTGTATTTTTGTGGTATACTAATTTTGAATTGTTGCTTATAAAGGAGATTGTGGCTTATGGCTATGCATATGATACCTCGTAAGACTAAGGTTAAAATAGAGTTTTTGAAAAACTTCACTCTAAGCGATCTTATTTATTGCTTAATTATGGTTGGTGGTGCGATTGCGATATTCACTGCCAACTTTGATTATCATATATATGTCGGTGTTGCGTGGGTGGCTCTTGGTATTGCTTTCTTTATACAAGTAGAAGATGGCATACGTATATACGGATTTTTAGGATTGGTATTTAGGTTTTTTGCGTTTAGGAAAAAATTCAGTCAGAAGAAAAAACGTGGTTATGCACATATGGATGCACTTATTCCGTTCGTCGGGCTATATAATGAAGGATATATAGATTTCGGCGAATATAGAGCGGGCGTAATAGAGATTAGCCCTATGAGTTTTGGCTTGCTTAATGAATACAAGCAAGATATGATGATAAATACTTTTGCTAATGCTTTGCGTAGGTTAAATCTCCAGCAAACTGGTAGTATTGTCAAGATAAGCAAACCTATAGTGCTTGATGACCTTATATACAACGAGGAGCAAAAGCTAAGCACCCTTGAGTATATGGGTGAGCATGATGTATTTACTCCTGAAGAACTAGAGAGTCGTGTAGGTGTAATAGAAGAACGTGCGGCACAAATGGAGTACTCAAATACCGCCGAAAAGAATTACAAGGATTATTTTTATATAGTAGTGTACGACAAAGACAATGAAGCACTTGAGACTACATTAAGTGGTATGATTACTTCTATGTCATCGTCAGTAACCCCTATAGGGGCAAGACAGCTGTATGGCACTGAACTAGCAATATTTTTGAAAGCTACATATGGAAAAGAATTTAATGAACGTGAAGTAAAAAATCTATTATATGAAGACTATATCAAGTGGGTAAAACCTGAGACCGTGCAATTTAGGATGGGTTCAACCCTTATAGACGGCAAGGCGTATCGTAATTTTGTTATTACTGATTATCCGCTCGAAGTGGGTAACGCTTGGGGATATATGCTATTTGGTATAGACAGAACGAAGATAGTGGTAAACTTTAGACCTGTGCCAAAGTTGCAATCAGAAAAGCAAATTGATAAAGCTATTATGGAGACCGAGACTAAGCTATATCGTACTGGTAAATCTAGTACGCAAATTGAATTGCAAACTCACCTTGACACTTTGAGAGGTTTGCTTGCTAGTCTTAAGAATAACAACGAACAATTATTTGAAATCAATACGCATGTTTCATGTGAAGAGGGCGCAAGGAAAGAAGTTCGTGCTATTATAAGACAGTATGGTTTCAAATTTAGCGAAATGTTTGGACGTCAAGTGGACTCATTTATAAGTTCGTCAATAAGTAGACTAGACACTATCAAAGACACTTATAGAGGTATTCCGACCACAGCTTTAGCAGCAATCTTCCCATTCATATCCAGTGAATTGCAGGATAAAGGCGGTTTCTATATAGGTGATAATCAGTATCCAGTATATGTAAACCTATTTACACGTAATAGTGAACGTGTCAACTCAAATGTAATGATTATAGGAAAGTCTGGTTCTGGTAAATCCTTTGCGACTAAATCATTGCTAGCTAATCTAGCAGCTGATAATGCTAAAATATTTATTCTTGACCCAGAAAACGAGTATGATGAATTGGCTATGTCTTTGCGTGGTAAGAGAATGGATGTTGGTTCTAGTATAAG
>CALVNN010000021.1 GCA_944349765.1 uncultured Clostridia bacterium | reverse complement strand
CATATTTTGAGTCCAAATTCAATCAAATTTAATAGTTTCGTTCACAATCCGTTCACAATTTTGAATTTGTGACAAAATTTAAAGTATATGTAAAGTATGAAAAAACCCCGAAATCTCGGGGTTTTCTCTTGGTTGGAATGAGTGGACTCGCATTAAGCCCTAGAGGGCGTCAATCCTCGGGTGTCAGCGAAGCTGACGGGTTCCCGAGTACACACCGACCCCCACCTTATGCCTAAATATATTAGGCAATTTACAATGCAGGGTGTCACCCTGATGCAATGCTGTCGCAATGCGTGTTGTTTCACAACACAAGGTGGGGATATTCACAATTCGTTCACAATTTTACTTTCGACCAGAAATAAAACCCTGATTTTCATCAGGGTTTACTGGTTGGAATGAGTGGACTCGAACCACCGACCCCCACCTTATCAGGGTGGTGCTCTAACCGGCTGAGCTACATTCCAGAAAGTATGTTTTAGAGACTTTAACACCTGTCTATCAAATAAATATGACTATGGTGGAGATAATCGGAATCGAACCGATGACCTCCTGCTTGCAAGGCAGGCGCTCTAGCCAGCTGAGCTATACCCCCATAAATAAGTCATATTTATTTGACTTCATTATATTAACATTAATTAGATATTTTGTCAACTATTTTTTTAAAAAAATAATGTTTGTGTATATATTAATAATTTTTAAATTAACCCAAAAACATTTCTTACAAGACAATTTTGATTTAAAAGTGTCAAAACTTTATTAAAAGAAAAGCTTTTTTATTTCCTTAAAAAGCTCTATAATTTTTTTATTAGCTGTGTCTTTCTCGCCCTTGTAGAACATATAGATCTTGATTTTTGGCTCGGTTCCGCTAGGTCGTATTATAAAGGTAAAATCAGGTGCTCTATACTCTATAAAATTTTGTTTTGGGAGTCCTGTGTCATCTTGCAAATAATCTATAATCTTAATAATATCAGAGTCTAGTACTCTACTTATTTTTTTATTACGAATATTATTAATGGTGGTTTGCATATCTTCCACAGCAGAGACGCCTTGAAATATTATATTTTCAGTATGCTCGGCAATATATCCACACTTAGCGTAGATGTCGTTTAAATAGTCAACTAATGTCTTTCCTTGACTTTTTAATTCGCTAGCAATTTGACATATTTTAAAACTAGCAAAAATACCGTCTTTGTCAAAGTAGTCATTACGGACAATATAACCACAACTCTCCTCGTATGATAAAGCGTGATTATTTGCACCAAGCAGACCAACGCATTCTTTTGTCTTGTTGCCAATGCTCATAAAGCCAGTCAAGGTCTTAAATAACTTAGCGTTATTAGCCTGGCATATCTTATCTATCAAAGGACTAGTAACGACCGTAGTCACGACAAATCTACCGCCCTTTTTGGTTAAATAATCCGCAAAGATATAACCTAGTTCATTACCGCTAAGGTGGACATATTCTTTATTGTGTCTAACAACTACACCAATTCTATCCGCGTCTGGATCGGTAGCAACTATAATATCGGCATTACGCATTTTAGCTAGTTTTACACTTTCGTCAAATGCTTCCATAAATTCTGGATTAGGATAAGGACAAGTACTAAACATTCCGTCTGTTAATGTTTGGCTTTTAGGTGTGCAACATTTAAAACCATTATTAGTAAAAAGGCGTTTTACGCAATAATATCCAGTGCCATTAAGTGGAGTATAAATAATCTTGAGATTTTTTAAATTTTTATCAAACTCTCTATCTACAAAAGCATCTTGAATATCTTTTCGTATATAGTTAACCTTTTTATTGAAGTTATAATCAATAATACCATTATAAACCTTTACCTCATCTGTCTTGTTATAAAGGTCGGATATTTTTTGTTGTGTATCAGTATTAATAGAAATACCATCCTTGTCATATACCTTGACGCCGTTGTACTCTCTCCTATTGTGGCTAGCGGTAATCATTACGCCCAATCCAGCGTTTAGCTTAGTCGTCGCATACACGCAAAGAGGCGTAGGTGCAAAATTTAAAAATAAATGCACTTTAATATGATTTTGTACCAAAACTTTAGCAAAAATTCTAGAAAACTTTTTACTATTTAGTCGAGTATCAAAGCAAACTACTACGCTTTTATTACTTAGATATTGATTAACGTAATCAGATACTGCCTTAGCTAATTTACAAATAGTTAGTTCGTTGATATTATTTGTCCCTAGCTCCATAGTGCCACGGATACCTGATGTTCCAAAAGCTAAGCTTTTACCAAAATTATCTTGAATTTGTTGTTTTGTTAAAGTCTTTAATTCGTTGATAATATTATCGTCTTTGATGCGTTCAAGCCAAGATTGAAAAATTTTATTTTGCATATAGACCTCTTAAAGTTTTTAGTTTATTTTACTTTTAAAAAACCGACTACAAAAATCGGTTTTATTTTATTTAAGCAAGTATAATATGCCTATGGTATTTTCACCGCAGTGACTAGCAATAGTAGCACCAGCGGTAGTAAAATATATGTTTTTAAAATGACCTAACTTTTCGACAGTCTCTTTTGCTATTTTCAGTACTTCATCGCTAGCGGTAGTGTATGTTATAAAACAACACTCGTCGTCATAATCTGGATACTCCTCTAGCTTATCACTTATATACTCTGAGATAACCTTTTCAAATCGTCCACGGTATTTGTGGTCAACGCCCATTTTGCCTTTATGGACGCCAATATTGATTTTTAGGCGAAGCAAATTAGCCCCAAACATTTGTACTGCCGAACATCTTCCACCTTTGTACAGTAGTCTTAAATTGTCCAAAATAAATGAGCATTGTACCTTATCTTTATTAGCTTTTTCTTGTACATATTTAGCAATATCTTCGGCGTTTATGCCCTCATTTGCCATTTTTCGAGCAAGGATTGCAAGCACAGCAATACCCGTCGAAAGGTAACGAGAATCGACTACATACACATTTTTGAAATCTTTGCTAGCGGTTTTTGCAAAATTATAACAAGCACTCATCTCACCAGAGATGGTGAAATGAATAATGGCTGTGTCGTCATTTGCTATACTAGCAAAAAATTTCTTGTAACGTTCTACACTTGTAGCACCAGTTTTTGGCAAAGTATCCGTTTTCTTGATAAAATCAAATATTTCTTTTGACGTAATAGTTTCTCCGTCAATATAGTCTTTATTTGCTAAATTGATAGTGAGACCAAGAGTCTTAATATCGTATTTTTGTTTTAACTCTTCGGTTAGGTCAATAGTGCTATCTGCGGTTATTTGAATATTCATTTTATGCCCCCAACGTAATATTTCTCATAAAGGATTTATAATATGATACATTATTTTAAAACCATTGTCAAAAATATTTAACAAAAAAATAGTTTATTTATTAAAAATAAGTACAAAAAAACTTACAACATCAGTTTGTAAGTCTTTTTAAAAAGGTTTAGAAAAGTCGTAATAAATCGTTAAACCAAGTGGAAATCAAATAACTTAATAGCATACTAATTACCACCAGCTCAATAGCAAGTATAATCTTTTCGTATAATTTGTTGGCTTTTCTAGTGAGAAACAAGAACGTTACTGCAAGTACTCCACCAAATAATGAACCAAACACGCCAAATACTAAGCTAGGTAAATATATTACTAATGCCATAATTATTTCTTGCCAACTCAAATTTCTAGTAAGCACCACATCAGCCCCAAACATATTAATGGTGACGCCGGCGAGTTCATTACCTTTGACAATAAAGTTTTCTTTAGCGTCGCCAGTTTGATACTCAAAGGAGTTTTTATTAATCTTATTTAGTTTTATTCCGTCAAAAGTAATTGATTTATTTCTACCCCAAAAGTCTTCCTCATAAATCAAATCTTTATTTTTTGTTTGTTCGTTGTTAATAGTAATTTTCATAAAGACTCCTACTTTTCAAAGTATAATTTTGGCAAATCCGTACCGCTGATGACCCAAACATTGCTTTCATTTAGTACTAGGTCTTCTTCGCTCACATACTCACCATATCCTAGCTCAGTTAAAAATGTCTTACTACATAATTGTGCTTTAGTCAAACCTTTAGCTGTAATGCTATTACCATTTATAATCTTTTCCTGACCCGACCAAGCATAATTTCTAGTATCATCTAATGATACAAAATATGTATATGAACTACCAGAACCGCAGTCTATAGTCATGCCCATCAAGCTAAAACAATTCAAAGTGTTTCTAAAGTATTGAACACCAGCCGAATAGACACTTCCTTTAGTGGTATTTATAGTAATATGACCTTCAGTGTAACAATTTTGCACGGTTGTACCACCGCCATATCCTACTATACCGCCAGCGTATAAAGTGGATGTGTTATTTATGGTAATATCGACATCAACGTGTGAGTTTGACACGCTTCCGTAGTTTTCGCCGACAAGTCCACCAACTAATACATACATATCATAGGTATCTACAGTGATAGTGGAATTGTCTACAACGCAAGTTGTGATAGTACCTTTATTACAGCCAACAAGACCACCCACATTCACCAAAGGTTCGCCTATATAGTCAATCACAACATTATCTAAAATAAGATTTTTTATAGTACCTGAATTTACTCTAAACAAACCAATATTTTTGTCGGATAACTGACTGATGGTTATATTTGAAATAGTATGGCCACCACCATCAAAAACAAAATTGTTTTCATTTATAATAAAGTCAACACCAGTTAAATCAATATCGCAATTAAGTTTGTATGATTTACTTAAGTAAGTGTTATTTAGTGCCAAGAACTCTTCTAGCGAATTTATCTCGACAACTTCTGGATTGTATATAAAGGTAGGGTATCCATTCTCACAAGTCCAATCCCCACGGCCAAAGGAGCTGTTGGTTTGTAGCCAATTTATGTCTTTTAAGTTTGCATCTAAGGTCATAGTAGCGTTTGAGGTAATGGCATCTTGCACTTCACCATTAATCTTTAAACTTACGCTACTTATATCACTATAGTAGCAATAATCATAGGTATTGTGTTCTGAACCCATAAACGCAGATACTTTTATGTCACTAACATTCGCACAACTAGCTATATCGACATTTATGTTACTTATAGCAAAACTGCTAGACAGTCTGCTTACCGAACCCGCAAGTCCGCCGACATATAGTTTTTGAGTAGTGATTGAACTATCATTATTTATATTGATGGTTGCGTTGGCGTAAGTATTATTCAATCCATCCCCGTCATTAGAAAAGAAATCGCTTATAGTATAATCTCCAGCAAGTCCACCTACGTAACCTGTAGATACATTTGTAATGTCTATTGTACCGCTTATAGCTAGAATATTTTGTATGTTATTAGAGAACATATTAGTTGTGCCTATAGCTAGCCCAGCCTTTATTTCGGTTGCGTTATTTATTGAGATATTGACATCTTTTACGCTACAATCTTGTAAACGACCACTATACATAAACCCAATAAGAGCCCCGACTCTTAAATTCTTTATATCACTAGCTTCAATAGTGACATTCTCTAAGTTTAGATTTTTTAATATGCCTTCACTTCTTTCAATAAAACCTACGTTCTCACTATCGGCTTTTAGCTTGAAGTTCTTTATGGTATGACCACCACCGTCAAAAGTTCCATATAAATTTTCAATAGAATTTAGTTGTCCGCCATTAACATCTATATCGCAAGTGAGTTTATATACTTCCTTAGTGTTTTCGACGTCTTCATCTAGCTTGAGTAATAGCCATAAAGCGTTGAGTTTCTCAAGACTGTCTATTATATAAGGGTTTGTGTCTGTGCCTTCGCCATCAAGTACTGGGACCCAAATAGCATACAAGTTTATTGTATCATTAGGTGTAGTCGTAAGATTTGTTATCTTAGAGCCTACTTTATAATAAGTATCTTCGTATTGCCATCCTTTAAAGATGTAATTTTCTCTTGTAAATTTAGGCGTATTAGATACCGTATACGTGCCGTCATAACTCATTACTAATGTTTGAGGTTTGCCTTCGCCTCCATTAGGGTCAAATACAAGGTTATACTTATTAGGTGTCCATTCGGCAAACATACCATACCTATAGCCATCTTGGGCGGTTAGATTGTAGATTTCAGCCTCATCTTCAAAATATCCAACAAAATAATTGTATGGTGAAGATATACGTAAGCACTCCCAACGGACAAATGTATAGCCAGTCTTTTCAAGGGTATTTGCAGGTAGATTTATCCTTTCGTTGTATTCCACTTCAATGCCATTCATAAATCCTTCATATTCTTCATCGCTAGAAAAATATATGTAATATGTGTTAGGTTGCCAATTTGCATAAAAAGTAATTCGAGCATTGTCAATTGAAGTAAGATTTCGAATGTATTCGGTAGTAGAATATTCGTTCCCGTCAGCATCTGTCCAGCCAGCTATATGGTGACCGACCATGGTGAAATATTGCTTTTTTAATTGACTGCCTGTGTTGTAGACAAATTCTTGAGAGGTGATCTCACCCTCACCACCATTTGGGTTGAAATCTATATAATAAGTAATACGTTGTAGCTCTTCTTCAAATACTAGCACGTCACCGTCGGTGGCGGTTAGGTTTAGCACTTCTTGCCCATCAGTGTAGTGAGTGCCATTATATGTCCAACCAATCAGCTTGTAGCCAGTCGCTACTTCTCCGTCAAAGAGCGTAAGTGATTGTGGCTCATCATAGGTAAATGTTTGCGTTCCATATACTGTATATTTTCCGAATTGAACCGTATAGGTGATGGGCGTCCATATAGCTTTTAGTGTGATAGATTTTTGAGTATCAGTGAGGTTATAAACCTCTTGGGTATCCAAATAAGTTTTGTTATTAAAGCTCCAGCCTGAAAAAGTATAACCAACTTTGGTGAATTGATTTTTGGCTAGTGATGCAGTTTGACCATAATTGATATACTGATTTAACATTGTACCGCTTGTCGCACCATTGCCGTCAAATGTAATGGCATATATCAAGTCTTCCCATTGAGCTTCTAGCTCTATAAGGGTATTGTCTTCTGTGGTTAGGTTCTTTATTTGTGCTTTGTCTAAAAAGGTGTTTTCACTATTCACCACTTTCCAATATGTAAAACCTTTGCCTACTAAGGTATATTTATTTTCTGGGAGATAAATAGTCTCATCATAGCTTAGCGTAATGTCTTCCATTACGCCGTCTCCGCCATTAGGTAAGAAGCTTATTGTATATTTGATTGCTTCCCATTTTGCAAATAACGACAAATCGCTAGTTATAGCTTGATTAAAATCAAATTTATATGTGTACTCGTTATCTGTGTACCACCCTAAAAATTTATATCCGTCTTTGTTTAATTCTCTTTCATTTAAAGTATCGCCACTAAATACATCAGCTTCAAAGACTAAACTATTATCGCTATAATATTTGACGGTATAATGAGAGTTGGTGTAGTCCTCTAAAGGCATATTTTTGTCTCGCTCTACAGTATTTAGTTGGTTGATAGGTATAGCAAGGTTCATATAGTCTACACCAGCTAAATTGATAGCTCCAGTGGTAATACCTATTACTTCGCCTTTATTATTTACCAGTACACCACCACTATTGCCACTAGTGATATTTGTGGTGGTTTGTATGTAATTTTTTCCTTCTATGTTATAAGAAGTTTTAGAAATTATACCTTCTGTGAGTGTACTATCTTGTTTGCCTAATTCAAAAGAATTTGGATAGCCTATGGCATATACAACGTCGCCTACTGCTATATGATTGCTATTGCCTAAGCTTACGGCACTAGTGCCTTTTTTGTCTATTTGGATAATAGCTATATCGTTATCTTCATTAGCACCTACGACATTGATAATATCATACTCTTCTCCGTTTGCTAATGTAACCTTACCGTCAGTACCATCTTGTATAACGTGGTAATTAGTAACAATAGTTCCGCTCCTATCTATAAAAAATCCAGATCCACTCTTTATTTGCTTAGGTGTATTTATAGTTATACACACTACACTAGGATTAACTTTTGTGTAGACATCATTTGCACTTAAGGCTTTTGGTATCAATGCCACAATAAGAGATAAAATGCAAATAACCGCTAGCAAGGCTATCATAATATAATGTACACTAGAAAGCTTGCGTTTTTCAATAGTTAACGGCTTCGCTACTGTCTGCACTGGCTTTTCTTCTACCATATCAAAAAAGTCCAAGATGCTTATTCCAAAGATTTTTACCATTTCACGTAGCGTGGCAATGTCTGGCTCAGATAAATCATTTTCCCATTTTGACACAGCCTGATAAGACACGTTTAATTGCTTGCCTAGGGCTTCTTGGGTAAGTCCTTTTTCCTTTCTAAGTTTTGCAATTACTTTACCATAACTTTTCACTATCCATCTCCTTAAGCTTATTTCAGTAGGATTATAACATAAATAATAAATATTTCAACGTTATATACTCAACCTTTAGTTGAAAAATTTTATAATTAGTTGAATTAATATAAAAATAGTTGATTTTATCTTTTTATCATATTAGTTTACCTTGTTTTGATCTAAAATATTAGTGAGTTTATAAGTTTTTGTTACTAATAAAAAAATAAAAATGCAAGAACTTTTTTTTAGTTGAATTCTTACATTTCTATCTTTTAAATAAAAAAATTATCTATTAAAATCTATACATCTCCAACTTATGCATGGAAAACATATGGTTCTACGCTGGCACCAATTATTTTGATTGCATCTATCGCACCAGCAGTCGCATCTATCGCACCAGCAGTCACAGTCGTTTGACCAGTTATCATACCAATTGTTATTATCAAAGCAATTATTGTTGTCGCACCAATTGTTATTATTGTCAAAACAACAATCATAATTTTGATTTGGATAACAATTTTGGTAACCATAGTTGTTGCTCCAATTATTAGACCAATTGTTTTGATTTTGGTTAAAATTAGAATTGTTATAGTCTATAAAACTACGGTTGTTTTGCGAGCTGTATCCATTAAAACACTTGTACATAATTCACCTCCTCTCTTATACTATTCACACTATAAAAAATATGTTAAAAATAATATACTATATTGACATAATGAAAATATGCTTTATAATATATTATGTGAGGCTAAAATCTAACCATCATTAATTTTTGAAATTTTAGCGAATTAACGTGCTGTGACGCGTTGTCACAATTTAAATAACTATAGGTTGTTGTCAAATATGGTTTACGCCTCTTATTGCGTCAGTTTTTGAAAATATACTATAGGAATAAGTAAGATAAGGTAATGAATATGAAACGAAGTACACTTAGTGAAATTTTAAAAAATCACAATGAATTCAAAGATAAAAATAGATTTGATTTATTTACTGAAATGGATATGGGCAAAGAATTTGATAATCTAAAAGACAAATTATATGATTTGTATGATTCTTTTAAGTATGGTAGTAAGGTGTCTATAGGTGCTATAGCTCTAGGGGTGTTGGCTATGGTAATATCTTCATCACTATTGCCGGTAGGTATAGCTTTTACGGCACTTGGTGTTGCGTCTTTAGCCGTGTGCGAGGTCATATCAAGAAAACCGACCGAATTCAAAATATTTTGTAATAAGTTCAGTAAAAAAGGCAGATTACAAAATGCGAAAATTACTCTTCTTGAAGAAATATATGTATTAACTGCCGTAGAGGAAATATTTTCGACAGAGTTAAGTGAATCAAAGGATATGGGATTATTGCTTAAGTCTTTAGTTGAAAAAAGGCAATTTATTCAAGAGAGTTTTGATAAATTGACAAAAAGTTTTAACGACCTTAAAAAGATAGCGAAAGACCAAAAATACAAAGATGAAGTACTAGAGCTTGGTATGGATTATGCAAAGTGCATAAATTTTGTTAAGAATATGGAGAAGAATTATATGCAAGCTTTGGGTGATTTAGAGCATAAAGATACAGAATCAAAATTGGCGTCAATGACTTTTGAAATATTACAAGAAAAGACGCCACTAACCTTTGAGCCTTTAGACAGTGTGCAAATGAAGAAAAGTGATGAAGTAGAAAGAGAAAGATAAAAAAGTTTAAGTCGTCTTGACTTAGACTTAAAGCTGTAGGTTAACTACAGTTTTTTTATTTGTAAAGGTTATAGCATTCTTAAATAGAAGAAATATTTAGGTCTTAATTTTTTTAGGTTTATTTTCTTGTCTAGCTCTGGCTATTGCTAGGGAATTTTCTGGGACGTCTTCTGTGATTGTAGAGCCCGCACCTATTAAAGTATCAGATTCTATCTTTATAGGTGAAATAATATTTACATTACTACCTATAAAGACATTGTCACCGACTATAGAATGATGTTTTTCTTTGCCATCGTAATTACAAAATACCACACCACAACCTATGTTGCAATTTTGACCAATTTCTGCGTCCCCAATATATGACAAATGACTAGCTTTTGTATTATCTCCTATTATGGAGTTTTTTACTTCGACATAGTTACCTATTTTACATCCTTTTCCAATAAAAGTTTTTGGTCGCAAGCGTGCAAAAGGTCCTATGACGCTTTTATCGTCTATTGTCGCTCCCTCTATGACATTGTTTGGTAGTAATATGCATTCACCAATTTCACTTTCACCTAATATTATATTACCGCTAAATATTACTGCTCCTTTATGTATGTACACCCCTTTGTCTATGAATATCCCATTTTTATTATAGCCTTTTACTGTATCTTTTTTAAAAATAATTTTTTTCATATTTATATATATTAATTAATTGACAATAATGATAACTTTTTGATAAAATATATTAGTAAAAATTTTAGGGAGTAAGTATGATTACTACAACTATAGATACCGAATTAGAAAGACAACTAGGATATGGTGTTTTACCACAAACCGAAGCTACACAAAGTGATGTACTGATGATAGTGTTGACTTCAGATTTGAATATGTTAGCACCAAACAGAGTCACCTCTAAACAAATGTTATTTGGTAAAACAATATTAGACTGGGTACTAGCAAGTGCTGGGGATTTTAGGACAAAGCTTGTTACATATTACCAAAATGATAACGTATTATCTTTGATAAGGCCACACTTAGGTAATGAAGCTACAACTATTGTAGTGTATGATGATACGCCGTTATTACGACACGGTACTTTGACTCAAATATTGTCTGATTTTAATTTACGCGGGCAAAAAGTGCGTAAATTACCTAGAGGTTATATGTTTGACACCGAATACATCAAGACAAATGAAAAGATTTATGCAAGTGACTTAGAGGAAGATGTTAGTGAAGACTTTTTATGTGTAAATTCGCCCAACGCTCTATGTATAGCTACTATGAAGCTCAAGAGTCGTATAACTAGCTATCATTTATCTAACGGTGTGATGATATTAGATCCTAACTCAGTTTATATAGATGCTGATGTGGAGATAGGTAGCGGAGCCATAATATATCCGAATAATAGTATAATGGGTTCATCACTTATAAGCGAAGGCGTGACACTCCTTCCAAACAACGTGCTACTTGATTGTTCTGTAGGTGCAAATTGCACTCTTTTAGGTTGCAATCTAGAAAAAGTAAGGGTGCAAGAAAATAGCGAATTAAGATTTATGACCAAATCTAATAACATAACTACTGTATAAAAATAAGGCTTGTGATATTTAGTCACAAGTCTTATTTGTTTTCATTTTGTAATTTATCATACTCACTTGCTTTACGCAAAAGTTCTTCGTATTCTTGTTTTGTTATTTTGATATAGTTGTCACCTATGGTAGTTATATTTTTTTTCTTAAGTATTGAAAGTACTATGACTCCTACTAACGAGAGTATAATGAGTGCTATTAATAATTTAGACAACTCTCCTAAATCTACTCCAAATATGGCTACCACTGCAAATATGATTGTTATTAGCAACACTGCATAAACTACAATTTGTAATGCTAGAAGTTTTTTGCCAAATTGTAAAACATTACTAACTATTACATTAAATAATACTGAAAGCATTGCGATAGTAAATACTAGTTGCCCAAATAAGTCTCCCTCAATTGAAAAATAGGATACTATAAGGATACCAAGTATGCTGACGCCAATAAGTGCAAGTGATGTGATACTCAAGGCTTTGTTTTTGTCATAGACATTAATGCTATTGATAGCAAAAAATCCGCCAATGCCTATACATGCCAAAGTAATCAATATATCAAGCAGTACTCCCTCAAAAACTTCTACTCCAAATACTCCCAAGATGAGCATTAAAGCACTTAGACAAAAGCCACTTATGGTGATAATGGTAAGAATTTTCTTATTCATAGTCGCTCCTTTTTCTTCTAATATTAAATACACACATTACTATTATAGCAAATAAATGTGTAAAAATCAAAAATAAATAGGTGTTTTATCTATTTTTCACCACTAAAATTGCAATATTTTTATGCTTAAAAAGGTTTTAATTTTTTATAAAAAAAGTGTTGATTATTTTAAATCACTATGATATAATCAACTAAGTTCTTAAAGGATTGATGCCTTTATTGAATGAGACTCCGGATGTTCCTCTTTCTCTAAAGTGGATACGAACGTTTGGTTTAATTACTTATAGGAGGTAAGAGTCGAATGACAGTGCTTGAACAAATCGAGAAAGAAAGCTTAAAAGCTAACGTTCCACAATTTAATATTGGCGATACTGTAAGAGTGTATGTCAAAGTTGTCGAAGGTGAAAAGGAAAGAATTCAACCTTTTGAGGGCGTAGTAATAGCTCGCAAAAATGGCAGTATTAGAGAGACCTTTACAGTTAGAAGAATTTCTTTCGGTATTGGCGTTGAGAGAACTTTCCCACTACATTCACCACGTATTGACAAAGTGGAAGTTGTTAGAAGAGGTAAAGCTCGTCGTGCTAAGTTGTACTATTTACGCGAAAGAACTGGTAAAGCAACTAAGGTTAAAGAAGTTATTAACAAATAGCAAATAACAAAAAGCACATGATTTGATCTTGTGTTTTTTTTGTTAAAAGCGGACAAAAAAATAACACGGCTTTTAATCCGTGCTATTTTTTTATTCAGCTTCTATTTCAGAAGTTACAGTAACTAGTTGACCTAGATCAGCTATTGCACTCATATAATAGTTTGTGCTTGTATCACCATATGCTAGCAAATAAAGCTTAACTTCATACATTCCTTCATTATCAACAAGCTCAATAACAACACTTCTGTAAGTAACCTCATTGTCTTGTACGGTCACTGTTTTGTCGGTATTATAATCAAAACGTAAATATTTGCTCAAACTTGACAAATATGTCAAGCTATCTTCTTGATATTTAGCTTCAGTATTATAGCCGATTCTACCTTGGAATAAAGCGTTTAGAGAACTTTCAGTAAATGAATTGTGATAAGCTTCCATTATTTTATCGTAAGTTTCTTTATCTTCGGTAGCGTCAAATACTCTACCATTCATACTACTGATACTTATTCTAGCAGGGTCGCCGATATTAGGAGCAAAGTTTTTTGGTACTAACGCCATAACTATAGTAGCGATAGCCACTATTGCAATCAATACTAGTGCTGTAATAGGTATAATTCTTTTGGTCATATAAACAATCCTTTTTTTATATTTTAAAAAAATTTATTTAAGATACCTTATAATAATACTTTAAATTTTGCCTTATGTCAATCAATTTATATCAAAATTTCAGAAAAATTTTCTCAATTTCAGTAGAAATTTTATAAGATTTTTGTACTATTAGATATAAAAGAGTGAGATAAATTTGTGCAGACATCTAAGTCTTATGTTAAAAAACTTGATCTTCTCTAGCATTAAATTATTTCTATTAGATTTTTTTATTTTATGACTTCGCTAAGTATTTGCCAGTCATTAGAATGAATATCATCATTATAATTATTTAAACAAATACATAATTCTTCACTTTGTCTGTCATATCTTACAAAGCCACCTTTGAGGTTGTGTTTGGTTAGGTATTTTTGCAATACTTCAAATTTCTTTTTGGAAAATATGTCTATATCTTCGCTTTGTCCTGTTCTGTCAAAACCTCCTTTTGTTTC
>CALVNN010000020.1 GCA_944349765.1 uncultured Clostridia bacterium | reverse complement strand
ATCGGAAGGTGCGGCTGGATCACCTCCTTTTAAGGAGTAGCTAAGGCTACGACCAAGTCGAGACTTTACTATATAGAGATATTCTATTGTATATACATTTAAAAGAGTACTTGCTTAGTGGCAGGTACTCTTTTTGTATTTTTTCTGAATAGATGCATTAATTTAGTTGCAAGAAATGACAAATTTTGATAAAATCTTATTAAATTAGGCTTAATCGGGGAGGGGAGTGTCTAATACTGATAACAAACTAGAGAGTACTATTTATAATGGTGTTACCTATTATAGAATAACTGGAACAAATGAATACTATTGTGTTTAAGTTGCATTTTGTTTAATGAATGAAATAGTTTTGTAATTTAAAAAAATATAATATAAAAAACTTGCGGATTCGCAAGTTTTTTATAAGTGTTAAAAAGATTAGTCTTCAAAAGGGATGTATTTTATGTTCCCTTTGCAGTTTTTTAGCATCAATTCTTTTCTGTGCTCTAGGAAATAGGTTAGACCTTTGACTGGTATGTTATATTTTTTGATGTAATGATATAGCACTTCATTGAGTTCGAATATCATATCTTTTTTAAGTGATTGTTTGAAAGCTTCATTTACATTTGATATTACAAAAGCGTTGGTTTCGCCTGTTGGTCTAAATATGACTCTTATATAAAAATTTAATTCATTGTAGTCAAATTTCATATCAGAAAAGCCAGCATCGGTAATATCTTTTCTTATATCATCTTTTAAAATATCAAGGTAAGCATCTTTATCAAATTCTTCAGTGGATTGTACGTCCTTGTAGGACTCCTCAACTTCTTTTATAATTAAATGTAGCATATCGTCTACATTAAATATTAGGTGAGTATCGGTGAATTTGTATATCAGGCCTTCTCCACGTTCTTCCACAAACCCATCATCTAACATACTTTCGTCGACTGGCTTATTCTCAAAATTATATTTTTCTGTATAAGAATCAATATCTTTGAGACGAATTTTTGGCAAATAACCTAAAACAATCACCATCCAAGCAGTAAATGATGCTACAAATATACCTAAAGTTATAAAGAATGGTGTAGTCTCACCATAGGTGTATCCCATAACTATAGTTATTGGTAATAATACAATAAATAGTAACGCCATAGAAATAAGCGACCACTTAATGTAATTTTTTCTTTCTTTGGTCAGTGGATTGTACATCATAGCAAATATGGATAATATATCGTCAGTTTTTTGTTGCTTTGCTTTTTTGTACAATATAAAGCAAATTATAGCACATACAAGACCTAGAGCAGTCATTATTCCTGTAACTAATATGCCTGTTTTTAGATTATCTACTACGTACGCAAAGCCTTGGTCGACAGATAGATTGTATGTATCACTATCAATTCCTATAACCCCTGTATTAGCTCCAAAAGGGTATAGATGCAAAGTCACGTTACCATTTACTAAAGGCTCTAACTCTTCAAATTGTAGATGTTCTGTAATTACACCGGTTATTTGATATATTTCACCATCTGATAGAGTGATATTGAAGGTTTCATTATTATCATCAAGTGTGACTTCACTAACTACGCCTTGAGCTGTAGTGACTTTATCCATACTTGTATTTGACAGGTCAACACATAGAAAGATAAAAAAGCCTAAATAAATTGCAAAAAATATAACCGAAATAATTGCAAATGTTAAAAATTGTTTCTTTTGTGGATTTGGTAATTCAATATTGTTTTCCATAGTATTATCCTTTAGAGTATTTGTGTTAATGATAACATATATTTTAATATTATGCAATGTTAATTGTTGTTAAATTTATTTTCTTTTATTGACATATTTCTTTGATGTGATATAATTATTTTAGAATAAGTTTTAAAGGGAAATCATATGAAGAGTATTTACACCTATTATAAAGAAAGATTGATTGAGATAAGTGGTAAAAATAGAAGTCTGTATCTGAAAAATTTTAATAAAAAGAATGGTTTTGATGTGGGTAAGATTTTGCACTTCGACAATGAAAAAGCATCTGAACTAGTGGATATTTTATGGACAGGGAAGTCTGTTCCTTTTAGGCTAATTGGTAAAGATACCAAGGAGGCTATCATTAAGGCTAACGGAGTCGACCAAAAATATGCAAGTAAAGAGTTTGCGAACGAAAAAGATGCCTTAAAATATGAAAGACAAAAAAAGGAATTTGGTAAAAGGGTATTTACGCAAGAAGTTCAAAATATAAAGAGCTTAAAAAGAGAAGTGGAGGAGATAGAGAAAGAGACAGGGAGATATGAGTTGTACTTATGTTATCCATTCGTATACGGTTCTGTAAGAAACTATACTTTCAAAGCTCCACTTATTATGTTCCCGATAGTAATAGATGTTTTGGATGATAACAATGTCAATATTTGCTTAAAATATGGTGAAAGCATCCAGATAAACAAAGCCCTAATGCTGGCAATATCAGAAAGCCAACACTTAAATCTTAGTGAAATGGATATGGAATTTGATTCCTTAAAAGTTAGATTTAGCAATTTGCAAGCATTACTTGATTACTTAAAAGGCTTTGGTGTAAGAATAGCTAACTCTACTAGAAAAAATTTATTCCCTTTTAATAGATATGCAGAGCCAACTGAGCAAGACAGTATGGAAATAAAACACGTATGTTTGCTCGCTAGATGTAGTCTTGCTAATTCTATATATGCTGATTATTCGGCTCTTGAGAAAAAACACTTGACTAATGATTCTATAAACGAACTCTTAAACACCAAACCTACTAAGCAAAAAGCGACTAAATGTACGGATTTGTATCTTATAAATAACGTCGACTTTGCACAAGAACAGGTGGTAAGAAAAGTTAACGAAAGCGGTAATATGGTTATTTACGGACCTCCAGGGACTGGTAAGTCACAGACCATTGTTAACGTGATTAGCGATGCCATATGTAAAAACAAAAAGGTGCTAGTCGTTTCTCAAAAGAAAGCCGCTCTTGAGGTGGTATTCAATAGGTTATCCAGTCTTAACGCTAAAGCGATGTTTATTGCCGATGCTGAGAAAGAAAAGAGAGCTTTTTATGAGAGATGTTACAGTGCTCATATCAACATAATTAATTACAAGACTAATGAAGAACTTTTTAAAGAATACGAAGAAGTCAATAGACACTTAGAACTTGAAATAAATAATCTAAATATTATATCAAATTGTTTAACCGAAAAAACGCCTTTTGGTATATCACTACAAGAGATGTACTATAATTCGTATAAGATAGGTAAAAGGTCTGTAGAATACGCTATATACCAGCAAATCATCAAAGATAAGCGTGTTATGTCTTTAACTTATGAGCAACTTACTGACGCTTTAAGTATTTTGCAAGAAAAGAATAAAGTAGAGCTTTTTTATAAGTTTGTTGAAGACAAAAAGAAAAATCCTTTTATAGATCATTTAAGAGATGATTTGAGTGTACATATTTTGGCTGAGGCGCAAGGCAAATTAAATAACTTATGCTCCACAAGGCAAGCACTTTTTGATGTAGCTAAATACAAATACTCAAGAGAAATATTGACTTATTATACACAAGTAAAAAGTACCAATGATATTAAGCCATTAATCAAGATGGTAGCTAAATTTGAACATCCAAAATCTGAAAGTTTGCTCAAGACAAGTTATGTGTTATTTCCTTTGTATCCTTTTGCTAAATATGAAATGGTACAAAAAGAGAAACAAGTGGAAAAAGATTTCAAAGAGACATTAACTGCTATAGAGGAGTACATATCAGAATACGAATTTTTAAAGAATATCTTGACAGAAAGCGGATATTTGATGGCTCTTGATGGTATCTTAAATGGAAATAATGGCGTTTTGAGACTTTTGTTAAATGCTGTAGAGGATTATATAAGGATTAGGGATGTCAATAGCACCTTAAAAAATCTTACTGATGACCAAAAATTGATACTTAATCTTGCTTATAAAAACACTACTTCGTATATAAAGTATAGAGAATTTTTAAGCAAACTATTACCTATAAGAATTTATCACGAGATTGTGAAATATGAGGCAACACAAAAAGATATCTTGGCTACTATTGTAGATTTTGAAAATATTAGAGCTAGGATAGTATTGCTAAAGAAACAACAAAATGAATTGAGCCGTAAGATAGCTCAGCAAAGCTTCAACGATGCATATAAAAAGATGCTTAACGGAAGCCAAAGTAGTAAAGATTATATATATCAAATTTCTAAGAAGCAGAATTTTTGGCCAATTAGAAAGACTATGGAAATATATGGGGATTATCTATTTAAGTTATTCCCTTGTTGGTTGTTATCCCCAGAAAATGTTTCGACGATATTACCTCTTGTGCGTAATATGTTTGATGTGGTATTGTTTGACGAAGCGTCACAGGTCTTTATAGAGAATACAATTCCGTCCATATTTAGAGGCAGTAGAATAGTGGTAGCAGGAGATGCTAAGCAGTTGAGACCTACTACAACCTTTATGAAGCGTTATATGGGTGCTAATACCGATGAAGATCTGGATTATTCGACCCAAGCAGCACTAGAAGTGGAGAGCTTGTTGGATCTGGCTGTGTCTAGGTTTAATAGTGCTAATATAACTTACCATTATAGAAGCAAGAACGAAGAGCTGATTGATTTTTCAAACAAGGCATTCTATTCTAATACATTGCAGATTGCACCGAATGTATCCAAGAATATTCGACATAAACCTATAGAAAGAGTGCTGGTTGAGGGTAAGTGGTCTGATAGGAAAAATGTCATAGAAGCGCAAAAGGTTGTTGAACTTACAAAAAATATCTTAAAGAATAGAAAAAATAATGAAACTATAGGTATCATTACCTTTAATGTGGAACAAGAAAATACTATTGAAGATTTGATTGATAAGCAGTGCTTTGAAGATGCCGAATTTAGAAATCTTTATATCAAAGAGAAGACGCGAGTTGAAAACAATGAAGATGTAAGCCTTTTTGTTAAAAACCTTGAAAACGTGCAAGGTGATGAAAGAGATATTATTATATTTTCTATTGGATACGCAAGAAATGAATTTGGTAAGGTAAATGCTACTTTTGGATCGCTTTCAAATGAAGGTGGTGAGAATAGATTGAATGTGGCTATTACTCGTGCTAAACAAAAGATTTATGTAGTTACTAGTATCGAACCAGAAGAGCTAAAGGTAGATAATTCTAAGTATTTAGGACCTAAGTTGCTTAGAAGTTATCTTACTTATGTTAGAGCAGTGTCTAACGGTGACGCTAAAGAAGTGAAGACCATACTAGATAGCTTTAATGATGGTATTATAGACACTAAGAAACCAACTGGTATTTTGCCTATAGAAAATCAAATAGCCGAAAAGTTAGAGAAACTAGGCTATAAGACCGTAATAAATTTGGGTAATTCAAATAGTAAAATTTCCGTCGCTGTGTATGATAAAAAGAAAGATAAATATCTTCTTGGTATAGAAACTGATCAGACCGTTATAAATAGTTCACCTTCTCCGTTAGAAAGAGATGTGTTTAGAAATGAATTCTTAAAATCTAAAGGCTGGAAGATGTACAGAGTATGGAGTCGTGATTGGTGGCACAATTCTACTCAAGTAGTAAACAATATAGTGAAAGAAATAGAAAAACAAAGTAAAAAATAGTATTAAAAAAATCCACTAAAATGATTATTCGTGGATTTTTCTATGCACCTTAGTTTTCAAGATCATATTTTTCGTTTAACGAATCTTGAGGGGGTGTCTTTTTCTTTTTTAAAGTACATATAATGGAGTATGCTATGAAAGTAAATAATAGAGTCATAAATTTGCCTAAGTAACTACCTAGCAAGTTACCTAAAAAGTTTGTTTCGATGCTCAATGTAACTAGTGCAATAAGTCCAAAATACACTATAGAATTTATTATACTAGCAACGAGTATACCGACAAATATTTTTAGATAGTTGTTTTTTAATTTTTCTATGCATTTTATCATAATTACAATGGCAATATAAGTCCCTATTACAGAGAAAATATAACTTATGAGGCTCCAAGTAATGTTTTCGCCGATTACGCCAGAAGTAGCCCAAAGTGCTATAAAATTTATAATAGCTGTAAGGGTAGTAGACGCCATAGCTGTATACGTAATAGTCATAGCGTCTTTTTTGCCAAAATCAATATAGGCAAGGAGTATACAAAATACAAATACCGTGTATAACACCGAATCTACACCAAATGTAAACGAACCGACTTGCAATGGATAAGTACCTATATTATAAATATTTGAAGCTATAATGCATCCAATTGCAAAGACAAATAATGCATCTTTTTTAAAAAAGTGATAACCGATTATTAGTAGTCCAAATAATATAAAAGCTATAAATGGTAAAAACAAAAAACTCAATTTTAAAATTTCCTTTACCTAAGATATTATTAGTATAATGTAATTTATGGTAAAGTCAAGCAAAAGGTTTTATTTTTTGTGCTTTATGCATATTTATAGACAAAAGGAGTCGTGTATGTATAGTTTTGATAGTTTGCTTGACGGTAGTGGGCTTGTATCGTCTGGGGTTCAATACAGATATATGAATTTTGGTGGCAAGGCGTTTTACCTTGCTGGTTTTAAAGAAATCTTACTTTTAAGTCCTGAGTGTGTGGTTTTTCGGCTAAAAGATAGGGATCAAATAAGTATAAGTGGTGAAAACCTATCACTTAAAGAAATGGATACAGAGATGGTTATGGTAACAGGAGTAATACGGTTAGTCGAGGTGAAATAGATGGATTGGTTAGGTCAAATAAAACTAACATTAAAAGGCTTGAATGTTGAAAGATTTATAAACTATGCCTTGAAAAAGGGGATTGAGTTTAGAAGCTTAAAGCGTGATGGCTCAGAAATGACCATAAGTGTAGATTACAATAAATACAAAAAGACTATAAAAATGGCTAAGGCTTTTGAAATAGAAAAAATAGAATATACTGGGCTAGCGGGAGTATGCAAATTCTTTTTGTCTCACATAGGAGTAATAGTTGGGTTGGTGCTTGGACTAGCTATGTTATTTTTTTCTTTGACAAGGGTATGGCGTATAGATGTTATAGGATTAGAGCGAATAGACAAGCAATCTATTATTGAAATTTTAAATGAAATGGATTATAATATAGGTAGTAGTAATTTTCATATAGATAATAAACAGATTGAGGATAGACTACTTGAAGAGTTTGAAGACATTAGTATGGTGAGTGTGATACATGAGGGGTGTAGTATCATAATTAGCCTAAAAGAAAAAGAATACGAAGTGGAGCTTGACCCTACTTTTCAGGTCCCTATCATAGCTGGTTTTGACGGTATCATTGAAAGCATTGACGTAGTACAAGGTACACCGCTTGTGAAAGTTGGCGACGTTGTAAGTAAAGGTGACATACTTATAGCACCATTTACAGTAGACAGCGAAGGTAATATGATAAAAATGCGAGCAATAGGTGATGTCAAGGCAAGTGTTTATGTAAAAGGTAGTGTGACTTACAAACAAGGACAAGAACGTTTGGTTCGGTCTGGTAATGTGCAGGTTTTGAAAAGCCTCAAATTATTTGGGACGGAATTCCCATCTAATAAAAAGGTAGAGTATGAATATTACGAAGTAGAAAAAACAGAAAGTAATCTTAGCAATAACTTTTTATTGCCATTCAAAGTAATAGAAGAAAGGTATTACGAGATGGTTAAGGTCGTAGATAACAAGACATTTGAGGAGCAGAAAGATTATCTTATAAAAAAATCCATTTATGAAGCTTACGAAAACCTTGATGCAAGCTTTGAGGTCTCTGAAGAGCAAACAGATATAACAGAGGTGGAGGGAACGTATTTTATCACGACTTATCTAAAAGTCTTGACGAATATTGCAGATTACGAAGGAGAATAAACTATGGTATATTGTAATAAAGAATGTCAGGTAAATCTTGATACAATATTTGATGCCGTAAAACAAGAAGTTGGTGTAGATAATGAACACTTAATTGTGAATTTGAGTATAGTATCACAAGAAGAAATACATGATTTAAACAAAAAATTTAGAGAAGTAGATAGACCGACCGACGTGCTTTCTTTTCCACTTCTTGAAGGTGATTTTTCAAACGAAAACAATATTTTTGATGTAGACCCACAAACCAACGAGTTATGTCTTGGCGACATTTACATTTGTGATGAGATTGTGGCTATGCAAGCCAAAGAGTATGGACACTCTTATAAAAGAGAATTTGCGTATCTATTTGTTCATGGGCTTCTACATTTGTTTGGCTTTGACCATATGAATGATACGGATAAACGTATTATGCGTGACAAAGAAGAGCAGATTATGTCTAAACTAAATATTACAAGAGATGGTGAATAAAAATGAGTTTTAAATTTGGTTATGTGGGGATTGTGGGTGCTCCTAATGTAGGTAAAAGCTCATTGCTCAATGCAATAATTCGTGAAAAGGTAGCTATAGTTAGTCCAAAGCCCCAAACTACCCGTGACGCTATAATAGGTATATATAATAATGATAATTGCCAAATAGTATTTGTTGACACTCCAGGTATCCATAAGAGCAAAGATAGCCTTGGGGAATCTATGAATAAATATTCCTTTTCGACAGCAAGCGATGTGGACGTGCTTATTGTTATGATAGACGGCTCAAAAAAGATTGGCGAGGATGAGATAAAGTTTATAAAAAGATTTGAGAAAAATGACAATTTAATACTAGTGGTAAGTAAGACAGATTTAACAAATTTTGAAAAATTGTATCCAAGCCTAGCAAAACTTAATGAATTGTCTTTTCTTAAAGATATTATACCTATATCTAGTCACAAAAATAGAAATATTGATGTATTGATTGATAGCGTGCTTAAGTTATTGCCAGAGGGGAAACGAGAGGATGCACCTTTTGACACGGATATGTATACAGATAAGTCGGTCAGATTTATGGCGGGTGAAATGATAAGAGAAAAAGCCCTATATAATCTTCAAGATGAGATACCACATGGGGTGGCGGTAGTTGTATATGAGTGGGAAGAGGATGATAATAAGGCATTAATTTCTGCCGATATAATTTGTGACAAAAATGGACACAAAAGCATTATAATAGGTGAGAAAGGTAAGATGCTTAAAAAAATTGGCACAGAAGCACGAATTGATATTGAAAAGATGCTAGGGAAGCGTGTTAATCTAAATTTATTTGTAAAAGTTAGAAATAATTGGAAAAATAATATTGCCATTTTGCAAGAAATAGGTTACAATAATACTGATATGAATAATTGTTAATTGATTTTAAGAATATTTTGTATCATTTCTCACAAACTATATTAGAAAAGGAGGGTTAGTCAATGGAAAATATAGATGAGTTAGATGTAGAGAGTATTGTCTGGAAATTATTTGAAAGTACTGGAGAAATCCGCTACTATATGCTATCAAAAGCTTTGGAAGAAAATAAAGAATTAGAGAAAACTAATCCTTCTTTGTTTCAGAGTGAAGAAATGACGATGGGTAGATAATGCAGAAGACGACTACAGCTATTGTGCTTAGAAGTACAAATTTCGGTGAAAAAGACAAGATATTATACCTTTTTTCGCTTGAAGATGGCGTAATCTCGGCTAAACTCAAAGGAGTAAGAGGGGCGGGTGCAAAAATGAAGATATTTTCTCTTCCCTTTTGCTTAGCTGAGTGGGAGCTGGTAAAGGGCACAAAGTCAAACGATTTTTATACGGTCAAAGGTGCTAATCTTATTGACGCTTTTTATGATATATCATCTGATATTGACAGGTACTGTGTGGCTTGTATAATGGTAGATATTTTAAAAAATTGTACATATTATTCGGATGAGGTAAATTCTGTAATATATGTTGCACTCTTAAAGTCGCTAAAGCTGATAAATTATACTAAGGTAAATGCGAAGTTAGTCCTTTGTAAATACCTGCTTGAGGTCTTAAAAGCTAATGGTTATGGTATACAAGTCGATAAATGTGCTAAGTGTGGCATTCGACTATCAAATAAGGCATATTTGAATTTTGACGATGGCTCTGTGAAATGCAGTACATGCCGTGATGGTAATAGTGTAGAGCTGGAGATGGGCGTATTAGCGTGTATAAAGAATGTAACCGAAATGGATTTTGACAATCTTGAGCATACAAAAATAGATACAACAATACTCGATAAAACTCTTTTAATTTTGAAAAAAGACGTTGAACTACGAATGCAATTTAATATTAATTTTGCACAGATTGTTTGAATAAAGTTAGTGATTTTACTTGCTAATTTTATTTTTTTATCCTATCATATAGATAGTTTTATTAGGTGTAAGGAGTTTTTTATTTTTTATGAGCAAAAAATTTGTTTATTTATTTAGAGAAGGTAATGCTACTATGCGTGAATTACTTGGTGGCAAAGGAGCTAATTTGGCTGAAATGACCGTTTTGGGGTTGCCTGTGCCAGCTGGGTTTACCGTATCTACTGAGGCGTGCTCAGTGTATCACGAAAATAACAGACAACTACCAGATAGTATAATTAGAGAGATTAAAAAAGCAGTTAGTGATCTTGAGAAGCAAAGCGGTAAGGGCTTTGGTGATGTGAATAATCCTTTGCTTTTATCTGTTAGAAGTGGAGCTAGAGTCAGTATGCCTGGTATGATGGATACCATACTGAATCTTGGATTAAATGACGACACTGTAGTTGGGCTTATCAATAGGTCAAAAGACGAAAGATTTGCCTATGACTCTTATAGACGTTTTGTTCAAATGTATGGAAACGTTGTAAAGCAAATAGATAAAGACAAGTTTGAACACCGTATTGATGAAATTAAGGCAAAAAAAGGTGTAAAATTGGATTCCGAACTTACAAGCGATGATTTGAAAGAACTCATTGAGGAATTTAAACAAATTTACAAAAATGAAGTGAATGAAGAATTTCCTTCTGAGCCTATGGAACAACTAATTGAGTCTGTCAGAGCGGTATTTAGGAGTTGGGAAAATCCTCGTGCTATCACTTATAGGAGAATGCACGATATACCGTCTTCTTGGGGTACAGCAGTCAATGTACAGACGATGGTATTTGGAAATATGGGTGCAACTAGTGGTACTGGTGTGGCATTTAGCAGAAATCCAGCTACTGGCGAAGATGAGCTTTATGGCGAGTACTTAATGAATGCACAAGGCGAAGATGTCGTAGCAGGAGTGAGAACACCTAGTCACATTAGCGAGCTTAAGATTCAGAACGAAAAGATCTTTAATGAATTTTATGACATAGCTAAAAAACTAGAAAAACATTATAAGGATATGCAAGATATGGAATTTACCATAGAAGATGGCAAGCTTTATATCTTGCAAACCCGTAATGGAAAGAGAACCGCTACAGCCGCATTAAAAATAGCGGTAGACTTAGTAAATGAGGGTATGAGAACCAAGGAAGAGGCTCTTTTGATGCTTGATGCTAAGCAACTAGATAACTTATTGCATCCTACTTTTGATGTGGAAGAGCTTAAGAGTATAAAGCCTATTGCTACTGGTTTGCCAGCTTCTCCAGGTAGTGCTAGTGGTAAGATAGTATTTAATGCGGATGAAGCTGTAAGAGCGGGTAAGCTTAAAGAAAAAGTAATATTAGTAAGACTTGAGACTAGCCCAGAAGACATAGAGGGAATGAATGTCGCACAAGGTGTTTTGACCGCAAGAGGCGGTATGACTAGTCATGCGGCAGTTGTGGCTAGAGGTATGGGTACTGCGTGTGTCGCTGGTTGTAGTGATCTAAGTATCGATGAAAATAAAGGCGTATGTGTAATAGGTGGGCATACCTTTAAGCGAGGAGATTATATCTCTATCGACGGAGCTAGTGGCAATATCTATGGTAAGGAGCTTAAGAGCGTACCTGCTGATATAAGTGGCGACTTTGCTACCATTATGCAATGGGCAGATGAATACAGGCGAATAGGCGTAAGAGCCAACGCGGAGACCGTAAATGATGCTATTGTAGCTAGAAAATTTGGTGCTCAAGGGATTGGGCTTAGCAGAACTGAGCATATGTTCTTTGATGCTGAGCGTATCAATATTATGCGTGAAATGATCTTAAGCAGCACGCTTGAAGAGCGTAAGAACGCACTAAATAAATTGTTACCTTTCCAAAGAGGTGACTTTGAGAAATTGTTTGAAGTAATGGAAGGATTGCCTGTGACCATTAGATTACTTGACCCACCATTACACGAGTTTTTACCTCAGACTAAGGAGGAAATCAATACACTAGCTAAGCAAATGGGCAAAAAGCCACAAGAGATTGAGCGTGTAATCGCAGAACTTTATGAATTCAATCCGATGATGGGGCATAGAGGTTGTCGTCTTGATGTGACCTACCCAGAAATAGGCGCTATGCAGACAAGAGCTATTATTGAGGCTGCTATAAACGTAAATAGTAGATTAAGTAAGCCTGTCATTCCAGAAATTATGATTCCGCTAGTTGGAGATATCAAAGAGCTAAAGTACGTAAAAGAGATAATAGACACGACAGCAAAAGAAGTAATGCAGGAAAAAGGCTTATGCTTAGAGTATTCAGTAGGTACTATGATAGAATTACCTAGAGCGGTGCTTATTGCCGATGAGATAGCAAAAGAAGTGGATTTCTTCTCTTTTGGTACAAATGACTTGACCCAAATGACCTATGGATTTAGTCGTGATGACGCTGGTAAATTCTTAAAGTATTACTATGATAAAGGTATTTTTGATTTTGATCCATTCGCTAGATTAGACGAAAAAGGCGTTGGCAAACTAGTTAAAATGGCGACGGATTCAGCTAGAAATGTCAAGAAAGATTTCAAATTGGGCGTTTGTGGCGAACACGGCGGTGACCCAAAATCAGTAGAGTTTTGTGATGGAGTAGGGCTTACTTATACAAGTTGTAGCCCTTACAGAGTGCCTATTGCTAGACTTGCAGGTGCTCAAAGTGCATTAAGAAAGAAATAAATTTTAGAAACCTTAAGAGAGTATCTTAAGGTTTTTTGATAAAATTGTAAAAATATGTAAAAAACATTTGCAATTGAGCAAAATATAATATATAATCATCAGTGATAATAAATAAGGAGAAAACGCCAACTTATGATAAAATGTTGTATTCGGGGGGGGGGGCGACTTTTCTAACAATATAGCAAAGTTTAGCAAAATATGTAGTTTTGATTTAGCTACGTATGCTTTTTGCTATGGTCAGTATGACACCACTTCTCAATTGAATATAACCAGCACGACTACTAACACAATTTGTGCTAGCGTTTTTTCGTGTAAAGCAGACAATTAAGTAGTATCCCTATGAGGGTATATTTAGTTGTTTGCTTTTTATTATCCGTATAGAAGACCTTGTAAAAGGTTTCTTAGAAAATAAACTTTAAGGAGAGAAAATATGACAAAGTCAAGAAGAAAGTCGGTAATACTGCCAGTAGTACTTATTATATTGTCATTAGGCATCATTATAGGTACGACCTTAGCATACTTTACCGACACAAGAAGTAGTCAAAGTCCAGTAAACTTTGGTAAGATAGAGATAAGTGTAGATGATGCATTTACTGAGTCTATATCTTTAACTGACGCTTTGCCAGGGGATAAGATTACAGACAGGATATCTTTTAGCAAAGCTATAGATAGTGAGCCTATGTATGTTAGGGCGAAAGTATATTTTGAGACAGATAGTACAGAGCCTAGCATCTTAACACTTGTAGAGGAGCTAAATACATATGACATTAGTGTAGCTACCTCATCTAGTGATTATGCTTGGTCAGAAAGATACGGCGAGTACTTTTATTTGGTGAGTGCAAGCAATAGCGAACAAGCATATCTACTAGAAGATACTAGCGAGATAGTATTAAGTGACGGCTTTGAGATACCTAGAGAGCTAAAGCAGTCTCAAGACTACGGACAATATTTTGCTCAAGTAAATCTAATGCTTGAAATACAAGCTATACAAAATACAGGTACGAATGACCTTTATGAAGTAGATGCCATATTTGAAGAGGTGTTTGGTGGTACTTTGCTTGATTCGCTAGTAACAATTAACCATCAAAATTCTGTGATATACCAACAACCAAATACTTTATCTAAGATAATAGAGACAAATAGTGATTTACAAAATGAGTACAACTATTACTATGATGAAGAACTTACCGAACTTGTTCCACTTAGTGAAGTGATTGATGGGGGCGAAGAGATTTATACACAAGCAGTAACTAAAGGTCTTGTGTATACGGCTATACAAGCCCCAAGTGGAGCGTATAGCGGTCCTAGTAATGCAAACTCAGTTACAGAATACCGAGTAGGTGACGGAACAACAGATTGGGGTAATGCTATGCCATCTTCAGTTAGAGACACAAATATAGTGATAGCGAATAACTATTACGACGGGTCTGTAATTCACCCAGTCACTGAAATAGGTCAATTTTCATTTCGTAACAAAAATACACTTACTAGTGTAAAAATTCCAAACACTATAACAACTATAGGTTCTTATGCTTTCTCTGATTGCAGTAGTTTAACAGGTGATTTAACCATCCCAAATAGTGTAACGAGTATAGGTAATAGTGCTTTCTATTATTGTACTGGCTTAAAGAGTGTCACCATCCCAGATAGTGTAACGAGTATAGGTGGTGCTACTTTCCAGAATTGCAGTGGCTTAACAAGTATAACCATCCCAGATAGTGTTATAAGTATAGGTGATTATGCTTTCCGTGATTGCAGTGGCTTAACAGGTGCTTTAACCATCCCAGATAGTGTAACGAGTATAGGTTATCAGGCTTTCAATAATTGCTATAGCTTAACCAGTGTGAGCCTTGGAGATAGTGTAACGAGTATAGGTGATTGGGCTTTCTATAATTGCGTTAGATTAACGAGTGCTTTAACCATCCCAGATAGTGTAACGAGTATAGGTGATTGGGCTTTCTATAATTGCAGTAGCTTAACCAGTGTGAGCCTTGGAGATAGTGTAAAGAGTATAGGTACTTATGCTTTCCATCTTTGCAGTAGCTTAACCAGTGTGAGCCTTGGAGATAGTGTAAAGAGTATAGGTTTTAGGGCTTTCGATAATTGCAGAAGCTTAACCAGTATAACCATCCCAGAAAGTGTAACAAGTATAGGAAATCGTGCTTTCGATAATTGTTATAAGTTGGTGCAAATAAAGAATTTGTCAGGGCAAACCTTGAATGGACTACCTAGCAATATAGGTCAAGAAATATTAACCGACAAAACGAGTGCGTTTACTAATACATTAACAAACGAAGGTAAATATCAAACTTTTGTAGTAGGAGATAAAAAATACTTAATGGGCTTTACAGCTAAAGCTGATAGAACCACAGCTGATGATATTCCTAATGATGTTACTGATATCTATCAATACGCTTTTTATGGTTGCAGTAGCTTAACCAGTGTCACCATCCCAGATAGTGTAACGAGTATAGGTTCTTATGCTTTCTATAGTTGCGACGGCTTAACCAGTGTCACCATCCCAGATCGTGTAACGAGTATAGGTGATAGTGCTTTCAATGCTTGCGATAACATAACCAGTATAATCATACCAGATAGTGTAACGAGTATAGGTAATTCTGCTTTCCAAGGTTGCGATAAATTAACCAGTATAACCATCCCAGATAGTGTAACGAGTATAGGTAATTATACTTTCCAGAATTGCAGTGGCTTAACCAGTATAACCATCCCAGATAGTGTAACGAGTATAGGTGATTATGCTTTCTATACTTGCAGTAGCTTAACCAGTGTAACCATCCCAGATAGTGTAACGAGTATAGGTAATTCTGTTTTCGAAAATTGCAGTGGCTTAACCAGTGTAACCATCCCAGATAGTGTAACGAGTATAGGTGAGCTAGCTTTCGCTGCTTGCAGAAGCTTAACCAGTGTGAGCCTTGGAGATAGTGTAACGAGTATAGGTAATTTGGCTTTCATTAATTGCAGTAGTTTAACCAGTATCACGATCCCAAATAGTGTAACGAGTATAGGTGATTCTGCTTTCAATAATTGCAGAAGCTTAACCAGTGTATACTATATAGGTAGTAGTGCTAAATGGGGTTCTATTAGTATAAGTAGCAATAATAATACCGCCTTAACGGATGCAAATAGATATTATATTACTTTTGATGAGAGTAATTATATAGTAGTGACTGATAAAAATAATAGTCCTGTGACAGCGGGTGATACTACTTATAAGGTAAGTTATGATAATACTGACCCTAGCAAAGTGGTGGCTACTATTACT
>CALVNN010000019.1 GCA_944349765.1 uncultured Clostridia bacterium | reverse complement strand
TCTTGTACCCGAGCGTCAGTTTGTAATGAGGTAGCGACGACTTGTAATTGATATTCTTCTTTGAGTCTTTTAACCAAATCAATGAAGCAATTATTTGAATCAATAAAGGTTATAGGCATTTTAAAAAATGACCCCATAGAAGCAGTTATGACTTCATGGTCAAAAATATCAACTGCATGTCCAGAATAAAATATTTGGTCGACATTTAAAGCATCACAGCTCCTAATAATGGTACCTAAATTGCCTTTTTTTGACGGTCTATCCAACAAAACATATACAGGATTTTTTTGTTGCCTTACGTTCTGATGGCCTTGTTTTGTACCAAATATTTCCGCCATGTCTTTTCCAATAATTATTAAGTTTTAACCTAAGCCCGCCAATACAAACAGGCTTGTCATTCACATATAAAATATAATTTTCAGCTGGTAAGACATTACGGCTCTTTACTAAAGAATAAGCTACTCGCATCCCTAAATTTATCTTATCTACAATCTCTTTTTGTGTTTTACCATAATACTCGTTTGTTTGTCCAAATTCATCAGTTTTTGGTATCTCTTGAAACATATTAAAAAGTTCAGCATCTAACAAACTTGCACCAAGCTCTAACATTTTATATTTCACAGACCTCTACTATTTTTTTACCTATTATAACATAAAAAAGGCAAAACAAAAATAACCCAAACCAAAAAGGTTAAAGGGTTATTTCTTGTTGGTGCAGGTAACGGGACTTGAACCCATACGATGTTACTCATACGCACCTCAAGCGTACGCGTCTGCCAATTCCGCCATACCTGCGCGTAAAAAATAATTAAATTAATTATAATTATAAAATTAAATTTATTACTAGTTTTCCACAAAAGCTACACACAAAACTTGTCGAAAAATAAATTTAATTTTAATAATTTAAAATATTTAAAATTAAAATATAATATTTATGCTAATTCCCAAGTGATTTTCAGGAAGTTATACAAAGATTTAAGTTTTATAAAAGCGCAAAGAAGCACAAATGACGGTAGAGGGAGTCTAGGTGGTGGTGAGGATTTACACGCTTATTGTAGCAATAAAAAATCCACGTGTCAAGTTAAATGGCTAAAAAAATAAAAAAATTTTTGCACGCGTTTTTATCACTAGTAAAGTATTTATATTTTAAAATTTTTAATAATATTTTTAATAATATGCCCTGTGGAAAAGTGGAAAACTTTATTTTTCCTACAATTTTCGGGGAATGTTAATGTGGATAACTCAAAATAGTTTTGCACATTTTTTACCACTTGGCATAAAATACACTGTGGATAACTATTTTTAGCGAGTTTAATTTTTTTAAAAAAGTCCAAAATTGCCCGAAAATACGGGGAATTTGAGGTTTAAAAAATTTAATGTTTTAAATTTTTTAACTTAAGTTTTTATATAAACTAAAATAATTAAATATTAATTTATATTTATATTATCGGAAGTTTTGTCTACAAGCGTCGAAGACATTTGTAAGCAAAATTGATGTTAATTCAAACTGTGATGGCGGGCGAAGAACGCAAAATTCGTTAGAATTTATTAAAATTTTACATCAATAAAATTTTAACATCACATAATTATATTATCGGAAGATGTCGTCAAGCGGGGCGGAGCCACATTTGACAGCAGCTGATGGTTATTCAAGTTGTGATGCCGTGCGTCAGCACGTTAATTCGCCAGAATTTCTAAAATTTAATGTCAATAAAATTTTAGCATCACATAATTATATTATCACGAGTTGTCGCAACGTCAAGGCGTAAACATATTTGACAGCAACTGATGAATTATTTAAATTATGATGCTTGACTTATCAAGGTGGTTTGCTGTTATAAAACTAAATTTGTGAGTTTACTATCTCATCTTGTAGTTTTTGACTATACTGCCATAGTAGTCTAAAAGGGGACAGTTGTTTTGTTTTTTATTCTGAGCTAAAAAAAAATATTCAAGGGGAATGAAATTTTTACTCATAAGATACTAAAACTTAGATCAAAAAAATAAATTAATAAACTCCCTTTAGAAGCTAGGACGAAATATTCAAAAGCTAACTTTTAAGATCTTACTTTTTACCCTTAAAAATTTATTGACAAAAAAAATTTTTTGTGATAACACAAAAAATTAAAAAAGAAAACTAAAAAAATTTAGATTCAAATATCAATGGAAAAGAAAAAAAAGCTTAAAATTTTAAGCTTTTCTTACACTTTTACTATTTGGTTTGAATGCTGGGGATGAGTTTACGTATTCAATAATGGTCTTCACCACAGCTGGCTTTAATTTTGTTTTATTTAAAGCACTATAATCCAACTCCACCACTTTAACTTTATCATCAAACTCACCTTCCAAACCTAGATGATCGACGTGTTCATAATACAAAAATTTACAAATATAAAAAAATTCTACCCTTCTTGAAAAGAATTTTTTACCATCACACATCATAGGAATGGTATAGAAAGACTTGCTAATAAGTTTTATAGGTTTTACCCTTGCACCAGTTTCTTCAAAAACTTCACGCTTTACAGCTTGTTTTAAGTTTTCACCTTCATCAATGCCTCCACCGGGCAAGCTATAGCGACTGCGTTCGTTTCTATTAAGGGAGAGTAAAAGCACCTTATCTCCTTTGATAACAATACCTCTCACCTTTCTAAAAAAACGATTTTGTTCACTATAATGGTAAGCGAGTTTAACTTTTTCATCCAAATAGTCTTGTTTAGTTTTGGACATTTAAAAGAACTCCCTTTTAAAATAATATAATTATGTGATGCTAAAATTTAATTGACATTAAATTTTAGAAATTCTGGCGAATTAACGTGCTGACGCACGGCATCACAACTTGAATTAACATCAGCTGCTGTCAAATGTGGCTCCGCCCCGCTTGACGACATCTTCCGATAATATAAACAATGTGATGTTAAAATTTTATTAATGTAAAATTTTAATAAATTCTAACGAATTTTGCGTTCTTCGCCCGCCATCACAGTTTGAATTACCATCAGTTTTGCTTACAAATGTCTTCGGCGCTTGTAGACAAAACTTCCGATAATATAAACAATGTGATATTAAAATTTAAACAAGTCAAATTTTAATATTGCTAAATGCAATTCCACTTTTAAATTGTGGCATCACGGTTTGAATAACCATCAGTTTTGCTTGAATATACACTCGCTTTGCTTCGTGTGCGTTCAGACAAAACTTCAGATAATATAAAATACTTCAATTACTTAAAGCAAAATATTGATACTATTATAACTTTTTCAAAGGTAATAAGCAATAGAAATTTAATTTTTTTTAAAAAAAATTTTAAATAAATTAAAAAAAATAAAAACATAACAAGAAAAAAGTGTTTTTATAGTGTTTTTTTGAAGAAAAAGTAATAAAAAACACTATTTTTTAGTTTTTTTAACAGCTTGTCAAGCGTTTTGTTGTACTTTTTATGTTTTTTTTAAAAAAATATTTTTATCCATTTAAACGAAAATTATTACACATAGATTCGTAAACCACTTTTGACAGTAACTGATGTTTATTCAAAAGTGGTATTTTTGCATTAGCAAGTTAATTCGCTATATTTTCAACATTACATTATATATATAAGGATATATTATATATAAGGATATATTATATATAAAGATAATATATATATAAGGATATATGTTAATAATTATAATAATATAATTATATATATAATAAATTGATTTAAAATAAAATCTAATTTTTTTAGGCTTATTTTACTCAAGGTTTTATTAAAATTAGCATTGATTAAACTTATTAAATATGATATAATATTTACAATCAAAAGTTTAAGGAGTGTTTAATTAATGAGAGTAATTTGTGATGGGTTAGATTTATCTGAAGCTGTAGCTACCGTTCTTAGAGCTACAGCGAATAAGACTACCAATCCTATTCTAGAGGGTGTTAAGTTAAAGGCCTTTGAGGATTATTTGGAGTTATCTGCTACAGACCTAGAACTTAGCATAGTAAAAAAGATAAAAGCTGAGGTACACGAACCAGGAGAGACTGTAGTGCCTGGTAGTTTCTTTAGCAATTATCTAAGGAAGCTCACAAGTGAGCAAATAGTGTTAGAGCTTACAGACAGTAACTTAATCAGGATAATCTATACGGATAGTGAAGGCTATGTTCAATGTTACAAAGCAGATGAATTTCCTACATTTAAGGAGATTGAGACCGAAAAATATTTTGAAATAAGACAAAAAGATTTGAAAGATATCATAAATAAGACTATATTTGCTGTAGCTTTGAATGACAATAGACCAATACTTAAAGGCGTATTATTTGAAGTTAATGGGGACAAGCTTACTTCTGTAGCATTAGATGGTTATAGAATGGCAAAGTGTGATAAAAAATTAATAGGTAATTATGAGCCATTTTCTATTATTATACCTAGTAGAAGTTTGAGTGAAATATCAAAACTCGTTAACGACACTGATGACGTAGTCAAGGTTATCTTACAAAAGAATTTCTTAATGATTAAGTTAGACGGTGTAGAAATATTGACTAGATTGATTGAAGGTGAATTTATTAATTATAAACATCTTATCCCAAATGAATTTGCTACTACAGCTGTAATAAATCATATGCAGTTTGAAAATACTCTAGAGCGTGCATCATTACTTGCTCGTGTAGATAAGAATAACATAGTTAAGTTTGATGTAAAAGAAAATAATATCCTTATTACATCCAATTCTGAAATAGGTAATATCAAAGAAAATATCCCAGTGAATTTAACTGGTGCTGATATAGTAGTAGCTTTTAATTCTAGATATTTTATGGATATACTAAAGACCTTACAAGATGATTTTATTAAGATTAATCTTAACTCACCTTACTCGCCTTGTGCAGTGACTCCAGTTGAGGGAGATGAATATTTCTATCTAGTATTACCAGTAAAATTGGCATAAAAAAACAAAAAAACACGAAATTTAGCGGTTTTTAAGCTAAAAATCGTGTTTTTTTATTGAATTTAAACTTTTTTATAATAAAGTGAATAAGTAGTATCCGGTAGCACACAACAAAAATACAATGCCTTGCCATACGTAAAAGCGTTTTTTGATAGCAAGTGGCAGTCCAAATATTACCATTCCCATTGTCAATAGCGGGATAGTAAGATATGCTACACTATCACTTATATAAAGCATACCACCAGTTAGTAAAGCATTAGTTCCCATAAGCAATGTAATATTCATAGTTAGTGTACCTAATATATTACCTATAGATAATGCTATAGCTTTTTTACGTATACTTATTATACAAGTGACAAGTTCTGGTAGGCTTGTACCTATAGCTATAATAGTAACACCCACAATATGCTCAGGTATATTTAGTAGTTCACCCAAAGATATACCATTATCCACTACTAATCTTGCGCCAATTACTATAAGAATGGCACCAAATACCGCAACCGCTAAGTCTCCCCAAGGCTTATAAGATTTATTCACCTCGGGCGTTTCAAACGTTTCTTTTTTGGCTGATAAGTATTGAGTGACCATAAAGTAAATAAATATAAATAAAAAAATTAATCCTTCAGCTAATGTAATTTGCTTGTCTAATCCGAAGATTAAAAGTACTATCAGACTCAAAAGGGCTATTGATATCTTAGATATAAATTCGGTAGGCGTCTTTAATTGCTTACTAAATAATAGCATTATACCTATTATAATAAAGAAGTTAAATAATAATGACCCCATAACATTGCCAACAGCAAGTTCGGTAGCACCTTGTCCGGTGGAGAATACTGATACTAAAAATTCTGGTAGTGTGGTAATAATACTCACAAGCGTAGCACCAACCAACGCTTTGCTTATACCAGTATTCTTGCTGAATCTTAAGCAAGCATCTACCATAAGATTTCCGCCAAATACCAATAATACAAAACCTATTATAATAAGTACAACAACCAAAGGTAACGACATAAATACTCCTTGTAATTAGATTGTTGTATAAATAAAAGATAATATATTGTATGAAAAATTGCAATCAAAAATTTGAAATTAGCAAAAAATATACAAAAAATTCCTAATTTTATCTAATTTGTGATACAAACTAACGGTCATTATGATATAGAAACTATTAGCTATACCGCTAAGCAAACAAGAAAATAGCAAGTAGTAATTGTTTATAATATTAAAGTGAAGCTTTAGTTATCTTTCTAATATTATAAAAACAAATCAAACTAAATCAAAGATACTCACAAAAAAGTCCTTTCATCAAAGGACTTTTTTAAAAAAAATTATTTACTATTTTATTATTTCTAAGATCTTAAATGTATTGACACCGTTTGGAGTTTGGACTTCTACACTCTCACCTAGTTTATGACCAAGTATTGCGGCACCTACAGGTGATACATTGCTAATTAGACCATTTAATGGATCGTTTTCACTAGTACCAACTATTTGATATACTACCTCTTCGTCGTATTCAACGTCGTAAAGCTTCACTTTAGCACCTACAACTACAACATCTGTAGGTAAGTTGCTTTCGTCTATAACTTCTGCTTTTCTTATTTTTTCTTCAATCTCTTTTATTTCGGCTTCAATCATACCTTGTTTGTCTTTTGCATCGCTATATTCTGCATTTTCGCTTAAATCACCATAAGCTCTAGCAATACCTACCTCTTTGCTAGCTTGTTGTCTAGCTGTGGTCTTAAGGTAGTTTAATCTATCTTCAAGTTCTTTTAGACCTTTTTTTGTTATTACATATTCACTATTCGTCATTCAATTTACTCCTATTAAACAAAAAAACCATATTATTTGGCTTTTTTATTTATATTATATTTTTTGTGTTTTATTCTTTTGACGTGCTATTTTACAATAAATTGATGAAAAAGTCAATGACTATTGTAATTTTTGTTTTAAATTATTTACATCTTGAGTGATTCTTTCATTCACTCCTAGACTATCTGTTATCTTATTTCTAGCGTGCATAATTGTAGTATGGTCACGTCCAAATATTTCTCTACCTATAGTAGCTAGTGGCATATTTAGTAGCTCTGATATTAGATAGATGCAAATATGTCTAGCGTCAGCTATCTCTTTGTTACGCTTGCTACCAATTATATCCTCTCTAGTCAAATTATAATAAACACACACTTCGCTTATGATTTTTTCGACGGTTAGTCTAGACTTGTCCTCTATAGCTACATTTTTTAAAGCTTCTTTAGCATCTTCGACTGTAGAACGATTTCGACCCAAAAGTTGAGTCAAAAAACTAGTCTTGCTTAAAACGCCTTCAAGCTCACGAATGTTGGTAACAACGTTTTCAGCTATGTACGCCATTGCCTCATTATCTATGCTAATATTTTCCATTTGGGCTTTCTTTTGAAGAATAACATAACGAGTCTCAAAGTCAGGTTGTTGGATATCTTGAATAAGCCCCATACTAAACCTACTAACCAAACGTTCTTCCAAAGTAGATATTTCCTTAGGTGGCCTATCTGATGATATGATTATTTGTTTGTTATTTTGATACAAGTCATTAAATGTATGGAAAAATTCTTCTTGAGTAGCTTTTTTAGCACTAATAAACTGTATATCATCTACCATAAGTACATCTACATTACGATATTTTTCTCTGAATTGACCAATTTTCTTTGAACTATCTTGCAGAGTCTCTAGATAGTCGTTGGTAAATTTTTCACACGTTACATACAACACCTTTAAGTTAGGTGAATGCTCTAGGATATAATTTCCTATTGCGTGTAGTAAGTGTGTCTTACCTAGTCCCACTCCACCATGTATAAAAAGCGGATTAAATCTAGTGCCAGGACTTTCTGCCACTGATCTTACAGCCGAATATACAAACTGATTGCTTTTACCTACGACAAAATTTTCAAAAGTATATTTTGGATTAAATGGGTTGGGTTTCTTTTCTTGTGTCTTTAGTTTGTCCTCATATACTTTGATATAATCTTCGTATTCCGCAGGGTCCAATATCTCAAACTCGTCTAACCCAAAATGTTGTTCCAACGCTTCACTTATCAAAAACGAATAACTATTATTGACTATTTGTTTGGTCATAGAGTTGCCAGCTTTCAAATAAAGTTTTCCGTCTTTTATCTCAATAGGTATTAGCTTCTTTATAAACATATCATAACTTATAGCTGTGACTTGGTTTATGAGGTCATCCAATACCTCTTGCCATTTTTCTTGAATATCCATTAAATCATTACCTCAATGTTACATTTCTCTACCATTATCTTCTCTTCTAGGACGGAACTCAGTATACTGAGTATTCTCATTACTTTGAGTATTCTCATTACTTTGAGTATTCTCACTACTTTGAGTATTCTCATTACTTTGCGTATTTTCATTATTCTGGGTACTTTCATTACTTTGAATATTTTCATTGTTTTGGGTAGGCTCTTTATTTATTTCAGATTCAATGTTTTGACTAGGATTACTATCCAGATTAGTTTCATTTTGAATATGTTGTTCTTGCATAGTTTGTTCATTTTCTTGAGATTGTGCTTTTTGCTTATTTAAGTTATTGTAATCAGAAAATGTAGTACCTGGTTTATACTCTTTGGTTTGCTCTTTTTCTGGAATTTGGCTTTCTACGGTTTCGTGCGTTATGTCAGGTGTGACATTTTTATCTGCTTTTTTTGGTCCATGTTTATTTTCTTTTGAGCCTTTTTTGCCTCCACCAGACTTGCCTCCGCCAGACTTGCCACCCCCTTCTTTGCCTCCGCCCTTTTTCTTATTGTTAGACTTACCTTTTGATGAAGCTTTTTCGTTGTTTTTCTTCGGAGCGTTGACCATTTCAGGTTTTTCGTTCCTTAATTCTTCCATTTTTTCATTTACTAAATCTACATTTTTCTCTTCTATATCCAGTATAGTTGCGTTGTGTTTAGCGTCAATATCTTTTATAGCGTTCATATAAGTTTCTTTTAGCTCTGGATGTTTATTCAGCTCCATATCTATGGCCTGGTCTAATAGTTCGTTAAGCATAGCGTAATGTTGAGGCGAATCTTCATCCAAAAATACACCCGCTTTTACCAGTAAATCACGATACGCTTTTAAAATATCAGCATACTCTGGTCGTTGTAATATTTCTAGTCTTTTTTCGTAATATTCTTTTTCCGCCTCAAAGAACATATCACCGAGTGCCAGCTGTTGACTTCTTAAAAACAATATACGGTTTATAATAGCTTGTACGTCGCCAGCCTCAGCTTTTGTATCATCTGTATTGTGGATATTGAAGGCTTTATCCATTTTTGAATTAAACTCTTCATTATCGTCGTCTGTATAAAACGCCACTACAAAACTATTTGTGTTTTGTATATAACCATTGATCTTATTAATAGGCTCTAATAATTTCAATGTACCACTAGCTTTACCGTCTTTTTTCTTGGTCACTATGCAAAACTGCAATAGTCCTTTGTATTCAAATGTGTCAGTTGATGTCAAAAATTGCGTGTTTTCGTACTTAGCTAGTTTAACCTTAGGCAATTTAACTAGTGCCTCTAATATTTCATCACTTATATAATACACGCCATCTTTATTGTAATTACCTAATAAATAATTATTACGTATTTCGTTATGCTGTGTGGTAATATAATTGTCAATTTCTTGTTCGTTACTTATATAGCCACCCTCCGCATCAATTCTCTTATATTTAGTTTTAGAGGGGGTGTTGTCTTCAACAAGTGGTTCTTTTACTTTTTCCTCTTCCATATCAACCTTACCATCCTATCTTATTAACTCAAATTATATCATACCAAATATGTTTTTGCAAGTATTAATGATATTACAACTATTACTTAGTTTATCTATTAAACTTATTAGTATACAAAAGGAATATCTTAATAGAGATAGTTATTTTTTATACTATATAAATAAGATTAATAAAAAATTTTACTTTTTAGTATTATAAAAACATTGCCATATAAAGTGGTAAAGTAATCAAATTATTATTGACCCCTACATTGCCGTTAACAAATTTTATACCACACATATCAGGATGTTCGCTTAAAATAGTTGATAGAGATTTTGCTTTATTGTTGTTTGCTTTGACTTCCAGAGGTATAAGCTGTCCATTCTTTGATAATACAAAATTAAGTTCAAGTGAATTGTTTCTTGTGTAAAAATATAATTTGTTTTCATTAGTATATAATATTTGAGCGATAACATTTTCAAAGATTGCACCTTTGTATATCCCTAGGTTGCCTTCAATGATTTGAATATTAGTGCCGTCGTCAAGCATTGCAACTAATAGCCCTGTGTCTGCCATGTATAATTTAAAATAATTATCGTCAGCGTAAGCAATTAATGGTAGTTCAAGAGCTGATATATTTTTACACATAGTGGTGATACCAGCATCAACTAGCCAATTTATACTGCCAATGTATTTTTTACTTTTACTATTTTTCTCAACAACACTATACATAAATTTTTTGTTTTCTTTTGTGAGTTGAGCTGGAATGCTATTAAAACAAGCTCGGGCTTTTACTTTTTCTGTAGATTCTGCATATTTGGCAATGTCGTTTTGATAATCAATTAAAATATTTTTTTGTATTTTAAGCACGCTTGCGTAGTTATGATCTGAGACAAAAGAATTTACAGCTTCAGGCATTCCCCCCACTACAATATACTGTTTAAAAAGTTCAAGTAGACGAGAATTCATAGCTTCATTTACTTTTTCTTTTTTGTCAAAACAATTTTTAACTATAGATAAAATATCATCATTAATACCATTAGCCCATAAAAACTCTTTGAATGATAACGGATGCATTTCAATAAATTCAACGTAACCTGTAGGATAAGAAGGTACTTTTTCATAATTTAGACCAAGCAAAGAGCCAGAAGCTATCACATCAAACCTTTTGTCTAATGCAAAAAACTTTAAAGCGGTTCGTGCCTTAGGACAGGCTTGTATTTCATCAAAAAATATAAGTGTCTTGTGAGGGATTAATGGTGCTTTATATGATGTATAAAGAGAAATATTTGATAGTATAGTTTGTATGTCTAAATCCCCGTCAAATATTTTGCAGGATGAGGGATTTTCGACAAAGTTTAATTCTATAAAATTTTCATAGTTTGCTTTTGCAAAATGTTCAATTATATATGTTTTACCAACTTGTCTTGCACCATTTATAATTAAGCATTTTTTATTACTGCTATTTTTCCAACTGATTAAATAATCTTCGATTTGTCTTCTTAACATACTTTTCTCCTTATGTTTAGGTGTACACAACTATTTGTAGTATATACTAAATCTTTAGAAAAAGTCAATCAAAATGCCGATTTTTGCCACGAATATTTTTTTAAAATGCCGATTTTTGGGACGAATAATTTTTCAAAATGCCTATTTTTGCCACGAAAGTTTATTTGAAAGGGTTATTTGGGATATTAAATTTATCTACATAAGCACTACTAATACTATGTTGAACCCTTAGGTTTAAATGTTTATAGACTCGTTGTGATAACAAAACATTTAAAATCGTTATATCAATCTGGAAGAGACTTAAAAAAAGAACGTATTTTTTTTGATACGTTCTTTGTCTTTTAATTTATGATTATACAGATAATGTAGCTAACCAATCTTCAACGGTGGTTGTTGAGGCACTACTAGAAAATCTTTGACCAGTACACCATTTGGCTGTAGAGTCTACGCTATCATGTAAGTGAGTGGCACTAACGCTTTTGCCACTGATAGTCTCCTCATATAAAAGCGTAAGATTATCACCATCATAGTCACATGATAATATCTTAAGACTATCTGACCAGCTTAAAGTCGCAAAATATACTTTATCTTCTGTGGCTTTAATATCTCTTATGTATCCATTATCGTAAGTGGTTTCGTTCTCATTGTAATATACTTCTGCTAGCATCAAATTTTCATTCCAGCCAGATCTACTGACGCTGTATTGTACATTTTGAGGGTATATAAGGTCTAAGGTTTGTCCATTGTCGGTACTAGAATACAAGCCATATCCCCCACAAAATAATGTACTATCATCTGCTACATATGTCTTAGACAATACACCTCTACAATAACTTCTATTAAAGGTTTGACCTTTGTCGTATGAGTGATATAAGCCACCCATATCACTCGTTACATAATAAATGTTACTATTATTAGGGTCTATCAGAGGATTAAAAAATGCTCCACCACCACCTATACCTATTAGGCTTATTTTGTCGTCGGTTTTGCTTTTTGGAAGTAAGGTAACAACAGCTATAACAGAAATGACAAGTATTGCTATGATTACCAAAAGAACAACATTTTTCTTTTTTGCCATAAATCACCTCTATCAGCTTTATTTTCATTTTTATAATATAATAATTTGGGTAAAAAGTCAAAATGAATTTTAATAAATTACTGTATCAAAGTGCTTGACTTTGGAAAGTTAAGCCTCTAAAATAAAAATTAAAAAAGTCCCTATTTAGACAAAGGAGAAAAGAATGAAACAAAAACAAGGCGCATTAAGGAGTGATGTAATAAAATACGTGTTAGAAAATTACAATACCACAGCTGAAAATAAATGGATAAAGTACCCTAATTACCAAATATTAAGACATCCAAATAATAAATGGTATGGTGCCATAATGGATGTAGAAAAAAGTAAACTAGGTATTGAGGGTGATGAAAAAGTAGATATCTTAGTGGTGAAATGCGACACATTAATGCAAGGCAGTTTACTAAATGAAAAAGGATTTTATCCTGCGTATCATTTTAGTAAGGCACATTGGATATCCATATTGCTTGACGGAACTGTCGCTAAAGAACTTGTATATAGTCTAATAGATTATAGTTATGATGTGAATGAGAAGCAATATCAAAAAAGTCTAAAGAAAAAAGCTGGGTGTTGACCTAGCAATTTTGAAATTAGTGTTATTTAAGAGAAAAAAAGGAGTAAAAGTTAAGTCATAGGGCTTAAAATATTAGTTGGTTTTTCTAAAATAAAATTTTTAATAGTTGTGTTAGAATGAATTTAAGACTCATCAATTTTATTTAATAATTTTTTATTAGTATTCAATCTTAAAATATTCCAACCATGCCTTATATTTATCTTGGCAAGATAGACATGTATCTATTAAATAGCCTTTTTCATTTTCCCATTCTTTTAGCCCACGATAGTAAAATAATTTATGGTCTTCATCTATAATAAAAGGAACAATATTATTCGCTAAACATTCTTTAAACATTATAAGTCTTCCAACGCGACCATTTCCATCTTGAAAAGGGTGGATAGATTCAAAATTTTTATGAAATTCTATAATCTGTTCAAAACTTTTATCTTTGATTTCGTTATAAGCAGATAAAAGTTTTTTCATTTCTTCTTTTACGTTTTTAGGTTGGCAAGTTTCTTCTCCACCTACTTCATTTGGTAATTTTTTATAATTCCCAACATTAAACCAATCTTTTCTGCTATCACTTGTGCCATTTTTAAGAATAAAATGTAATTCTTTAATCATAGATTCTGAAAGTGGTTTTAAAGCATTGTCAATTATATAATCAACACATTTAAAGTGATTTGCAGTTTCAACAATATCATCAACGTTAATTGTTCCCTTTTCTACACCAATGGTATTTGTTTCAAAAATATATCTTGTTTGGTCGTGAGTTAAAGTACTTCCCTCAATATGATTTGAGTTATATGTTAGCTCAATTTGGGTTTTGTGATAAATACCACCATTAAGCTTCATATCTTTTTGTTCTTTCAATATGTTTAATAATTTATTTTCACTAAATTGTTTTTTACTTTCTCTTTCAGGTTTTATTGCATCTGCAGGTATATTCCAAGTTTTACCTGTCAAAAAAGCACCTGGTATTCTTCCATGAGCGCAATAGTTTCTAACCATTCTGTCTGATACATTCCATTTCTTTGCAATTTCAGCAACTGATACAAAATTCATCTACACAACCTCTCTTTATTCTTTTACTATTATATTTCATTATCGGAAGTTTGTCAAATATTTTATGTGTATTTATTTCCGATATAGGAAATCTTATACATTTTTATTTCACAAAAAAAGACACTTTATCAAAATTACAATAAAGTGTCTTATTATTACACTAGTGTTAAATGGGATAGACTTTAACCTAGCTTTATTTTATTTACTTTCTTCAATTATAACTTCTGGGTCACTTTTTTCATTTTTACCAAAGAATGCTAAAAGGGCAAAAGTAGCAAAGGTTATGATTTTTGCAATCAATGTGATACTTGTTAACCATTCGTATATATTGTAAGCAGTAGACGTATAGCTAGCTCCAGCAAGTGTTAAAATAGAACTATACAAAGCTAATACCGCTGAGATTGCAGTGAAAATAATGGTAACTATAAAGACCAGTTTTGCAGTCTTTTTGAGTTCCTCATCTTCACCTTTGATAATAAAATAACCGCCTACTATTACAAAAGCAATAATACTTAAGTAACCACTAACCCAAATAAGTAGTTTTTTCCATCTGTTAGTCCAACCTTCTTTCATGGAGACCTCCTATGTATTTATTTATTCTGCGAACACATATATTGTAACATAAAAAAATAAGAAAAGTCAAATTTGTAAATTAGCTTCAAATTATGCATTGTATTTATTGTGAGTCCACCACTAGTATATTTGGTGTTATAATAAAGTGTATCACCAATAAAAGACTAAATTAATGTCTTATAAATTAATAATCTGTTTAAACCATTAGTCTTTATTTTCTCTGACAAATTGTTTGCACTCATTACCAAAGTTTGCAAGCGAGTCCATAAGAGGGCGTTTTTTTCGCCAAATTCGGTAAGTGAATATTCAACACGTAAAGCTACTTCAGCAAAAACCTGCCTTTTAATTATTCCGTCATCTTCTAATTGTTTTAAATTTTCGGTAAGTACCTTTGGGCTTATTCCTTCAATGCCAAATTGCAAATATTTAAACCTTTGAGGACCTTTTAATAGATTTCTTAAAATTAAAGGGCTCCATTTGTTTCCTATGAGTCCGACAGTTGTGGCGACAGGGCATTCTGGTAATCAACATATTACACTTCTATTCAATACTTACAAAAAGTAAATTAGGTTACAAAAAGGTGCGTATACACAAAAAGTAAGTATATGTGATATGATACTATCTACAAACAAAAATGTCAAGTTGATTACAAGTAAAAAGGAGTATTATATGAAAAAAACAGATTACACAACTATAAAACTAAACAAAGGTGAAATAAATTTATATGACTTTGGTACAATAAAGCTACATTGCTATAGCACCAATGACCCTATGAATGATGAAGTTTTTTTAGTGGAAAAAAGATGGGCGTATTGTAGTCATTGAGAGTCCTTGCTTTTATGATAATATTACAGAACTTGAAAGCTATATAGATACACTTAACGCAAAGGTTGAAGGAGTACTGCTATCCTATAATTCAGCTGGTGCTAGTTTCCAACCAAAAGCAAAAAAATATGCAACAAAGCATGCTGATGAGTATAGACATATGGGTGGTGGAAAGGCACTAATAGATGGATTTATCTCTACTTTTAAAGATAGTTTTGATGCTTCTATTCATACAACTACAGACTACTTAACAAATGGCAAAAATATTATTGGTGAAATAGAGTTTGATATAATCAATACCGCAGAAGGATTTTATATATATATACCAGAAATCAATACAATGTACACTCATATGCTAGGACATAATTGTCACTCAATAGTAGCAGGTGAAGCACACGAAGTTTGTTCAAGATGAGGGCTGGTATGAGCACGCAAAGCTTTATAGAGAGTTTGTAGAAAAAAGCAAAAGGTAAAAATCTTGTTTTGATTGAAATAGAAATAGGATACAATACGCCAGCTATCATAAAGTATCCGTTTGAGCAAATGACATATAGCGAATCTAATACTAGGTTAATCCGCATAAATAGAGATTATGCTTTTTGCCCAGACGAGATAGAAGACAAGACAATATTATTTAATGAAGACACAGCTAAAATAATACAAGAACTTTGTGAATGATAAATTTAATTTTACGATATGGTATAAATGGTATTTTGTATACCCGTCAGTAAATAAATATCTTATAAAAAACTATAAACATCTAAATTTATATATCAAAATTAGATTTTTACTTTATTTTTTGGAAAATTTATAATATAATATATATTATGAAAACATCTAACATCAACAAAGATATTAAAAAATTATTAATTTGGGCAATTGTAATAAGTTTGCTTTTTGTGGTAGGTATACCGCTGATTATTGTTGGGGCTACTAATTCTATTTGGGCTTTGCTTGGGATCGGTATAGCGTGCACTGTGATTGGCTTTTATGGTACTCCTATGATTTGGGTGGGTTATAGCAATAAACGCACATTAAAACATGTCGTTGATGCTGTTATGGAAGACCATTTAACTAGTGTCGCCGAGATAGCGAGTCAATTGCAAATGAGTGAGGGCGAAGTGAAAGCACATATTTATCTCGGTATAAAAAACAAATACATTTTAGGGTATGTATTTGATGGCTCGGTGCTTACGCCAAATCAAAAAGAGGCGCCAAAGAAAAAAATTGTTGCTAATAAATGTCCAAACTGTGGCGGTGTATTGAAAGTATCTAGTGGCGGATACGACTGCCCTTATTGTGACTCTCATTTTGATAAAGAAGGTTAGGTAAACTGAAGTGACCCCTAAAGCTATATTATAAAGATTGTATTTATGATGTAAATTATAAATGTGGCATTTAATTAATTTTTAAAGGTCAACTATTTTATCTTAAGCTTAAAAAGGGAAAGTTAAGTAAAATGACGAAAGGGATTGTATTATACAAATCAAAATATGGTGCCAGTAAATGGTATGCAGACAAAATAGCGAGTAATTGTGGATTTGAAAGTAAGGATATAAAACAAACAAAAATTTCAGATATCAAGGATTATGATGTTATTGTTTTTTGCGGTTCGGTTTATGCTTCTGGTATCTCTTATAGAAAATTTTTAAATAAAAACTATGATAAAATAAAAGATAAGACAATAATATTATTTTTTATTGGGGCGTCTCCATATGATGAGAAGACATTTCAGAAAGTAATACACGATAACTTTAGAAGTGAAATATTGTCATTACCGATTTTCTATGGCCGTGGGAAATGGGACTTAGATAAAATGTCATTTATACATAGGACTCTTTGTAAAATGCTTATGAAAATGGTAGCCAAAAAAGACAGCGACACTATTGAGCCTTGGGAGCAAGCTTTGATGGAAACACAAGGGAAAAGTTGTGACTGGACTGATGAAAAGTACATACAACCGATTATAGAATATGTTTCAAAATTAAAGTAATCATTTAAAAAGCAATGAAATTAAAAGTCTGGTTAGAGTTGTTTATAACATTATGTAAACAAATTATTGTTGGTTTATCACAGAAAAGAGCTACCGTGAAGAGCTAAGACAAGCAGGTAAAACACAGGAAGAGATAGACGCAGAGATACTAGAATGGAAAAAGCGAATAGGCTACACAAATTAAAATAAAAAGAAAAAAATAGAGGCTAAAGCAAATAGCCTCTATTTTTATGAAACTTTAAGGTAATTCCTCAAGAACGGGAATCGTTTTATTGCTGGCGACAACCACCAACAACATATTAATTATATCATATTTTGAGTCCAAATTCAATCAAATTTAATAGTTTCGTTCACAATCCGTTCACAATTTTGAATTTGTGACAAAA
>CALVNN010000018.1 GCA_944349765.1 uncultured Clostridia bacterium | reverse complement strand
AATACTTCAAATTTCTTTTTGGAAAATATGTCTATATCTTCGCTTTGTCCTGTTCTGTCAAAACCTCCTTTTGTTTCAATAATCCACGTTTCTCCATTAACCGACAGTATATAATCTGGATAAAATAATTTTTGTCTATTAGCATTATCTAAATATACAATAGACATATATTCGTCACCTCTGTCTCCATTTTTGTAAAACCAATCAACGGCATCTGATTTTTCACAAAATTTTTCAAACTTTTTCTCTGATGATGAGCGAGGTTCGGCTGAAAGTAAATAGCCTTGATAGACATTGTTTTCGCATTCTGTCTGAATTTTACTTTTACTGTCATAGGTGAACATACTCGAATGAGGAATATTAAATTTCTTTTCCGAAACTCCATTCAAATCCATACCCAGTTGTGATAGAACAATAGCCATTGCATTTTTTACATCTTGTTTTAGCTTATCAAAATTATTGATAACGAATGCATACAAGTTACGGGTAGATAAGTCTAAAAGCTTATTACGGTCTTGAAACTTTTCTCCAAATAATTTGCCAATAATTGTATTCATAAAATTATATTCAAGTCCGATTTCTAGACCAATTCTACTGATCTTATTATGATAATCTCGCCCGTGCGTATGAGTGTTTAATTTTTCCGTTAATTGAATTGTGTTAAGATTTACGTTATCTTTTAATTCGTCAAATACAGCAATATCTCCAGAAATAGTACGTCTTATTATATTGCTAGAAAATGTGTAACCATTTAATTGCAATTTAATTTTATTTTTTGATTTATTGTCTGACAACTCATATTCATTTCTTAAATAAGTATTAATTGATTTTAATGCTTTTCTTGGGTCTCTTATGTCTGTAACCATTGTTCTTTGCTCTTTAATTAAAGATACTTTCTTAAAGTCGTTTTTTAGAAATATTGTTTTAGCATCAAGAGCATTTTTGCCTAGACTATTTTTAACACCTTCAGTAAATTTACTATCAAAAGTATACAAATAGCAAGTGTCTAAAAGGTCGTTATCATAATGTCTAGCTTCAGGCATTCTTCTTATTCTTCCAATAGTTTGGATTTCAAAAGTTTCATCCATATTTTCTCGAAGTTTGACTAAAATATGCGCTCTAGGACAATCCCAACCTGTTGCAACGGCTTGTTTAATAATTATTGCTATCTGATTAGCGTTATTATTTTCTATATTTTCTAAATTTTCATGTCTGCCAGAAAGCCATAGTGCCAAATTATTTTCATAATTAATATTCAAACTATTAAAAAATGTTTCGATTGTCTCTAGCAGAGCATCAGAATTGTTGGGTAATTGAATAATTATAAGAGGATTAACATCTACCTTTAGCTCCGAGTATGTTCGTTGGATTTCATTTCTTTTGTTTATGGCTTTTTGTAATAAATAAAACGTTTGATTTTCAGTTTCTATCATTTGAGGGAAGTTTTCGTTAATTGCAACCAATTTTTTAATTAAGCCTTCAGCAATAACATCTTCTTCTTTGATTTCAATAAGCTTAGCTCTTTTGTCTATAATAGGAGTTGCAGAACATCTTATAATTTTGTCTGTATGAAACAATTGAACAATTGCATCTGATTTTTCAGTAAAGTTTTGATGACTTTCATCAATTATTATTTTAAATTTTAATCCATCATTAAATGCTTTTTCAATATATTCCAATAAGTTTGTTCTTTCGCTTTCTTTTAAGGCGTTGTTACCTTTTTTTGTGAGTTTTTCCCAATTAATAAAACAACTGTCATTTTCTTCAAATCCATTAGTCATAATATCAACGAGAAGTTTTGTTTGAGCGTTGTGAATATATTTATCCATTTTTTCTTTGCTTTGTTCTTCCAAGTTGCCTTTACCGGGAGTAAGCCAAATAAAAACATTCTTAGTATGACTCTTTAAATATTCATTCATAAAATGAGTAAGAATTATTGTCTTACCACTACCTGTCGGACTTTTTAAGATAACATCTCTTATGCTACTATCCATACATTCAAGTAGAGATTTAATAGCGTTTAATTGAAAATTTTTTAATCTCATCATTAGTTCTCCAAATCACTATAATAATAATTAGGTATTGTGTTAATCTTTATATTATAGCTTTTTAATAAATTTTCTTGTTCTTCAGTAGGTAAAACGTTAAACCCAAGATAAATTGTTTTACATTCACTAGGAATATGTAAAGTAAATTCATCCAAATCCTTTTCAGTAAGTATTATGATAATTTCCATATTCTTTTCAAAATTAATTGCATTTTCAAGTTCTACAAGTTCTTTAATGTGCTTCAAAAGTTCATCAGCATATTCATAATAAAGTTTATCAGAGATAGCAACAAAATCAACTTTCATATATTTTAAACTTGCTTGATAGTTTTCTTTTTTTATCACGCGTTTAATTCTTTCATAGGTTATATCTCTACAAATGTTATTTTCATTATTGGTGCAAAGTATAAATTTTCTATTGCCACCATCTTCTGAATTAAGTTTCATTACAGCATGTCCGGTAGTCCCAGAACCAGCAAAAAAGTCTAAAATAATACAATCCTTTTTAATATTTTGGGATATAAGGTCTTCTATAAAAATGGTAGGCTTAGCATAATCAAATTTATTTGTATTAAAAATTTCTATAATTTCTTTGGATGAGGCTTGATTTAAATATTTATTATCACAAAATTCTAAAGAATTTAATAATAAATTAAGCGAGCGTAGATTTTTTTTGTATGACTTATATATAAATCCGCGTTCATTAGAATTGTGCTTTTCTTTAAAAATAATTTTTCCGTTTTTAACTAATTCCTTGAATTTTTCTTCAGTAAATGCCCAGCCTCTACCAGTGGGTGGAATATCAACTTTATTTGTATACGGATTTATTATTTTATAACATAAAGTTGATCCTTTCATTGTTGGATCTGAAGATTTCCAATCACCATTTTGATCATTGTCTGGATTTTTATAATTGCTTAAATCTTTTTGTTTACCTACTAAAGGAAAAAGTTTTTTATTGTTACAATAGACTAAACAATATTCATGCTGAGTATTAAAGAATTTAGCCATTGCTCTTTGAGTAACGGTTTTTCTTATAAATGTTCCGATATAATTTGATGAATCCCAAATACTATCACATAATAATTTTAAATTAGAATATTCTTTATCATCAATAGAAATAAAAATACTGCCATTGTTTTTTAGTAATTTTTTTGCTAATTTTAATCTTGAATACATAAAAGAAAGCCATTTACTATGTTTAAATGTATCAACATCATCAACAAATACATCATCATAAATAAAATCTTTATTTCCAGTATTATATGGTGGATCAATGTAAATTAGGTCTATTTTACCTTTATGTGTTTTTTCGAGAAGTTTAAGGGAGGCTAGATTATCTCCTTCAATTAAAAAATTGACTTGTCCACCGTTGTCTATAAATAGATTTTTTTGTTCTTTTAAAACTGGAACATTATTTTTTAGTACTTTATCAATTTCTTCTTCATGCTCTTCAAAAACAAGGCCATATTTTTTACTTTTTATCTCTTTTTCAATATCTGCAATAAATAGTAATAAATTAGAAGTATTTTCGTCTTGCGGACACGAAACTAAAAATTGTTTTATTTGTTTAATTTTATTAATAAGTATTTCTCTTTTTTCTTTGGATATATTTGTGGTCATTTTTACTCTCCCAAAAATGGCCGAATATTGTTATAATCTATATCCTAAGTATATCCAATAATACTAGTAAAAAAATACAATATATAAAAAATAGATACAACTTAACTATAAAAAGTTGTAAAATTTAATAAAAATTTTAATTATAATGTGATATAATACTCTTATAAGACCGTTTATTATAACAATTTATGGTCGTTTTTTAAATTTTCTAGTATTTAATACACTCTAGAAATTTATGATTTTATGCTTTTTAACATTGTAGGGAGTGACTATAAAAAGTTATAATGTCATAAGGAGGAATTTTATACTATGAAAACTAAAGAATGGTTTGATATATGGCTTAATAAGTATGTCAAACATACGGTGAAACTTAGAACATTTGATAGATACAAATATAATATTGAAAAGCACATAAATCCACAACTTGGAGAATTAGAATTAAGCGAGCTTTCTGCTAGTGTTTTGCAAGATTTTATTTTGTACAAACTCGAAAAGGGAAATCTAAAAACTGGTAAGCCACTTGCAAACAACTCTGTCATTGCTATTGCTAATATCATTAAAGGCGCACTTACTATGGCTGTCTCACTAGAAATTATTGAAAAGGAATATTCACATAAAATTAAATTACCCACGCCAACCGAGAAGCCAGTTAATGCATTTGAAAAGCAAGAACAACAAAAAATTGAGCAATACTGCTTAAACTCTAAAAAATCTAATCATTTTGGAATTGTGTTATGTCTTTACACTGGACTTCGTATTGGTGAGCTTCTTGCACTTACTTGGGCAGACATAGATTTTGCAAATGGATTAATGAAAGTTGAAAAAGAAGCATACCGCTATAAGCAAAATGGTACGTGGCATACAATAATAGACAAACCAAAAACAAAATCTTCAATTCGTGTCATACCACTTTCAAAAACCTTGCTTGTAAAACTTAAAGAGTTAAAAAAGAACTCTAATTATGAGCATATTATCTCAACAAACAAAAATACAGTAGTTGATACAAGGTCTTATCAAAAGACTTATAAAAGGATTCTAAAAAAACTTAATATTCCCTACAAAAATTTTCATTCACTTCGTCATACTTTCGCAACACGTGCGGTTGAGGTTGGAATTGATGTTAAGAGTCTTGCGGAAATTATGGGACACAAAAATCCCACAATTACACTTCAAAGATATACGCATTCACTTTTATCATACAAAACAGATATGATGAATAAACTTGGGAAAATGCTTAATTAGTTATTAGGCCATCTAACTAGATGGCTTTTTTCAGTAGCTAACATTTGATTTATTATACGTTTTTTATTGTCGTGACAAGTTGTTTACATATACATTTAATTTTTTATATTTATTTTTATTTACTCAATATGTTGTATGAAATATTTTTTTAGTCAAATAAAAAACAGCGACTAATAAATCGCAGTATATTATATCAACACTACAAAATGAGCTATTTTTTTAGTTAATAATTATGATATTTGAATTTTCTTTATTGAAGAAAATCATAAAATGGCAACTATGCTTGTTGTAAAAGTGTTTGAATGTATTAATCTAAGCCAAGTGCTTTTGTTGTTATGCTTAGTGTATCTTTTGCGACTAATGTCGCTTTTTGGGCTCCTTTTTCTAAAATTTGATTTAAAAGTGTTTCGTTGTTATATTTATTGAATCAAAAAAACTAAATAATGCAATAAAGCCGGTGAAAATCCTTGATTTATTGCATCAAGCGTGTTAAAATGATGCAATAAAGTAGGAGGCTGAATATGAGAATCTTTAATTATTCACAATATAAAGATATTACTTGGGATAACGAGATTTTGGGCTATATTTCTCAAATTCACGAGTTTAGGGGCAAGTTATCTAATATTGAATTAAAAAACAAAGCAAAGATAAATAAACTTGTAGAAATTGCCAAAATCCAAAGCACTGAAGCTTCAAATAAAATAGAGGGTATCGTTACCACTGCTACAAGAATTAAGCAAATTTGTAAAAATAAGGCAATACCCAAAACAAGAGATGAAAAAGAGATTCTTGGGTATAGAGATGTGCTTAATACAATTCATGAAAACTATGAGTTTATTCCTGTCAAAAGTTCTTATATTTTGCAACTTCATGGATCTTTATATAAATATTCTGAAAAATCTATTGGGGGAAAATATAAAAATGCTCAAAATTACATTTCTGAAACTAGAGCAGATGGGAGTTCTTTCATTAGATTTCAGCCAATAGAGCCGTTTGAAACTCCTGAAGCTGTAGAAAGATTATGTCAAGAGTTTAATATTGCTTCAAGTAAGTGTGATGTTGATATGTTAATTTTAATTCCTATTTTTATTTTGGACTTTTTATGCATTCATCCTTTCAATGATGGGAATGGAAGAATGAGTAGGCTATTAACTCTATTGTTATTATACAAATTTGGTTATAATGTGGGTAAATTTATTTCTATTGAAAAAATAATTGAAGAAACTAAAACCGACTACTATGATGCGTTGCAATTAAGTTCTACTGGTTGGATGGATAACAATAACAATCCAACAGAATTTATTAAATATATGTTGTCGGTAATTTTGAGAGCATATAGAGATTTTGAAACAAGTGTGAATATTTTAATTGAAAAGAAATCAAAAGCCATTTTCCAAGTTCAAGATATCATCAAAACAAGAATAGGCAAGTTTACAAAATCTGAAATTCTTTCTCTATGCCCTACACTATCAGAAACAACAATTGAAAGGTGTTTGAAAGAATTATTAGACCAAGGTTTAATCAAAAAATATGGTGACCGAAAAACAGCATACTATACTAGAATTGATTAATATTCATATTTAAAACTAGTAGTAAAACAATATCATTAGCTTATGAATAGGCTTCTTAAGTTGAAGATGTAATATATTCAAACTTTGGTGTCTACACGCATTGAAATGGAACCCAAAATGAAGAGGTCTAAGTATGGGATACTCTCAAGCAAATGCATTGATGGTAAGATTTGTGGAGAACTACTTCATTAAAAATTCCAACCCCTAGCCCAAAAATATTCATTTTTAGGGGTTATTTTTTGTCAAAATAAAAACGCCAGAAAATGAAAAAAGAAGCAAGTCAAAAAGTGACTTGCTTGGTTTTCGCCTAAATGGCTCCGTAACTGCTAGAATGCTTACAAATAAGGCTATTGGCGCGCCCAGAAGGACTCGAACCCTCCATAATGGTTCCGAAGACCATTGTGATATCCACTTCACTATGAGCGCAAAATAAAAGTTATTAAGTTGTAAAAAATAATGTTTTAATGGAGGAACCATTATGGAGCAAAGGGGACCCCAAAAAATTGGAAATTTTAAGGGGAAGCGAGACGGCTACCAAAGAGTGCAAGTAGACGAAGTCAACGGAGCGAAAACGGTAGCCAAGACGAGCAGGTTCCGAAGACCATTGTGATGTCCACGAGCGCTTGAGCGCAAAATAAAAGTTATTAAGTTGTAAAAAAATAATGAATAAATTGAGGAACCATTATGGAGCAAATATGGAGCAAAGCGACAGTTAAAACATTAGGAGCGTTAACTAGTTTTTTGTATTATCCTTTGCTAATACTATACAAATTATAGACTAGAAGCTGGTACGCATCTTGCAATAAATACACCATTTTCAAAATCAATACTACTTGCCCCTATTGTTTCCGCAAGCCCTTTAAACTCTTCAGTGCCATTAAAAAATGCTAAAATATCTTGAGATTGTTCGGTAACGTCTAATACATCGTTGGTTTCTTCATCGTATCCATATATGTAAGATTCTAATTTGGTAGCATTAAATTTATCTTCAATTTTTTCAATATCCAAGCTGATATTACAATATAAAATCAGATTCTGTAAAATTGTATTGTTTAAAAGCTGTGAAGCATCAATTCTGAGCTTCAATTCAAGGTTGATTATTTCATTTGTATTAATATTTAATTCACCAATATAAATAGCATCGTTAAAAATCAAATCATTAAGCATTGCACCGAGTTCATTACCAGTCAGAACCAAATCTTGTGTAAGAGTTTGAGTGTTGTTTGTGTAGGTATCCTCATTTAGATTTGCACTTAGGTCAGTAAGTCCGCAGGTGTTTAGTTTGTCCAATAAAGATGACGTATCTTGTTCTGTGATAGGAGTGATAAAAACTTCGCTTTCATCTACCTGAGTAAGTTTTGATGCAAGATCACCGAACTGGATAAAAACAGGTATAATACCGGCTATAAAGAATATAAACAAAACAAACAAAACCCAAAAATTTTGTTTACAACCGCTTGAGCAACCTATTCTTTTCATTAAAAAGCATCCTTAAGTGCAAAATAATAAAAAGCATAAGCGACTCCAGCAAAAACAATTAGATAAAAAAGGACTCTCCTACACATACTCACTCCTAAACAGGCTATACATCTAGTTTATCAAAAAGTCAAAAAATAGTCAACCGTAGGGTATAAATAATATTTTTAAAATTGACCTTTAAAGCAACAGGAATAGTCGAGATTTTATAAAATATTGTAAATTAGTTAATATTTACCAATATTTTTTTATTTTTTGTGTCGATTGTAAGCTTAGCACCGTAAGGTAAAATGGTTATAGGGTCTTCGTGTCCAAAATTCACATTGTAAACGACCGTTAAATTATAATTGTTGTCATTCAAAAACTTAATAAGAGTTTGCTTGTACTCATTGTAATATTTTTCAAATTTTGGTTTACCGACTATGATGCCATTTATTTTTGAAAATACATCCATATTTTTAAGTAGCTCAAGATAACCAAGAAACTCCTCAGGCGTAGGCGTTTCGTCGCTAGGCTCTATAAATAAAATCTTATTATCCCAATTCACATTATCAAATAGTTTAGCTTCTTTTACCCTAGGGAATGTATCTATACAACCACCTACCAGTTCTCCTTGAGTATCATCTCCCATCAAAAACTCTATACCGTGAGTTTCTTCATTCATAGGTCTTATTATATTATCATTTGCTTCATTACTCCAATCAAGCATATGACCACACCATTTGTCAGCTGACTTGATTTCGTAAGGTTTATTACTAAATAAGGCGTTTTGGATGGCTTGTACTGTATAGTCGTGCATTTTAACATTTTCAGCGAACTGACACATAACCGATGGTCCATAAAAGCTTTGAACGCCCGCTTTATAAAATAAAAAATGTACAACAGAGCTGTCTGAAAATCCGCAAAAAATTTTTGGGTGTTTTGTTATCTCATCCACATTCACATAAGGGACTATTTTGTCGCTATCATTGCCACCAATTATGCTGAATATGGCTTTGATAGAGTCATCTTTTAAAGCCCAATGTAAATCTTCCGCTTTGCTCTCTGGATGAGAAGATAGGTACTCACACCCCTTCAAGGCATTTGGTGTGATAACCACCTCTAAACCAAAGACCTCCTCTAATCTTTTCTTACCCAACGCCACTCTGTGACGGAATAAATCTTCGCCACCAAGTCCACCGCTCAAACTTATTAAGGCCACCTTGTCGCCTTTTTGTAGAATATTTGGTTTTATCATCATTAATACTCCTTTATTTTTATAATTAATTATATCAAATTAAAGCTCATTTGTCTTGAAATCTTGCGAAGTTGAACCTAAAAATTAATTGTAAGTTATGATAATTTATGGTAAAGTATAGATATACATAATTTAATAGCTTGATGGGAACTATACAAAGGGAGAAGGATATGAGATACAAAAAAATTTTATGTTCGGTAGCTTTGGTCTTTATTTTTGCTTTTTCGTGCTTTGGACTCAGTGCTTGTGGTGAAAAAGCACGTTCTATTTCTTTGGATTTGACCAATGTTGAGACTGAATTAGATTACAATCAAGATTTAGATTTAAGCGGGCTTATAGTTAAGGCTATATTTAATGGTGGTGACGAAAGGATAATTGAGGCAAAAGACTATAAGGTAGATTTAGGCGGGTTTAATAAACAGGTTGCAGGACAATACACCATAACTATCACATATCAAATACGAAAGGCAACCTTTAATGTCTATGTAAACCCTGACTTAGCTACCGCGACATCTCTAAGAGCGGAGACAACTGGGGTGGACACAAGTTTTGCTTTTGGAAGTAATTTCAATTCAATTGGTCTTAAGGTGTATGCTGTGTTTGCTGATAGTGAGATGCTATTGAGTTCATCAAAGTACACTATAGACACTTCGGCTTATAACAAAGATGTTGCAGGGACTTATCCTATCACTATAACACTAAATGGCACGAACATTTCTACATCTTACGACGTGACGGTAAGGCCAAAACCTAAAAACTTAGTAGATATTAGGCTAGATACTACAAATGTACAGACTGTATTTGAGTGGGGTGAACCATTTAACTCTGAGGGACTTGTAGTGTACAAAGTGTATGATGACGATACAGAAGAAGTGGCGACTGATTACACTTTGAATAGTCAGAGTTATAATGCTGAAGTTGCTGGTGATTATATAATACTAATTATCTTGAATGATTCATCACTTATTGTCCCAGCAATGGATAGTTATAATGTAACAGTCAATCCACGTGCACCAGCTACTGTAACGGATATTAGATTGGATATAAGTAATGTCCAACTAGAATTTGATTATGGGGAAATGTTTGATAGTAGCGAACTGATGGTGTACAAAATTATGAGTTATGGCAGTGAAGTATTAGCTGAGCCTAACGAGTACAGAATAGACGAAGGAAATTACAGTGCTACTACTCCTGGGGAATATATCATCAACGTTGTATTTTTAGCTAATGCAGAGTTAAACAAAACATATACGGTAGAGGTATTAGAGCCAATTATCACAGGCATAAGGCTAGATACAACTAATGCAAAAACAAGTTATATGCTAGGCGAAACTTTTAGCGCTAGCGGTATTAGGGTGTATAGGACTTTTCAAGGGGACGCTCCTGATGAATTAGTCAGTGCGGATGCTTATACTATAGATTATGATACATTTAATTCTACTGTAGCTAATACGTACGAGATTACCGTACGCCTTAACGGTACGCCACATAGTGCTAGTTATAATGTGACGGTATTAAATCAAACAATAGTTACCGGCATTACGCTAGATACTACCGATGTAAAGACTGAGTTTGAGTGGGGTGAAGCTTTTAGCAGTGCTGGATTAATAGTTGAAAAAATTCAAAGTTTTGGCGAGCCAGTTGTTGCTGATGAGAGCGAGTATATAGTAGATGCAAGTGAGTATAATGCTGAGATATCTGGAATGTATAACATAAATGTAAATTTAAGAGGTACTTTCTTTACAAGTGGCTATGTAGTTGTGGTAAAAGACAGAGAACCAGCTGACGTTACAGATATAACGCTTGATCTTAGTAATGTACAATTAACTTTTGAGAATGGACAAGATTTTAGTGCGGATGGCTTAATAGTTAATAAAATAATGAGCTATGGCGACCCTGTGGTGGCGGAAGTAAATGAGTATAGTGTAGATTATGGTGATTATAACGCGAATATTGCTGATACTTACACAATAATTGTTTCTTTGAATGGTACATCGTTTTCAAAGACTTATGAGGTTACTGTCAAGCCTCCTGCTCCAGATGTTGTAGATTTGGTTATTGATACACAATCAGCTAAGACAATATTTGCGTGGGGAGAAACATTTACAAGTGAAGGTTTGATAGTTCAGTATGTTATGTCCAATAGCGAATTGCAAGACGTAGAAGAATATAATGTTGATAGTTCTGATTATATAGCGACTACAGCTGGTACTTATAAAATAATAGTATACGCTGGAGGATTTCAACAATCTTATGAAGTAGTTGTCTCTCCTATTTCGGCGGAGCAATTAGATACTTATTTAGTATTTGACACTATCACGGTAACTTCAGATGATGGTCACTCATATAACTTTGAATACGTTGATGGTCAAACCAACTATTCTATGGTGTACTTAAATGGTGCAATATTTGAAATAGATGTAGAATTAGCTAACGAGTATAGCATAATTGATTATGACTACTCCACTATTATTTATAATGAAACCACTACAATTAATTTTGATATTATTGTAAATAATGTAAGCAGAACATACTATTTTACTATTAGCAAGGTATCTCCTATCAATTATATAGCAATTAATAACAACCGTAGCTACCCGCAAGAGGACGTTAACTATATTGCTTACAAAAATGGGCAAATTGATAGCCCTATGAGTGTAGAGTTGGATTGGAATACGTATAACGGATATAGTTGGAAATTAGACGGAAAAGTTCAGACGTTAAATTATGTAACAAAAGAATTCGAAATAGGTCAGACTTACACAATAGAAATTGTGTGTAACCTAGCAAGTACTGAATATACCATACAAACTATTTATTTGACTATAACAGAAAATAGTGTTATTGATGAAGTAAACATTGAGTATATGGTAGATGAAGAAGTGCTTACAAAAACGCTAACAGAGTTGAATACAAATATTTATTATGCACAAGTTGATGGGTTAATTAGTTCTGCGGATTTTGAGGTAAGCTTTAGCGGAGAAACCAGTTATGATGTGAGCGTTACAAAGGCTACTCAAAACTGGGAGCTTGGCGAAAATATATTCAATGTGAGTATCCGAAATGGAAATGAAACAGTTGAGACATTAACCATTGTAATTGACTTACAGTTTACCTGTGAGACAATGTTTGAGAATGCTGTATGGTTGTCTGATAAAGTAGCTATAAGCACTTATAGTAGACAATGTGACTATAAGACTCAAGACTTTTTAAGGTATTATAATACTTACAATAATTTAGTTAATGAGCTTATCATAGGTGAAAATAACTTAATTGGTAAATACACTTATAATGGACTAACCTACGAATTTGATGCTTGTATTATTGTAGAACAGTTGCCTATTTCAAGCGTAATGATAAATAACACTGAATACATAATTGATGATTATACAATAACCTTAGATGTGTTTTTGGAGTATAATACTGAGTTTACCATAAGCTTTGATTATGATGGCTCGCTCTACAGAGCAACTATCTCTGAAAATGAATATACTTCTGGTGCTATCTATACTCAAATGTTTGATGTAAATAGCAACCATGTAAATATTTACCTTTTCGACCAAAATAGTAATTTTGTGCAAACTATTAGCATCTCTTTGTATAAGCCAAGTTTTATTGAAGGTATATATGCTACCACGGGCGATTATAAAAATTACGCTGAGCTACAAAGCACTGGCTACTATTCTTTGGATACAAATATTTTAATGAAAGATCTTGTGGTGGAAGTTGTAGACGGATATACTTACAAAATTTATTCGAATAACGTAGAGACAGACTTTAGTGATTTAAAGATAGGTTATAATGATTTTACCATTAAGGTATTTGATGAAAGTGTAGTGATAGAAGAAAAAGTATTGAGAGTTCATATCAATGTAGTTGATTTACTTGTACAAGATTCTTATGGTGCTACATATGAATGGACATTAGATGACTATTTGGGTACTATATCTATTGTCAATTACACGGATTCCGTGGTAAATATTTTAGGAAATAATTTCAAAATATTTTACGGAAATAATGAAGTTAATGCTCAAAACATCTCTTTAATTCAAAATATAACATATTTTACAGTCGTTTTTGAAAATACATATAGTATAAGTGGTGAAATAGGAATTGTTAAAACGTCTGCGATACATCCTATTAATTATATAAACCAAATAATAGTTAACTCACTTTTTGAAAATCAAAACGTGGCGTTAAATAAATCCAAATTATCTATTAATATCCCGCTAAATTTATCACTAGAGGATGTATCAATAGATATAAGATTTATGACAGACTATACTGGTTACACCTACTCTACCGATATTGTAGATGGCAATATACAAGTAAACATTTACAACGCTGACCGTGTAACTTATGATTCATTTATATTGTATGTGGTTAGCGAAGGAATAGTTGATAGTAATACTGATATAGTATATATGGTAGGTGCATATAATGACAATACTTCATACGAGCCTAGTTCGACAAATGTGGTAATTGACAGCACTGCTGATAACTTCTTTGTAGTGCAGACCGTAAATGAACAGGCTACTTACGAGATAACTGGTAATGTCGAGGTTCTATCAATTAGTACTATGCAATTTATAGTACTTAGGACTGAAGGTGTATATAACTTTGTGGTTAATGTGACAGCGACAGATAATATTACTACTAAAACATACAATTTTACTATTAATGTGTCAGACGCTTATGTGCCATTTAGTGTAACAAGTGGCAGTGAAACTATTAGCGTTGGTGGCTTAGCGCAAGACAAAACTAAGTTTGGTGTAGGTGTTGATGGTTATTATGCGTATTTTGATAGCGAAACAGCTGAAATAGATAGGGATAATTTGACAGTAAATTTATCCTTTGATATAGCTGATGGGGTAACCCTAAGGTGTGGAGATACTGTGATTAATCCTGGCGAAAATACATTACCTTTAAACACTTATAATGCTGGGCATATAGTAACTCTCGCAATGCAAGAAGATGAAGATATACATAACGTTGATATTATATTTGCCGAGAAGCAAGTGATAGCTAATTTCACGGTTAACGGCGTATCAAAAGAACTAAGTTTGTTTGGTGATACTAGTTTTGGACTTGACTACTATACTTCTGAAAATAGTGCAATGACGGTATATGATGAGTCTGCTATTGTTTCGGTGAGTCAAGATGGTGTGACTACTTATAAAGTAACAATGAATTGTAGTAACCTTGCACAAGGCTATAGCTTGATTGATAGCTCTACAAATACAGTTATTGCTGATCCATCTAGTTTTGAGCTGGTGTTAAGTGAAATATCAGCTGGATTAAATATTTGGGGAGCTAGCATAGCCGTAAGTAATGGCGTTATGACCGTGCCTGTAATCTTTGTCTTTGATGATGCAATGGAAGCGTTAGGATTTTTAGCTCTTGCGTCTATATAATTAAATATAAAAAAGGCTTTGTAGTATGCTATACAAAGTCTTTTTTTAGCAAAAATCAATAAATTTTATAATAAGTGAAAATAAATTACAAAACGTATTTACTATGTTGTGATTTTATGCTATTATCATTAAAAGTAATTAACAAAAGATATCTGTAGGAGAATATATGCAGAAGACAATTATATTACATTCTGAAAATCCAACGTTTAGTGATTTAGCGTGTGTATTTAAACGTATCAATCTTGATCTTCCATCAGTAATGAAAGTATGTGCTACTCCCCTTATCTATGCCCGCAAAATTGCGTGTGTAGACGCTCGAAAAGCTGTGGTTGATGAATGTGTCGTGTCACGCACAAAAGTTGAATTAGCTGGACGTTTTTATTGGTTTAATGAGTGTGAACAAGTAGTGACTGATGATGATGTCAAAAATGGTGCTATGGTTATCACAAATCAGACAGGTGAAGTGTATTTGATAAAGTCAAAAGAGGAGTTTGATTCGCTATATGAAAGGGTAGAAGACAAATATCAACCCAAAGGCGTGGTTAGGCTATTTGCTAGATTGATAAAGCACATAATACTTGAATACCCAGATAGGATACAATACTGTCCTAAGGGCTCATACGTCTGTATACAAGACAATAAAGCTATATTTGCCGTTACGAATGTTTTATTTGATGCTTCTTATAAGATACTAGAGATAAAAGAGATATATTAAAAAACCCTATGATTTTGAAAGATTTCAATCTCATGAGGGTTTTTATTTATATACCAAGAATAGCAGAAGCAAGTGAAAAATATACAAGTACTACGCAACAATCTAGTATAGTTGTAATAATTGGTGTTGCCATTAGCGCTGGATCTAGCTTGCATTTTTTAGCAAGTAGTGGTAGTGCAAATCCTAAGAAATTTGCTATAAGTATAATTATCATCAAAGAGCTTGACACTGCCCCAGCTAATAGCCAGTCGCTATATTGAAGACCAACTCGCACAAGCGTAAACACGCTAAGGAATGCGCCAATTATAATAGATACTTTCATTTCTTTAAAAAATATTTTGAAAAAATCTTTAATAGTTATTTCGTTTGTTGCAAGTCCACGGATTATCAAGGTTGATGTTTGGGTGCCACAGTTACCACCAGTTCCCATAAGCATTGGTAAACAAGCAATCAATTCAGGAAACATAACAAAAGCATCTTCATATAGGGAAATTAATAATCCCGTAAATATAGCCGAAATCATAAGTGCTGTCAGCCATACAACACGCCTACTAGCTAGTTTAAAAGAGCCAGTTTTTAAGTATGGTTCATCGTCACTAGCGGAGGTAATACCTGCCATTTTCTCAAAATCTTCGGTGGTTTCTTCTTCAATGACGTCTAATATATCATCAACCGTAACTATACCAACCAGCCTTTGCTCATTGTCTACAATAGGTAAAGCAATAAAATCATATTTTCTAAATAAATTAGCAAGTTCCTCTTGATTAGTGTTTGTATATGCAAATATAACATTTGACTCCATTATGTCACTAACTAAGATATCTTCTTCAGTTGTCAAAATATCACGTATAGAAACAACGCCTTTTAATATTCTAGAATTATCAGTAATATACATAATGTTAATTGTTTCTTTGTGTTTTGCATTATTGCGGATTCGTTTTAAAGCTTCCTTTACTGTGCGGTTTGCTCTAAGATCTAAAAACTCAGAAGTCATCACAGCTCCAGCTGTACCATCCGCATAACTCATAAACTTATTAATCACACTTCGAGTCTCAGGTGTAGACATCTTTAACGCTCTTTCTACTACGTTAGCGGGCATTTCCTCTATAAAGTCTACAGCATCGTCGGTGCAAAGCTCTTCCATAATATAAGCTAATTCTTTGTCGTTTAATGCGTGAGCTATGCTTTCTTGTAGGTCGTTGTTTATTTCAGCGAAAACATCTGCGCCTATATCTTTGGGTAGCAATCTAAAAATTTTAATTACTACAGTTGTGTCTTCAATTTCGCTAAGCAAATTGGCAATATCCGGGACGTGCACATCCTTAATTAAATTTTTCAATTTAATAAAATTTTTGTTTTCAATTAATTCAAAAATCTCATCATTCATATGACACGCCTCCTTTGTTTAATAAATATCAATCATTATAACATAATAAGTTTTTAAAATAAATACCTTTTATGTTTTTTTATTTATAGTTGAATGTATATTCAACTATAAATAATCTTTATTCACTTATTTACAGTATATAAAATAATTTCTTATATGTTACCCTTAAAAATAATCCCCTCCTCGCCTACACTAATAAAGTTATATATTTGATATTAATTGCTGTGTATAGTAACAATTTATAATATTATTTATGTATTAACAATCAATATAAAAGATGTGTTAATGTGTTATTATTTTGAGTCTTGAACAAAAGTTTATAGACTTATTATAAAGTATATTATAGATGATATGTTGTGTATAGATATATTGTGTGTAATAGATAAGATTATATATTGTGTGTAATAGATAAGATTATATATTGTGTGTAATAGATAAGATTATATATTGTGTGTATAGGTATAAGTGTATGTAGTTTTGATTTATTGTATAAGCTTTTTAAACTACTTTTCAAATATTAAAGTTTTAATCACATGTAATTAATGATTATGTATGAATTAAATACAAACTGTATTTCAGTCATATTTTAACAAATAGCCTTTCGTATATTTAAAATATACAAACATATAGATGTATTTATATATGAAGATGTTTTACTACTCTTATTGGTATAAAACTTGTATTAGATCAGCTATTGAATCATCCAAATAACAATTTCAGCTTGTTAAACATAATAAAGTATTGTAAAGGCTACCTTCATTTAACGACCTTAAAAGCCATTATTAAATTATTATAAATTATAGGGTTTATAATTTTACACAATCAAAGGCAAGAGATTTCAGATTTAGTTTTGCTAATATCAATACAATTTTTGTTGTACTAAATATTTTTTGCTTTTTACAATATTTCTTATCTTACAAACATTTGTAAACTCAATAACGTTATTATATATAATATGAAGTTGGCAAAGAATAAATCTAAATCATAAAGCTTTTACATTACAACCAACACAGATCAATCAAGTAACATATAAAGCATACACTTTACATCCATTATACATCAACCATAATAAGAATTTTAAATATTTAGATAGAAATTAAAACATTGTCTTCAAACAAAAATATTAATTATAAAATATTGTTCCACGTGAAACATTGTTTTAGTATTTACTTCTTTATAACAAACCTTAGCAAAGCAATATCTTTTTTATTAAGCTTAAACATTTTATTTATTACTACTGAATCATCTTTAGCTTATATAGCTTTAAATATATTAAATATAGTCATTTATTATAAACACAGTTTTGTTAAGTCTCTACTTAAGATATATTATTAAATCAAATCACCCACACAATTAAGTATCGAACAAAACTCCACTCAACATTAGCTTAAACCCTACAAATTTCGAGTATGTTATACGGCAAGGTTGGTTTTAGTGTTTTATTGTACAAATGTGTATAGTATAGTATAGTATAGTATAGTATAGTATAGTATAGTATAGTATAGTATAGTATAGTATAGTATTGTATAGTATAGTATTGTATTGTATTGTATTGTATTGTATTGTATTGTATTGTATTGTATTGTATTGTATTGTATTGTATTGTATTGT
>CALVNN010000017.1 GCA_944349765.1 uncultured Clostridia bacterium | reverse complement strand
TTTTTTATAATCATTCGACAATAACAAATATTTTTAATTGCTTTTTATTTTAAAGTAAGACAAAAATAGCGTTTGCCTTTTTCAAATGAGCAAGGTAAAATTATATTATCATAGTATTTGGAGGGGTTGAAATGGCTAGAAAAATTGTCATTACTTCAGGTAAGGGCGGAGTAGGGAAGACGACTACTGTGGCTAATTTAGGTAGTTTTTTAGCTAAATTTAACTATAGGGTTGCTCTTATGGACTTGGATATAGGGCTTAATAATTTAGACGTTGTTATGGGGCTTGAAAATAAAGTAGTTTATGACCTTGTAGACGTTGTAAATAATAGATGTCGAGCTAGACAGGCGCTAATTCAAGATGCTACTATACCTTCTCTTTATGTAATGCCTAGTGCTCATACTAATGTAAAAATTACGAAAGAACAGCTTAAAGTAGTTATTGAAAATTTGGATCCTTACTTTGATTTTATATTATTCGATTGCCCTGCTGGAATAGAGGAAGGCTTTCACAGAGCTGTCGCTTTTAGTGATGAGGCCATAGTTGTTGTTACGCCACATATAAGCAGTATACGTGATGCGGATAAGGTGTTATCTATATTAAGTAGCTACGGGCTTAGTGATGTCAATGTGCTTATAAATAGGGTGAGAGGTGATCTGATTGTTAATAAAGAGATGTTGTCTGTCGAAGATATACATTATTTGCTGAAATCAAAAATTATAGGCGCTATCCCTGAAGATGATAATATTGGCACATTGTCTAGCTTGGGTGGCTCTCTAACCGGTAAAGGAGATGCGACTAGAGCATTTTATTTACTAGCCACAAATGTAATAGATGGCACACACAAAATATTTGATTGTACTTTAAATTATAGAGGTATTTTAGGTTCTGTAAGACGGCATTTAAAAAAGAAAGTATGAGGTGAGGTATGAAAAGTATAGCACAAATGGGATTTTCTAGAGCAACTAATATTTTATTGTCTGATAAAAAAAGAGCAACCGATGTCTTACTTAATGACGTCATAAAATGTGATATTTTAAGCATTTTAAATAATTATTTTGAACTTAACGAAAATGATTGTAGACTTGAAGTCAATACATTACCAGATGGCAGGGTTGAGATAGATATGTCTGTTGTAGCGACAAGAGGTAGAGACTTTTGGAAAGTATAAGTTTTTATATTTTAACCAACTAAATTTGACAAAAAAACTCAAATAATCTTGATACTTAATTCATTATATATATTAAGAATTAGGGAAAGGTGTTTGAGTATGAAATATGAAGAATTAGAAATAACCAATTCCAATAATAGTTATAGTTGTCCGATTGATGTTAAATATATCAATCCTAATAAACATAAAGTACTAAAAAATTCTATTTTTGGAATGGTTTTTTTGTGCCTTTTTACTTTTAATGTACTATTTATTATGGACGCAATAAATACACCTTTTACTAATAAGGCGTTGTATACTATTCAGTCAATTTTCAAAAAACCTACTGATGAACTTTTTGACGATGGTAGTGAAGTGTTTTTTGTTAATTGGCTTTTGAATATACCTGTAGACGATGGTAAAGTCGAGTTTGTATCTCCTGTAAAACATTCCAATTACACAAAAAGTAATGGTACGCTAGTCATAAATAATGCAGGCAAAGTGGTTTACGCTACTGAGCGGGGAAAAATAAGTAAGCTAGAATACAATGATTCAGGTTATAAGTATATGGAAATTACACATCCGAGTGGCTATGTGAGTTGCTATAATAATCTTGATTTTGTAGGTGTAGTATTAGGTGACAGTGTAACTAGCGGTCAGTTGCTTGGTAGTAGCGAGGGGGATTTAGAGTTTTCAATACAAAAAAATAATAACATTGTAGACATAGACATTAATGGTGGAGTAATAGTGCTTAATGAGTAAAAATATAAGTAAATTTATTATTCACCCCATCTTTTTGCTTTTTGCGTGTGTGATGATATATTTTGGTGATGGCTTTATATTCTTTAGCTATCTGCTTGCAATAATTGTACACGAATTAGGCCATTCTATTGTAGCTAAAAGGCTGGGGTATAAATTAAAAAGTCTATGTCTTATGCCTTATGGAGCACAACTAAATCTTCAAAGCAATGCTTTGAGGTATAAAGATGAAATACTTATTGCCCTAGCGGGGCCTTTTGTCAATGTTGTTTTTGGTGCATTTTTTGTTGCTTTGTGGTGGGTATTTCCAGTAACATATGCTTATACGGAATATTTTGTTTTTGCTTGTTTTGTTACCGCAATATTTAATTTGCTACCTTTTGTGCCACTAGATGGTAGTCGAGTGTTATTGGCTATCTTAGGTAGCCATAACAAAAGAAGGGTTGGGTATAAAATTATATCCATTTTAAATTGTATATTTAGTTTAATTCTATTTGCAATATTTATAATAACTTGCTTTTTTGATGTGAATTTTACTATTGGTCTGGTTGCGATTTTTTTAATGATGGGTGCGTTTGAAAAAAATACAGAGTTTGACTACTGTTATTTATTTCAAATAGAAAAATTTGAACTTAATAAAAAAAGGTGTCTTCCTATTAAATTTTTCGCCGTTCATAAGGATTTTAAAGTAAACGATTTGCTCAAACTTACTAGTCCTAGCTTTTACGCCGTTGTGTTTGTGCTTGATGATGATTATAAGCCTATAAGAACTATTTTTGAATCCGATTTTCAAAAACTATTGGTAGGCGATATATGCGATTGAAAGTATTGTACCTTGTTGTGCTAGTAAGTGGCTGTGTGATGGGGGCAGGATTTGTAAGTGGTAGTGAACTTTGGATGTTTTTTGGTAAATATGGTCTATATGCATTACCTTTAATTTTGCTTTTTGTAATTATTTTTACTAGTGGCATTTATAAAGTAATGACTTTAAAACAAAAATACAGTATTAATAATCTAACCGAATTAAGTATGATTATTAGTCCAAGGTTTGGCAAGTATGTAGATTATGTATTAAAGGTAAGCTATATTATTTTTGCTTCGGCTATGCTGGCTGGAATAAGAATAGTGGGTGGTGAAATAACTGTTTGGGTGACGCTTTTGATTTCAGTATTAGTGGTCATTTTAAATAAAAAGACATTAATGAAGCTTAATCTATTTTTAGTGCCAATAGTCATTGTTTTTATACTGACTTTGCTTGCTTTAAATCAAGAAAATATAGACTTGCCAAATCTAATAACTTCTGACGAGCCAGTGCTAATTGGAGTGATTGCTGTAATTTTTTACGCTTCGGTTAATTTGTTGCTTTCGGTAGGAGCTTTATTGCGTTCATATACCACGTTATCAAAAAAAGAAACCTTTTGGGTCGCTTTAATTTCTGGAGTGCTCTTAGCGAGCCTAGCCATAGTCGTTATCATATTAATTAGTTCTGCTACCTTTAATACATTAGAACTTCCTATTGTTGGAGTAGCCTTAGCTAGTGGTAGTGTCGTATCTGTAATAGGTGAGTTGTTGGTCGTAGCTAGCATACTGACTACATTTATAGCTTGTGTTTTTGGTGTTAGTAACGATAAAAATAACAAACTAGAACTTTTTTTAGTACTATCAGTAATATACGTTCTTAGTACTTTTGGCTTTTATCATGTGCTTCAATTTGGCTACTTTATAATTGGAATATTTACGTTTATTTATTATATAGCTTTGATGCGTAAAAGTTAGGTCTCGTTTTTACGTACATATTTTTCGAGTGCAACGACACCAAAGTACATAGCCGTAGCAAGTATGCACAATATCAACGTACTAGCCATTACAAGGTCTAGGTTGAATACAGTTCCACCATATACAATTAGGTATCCTAGCCCCGCTTTACTTACTAAGTATTCGCCCATTATTGTTCCTACCCAAGTCAAACCAACATTTATTTTTAAGATAGATACCAATTCACCTAATGCGTTTGGGAATACCAATTTTGTGAAAAGTTGCCACTTATTTGCACCCATAGACTGCATAAGCAGAATTTTGTCTTTGTCACACGACATAAATGCACTTAGCATTGATAATATTGTTACAATTATTAGTATCAAGATAGCCATAACAACAATGGCTTTTGTGCCACTACCGAACCATATAATAATAAGTGGTCCTAGTGCTATCTTAGGTAGTGCATTAAGTACGACAATATAAGGGTCTAATACACGTCTTAGCGTTTCACTCCACCATAAGGCTATAGCTATGATTAATCCCAGCGCTGTAGCTATCACAAAGCCTAGTATTGCTTCATATAGAGTAGTCCATATGTGGGTGAATAATTCGCCTGAGCTAGCTAGTTCTATGATAGTATTTATCATTCTGCTAGGGCTACTCATAAAGAACGAGTCAATTACGCCTATTTGAGCAAATAGTTCCCAAAACCCAATAATGGCTATAAGTAATCCTATTTGGAGAGAGCTTATAAGCCATTTTTTATTTTTGACTTTTCTTAAGTATTCTTTGTGCTGCGTTGAGTAATTAACTGTGTTTTTCTTCGTCATATGCAAGTTCCTTCCAAATAATATCAAAATATTTTAAGAAATTTTCTTGTTCTCTTCTTTGAAAAGGCGTTAAATTTTTATCTAAATCAATTTCTACTATTTTCTTTACAACTGCTGGCCGTTTTGATAATATGATTATTCTATCAGCCATTGATATTGCTTCGTGGATGTCGTGCGTGACAAGTATCGCTGTTTTTTGTTCGCTTTTTATTATTTTCCATACATCATCACATACATCGAGCCTTGTTTGAAAATCCAGTGCCGAAAATGGCTCGTCAAGCAGTAGTATATCAGGCTTTAAAGCAAGGGTCCTGATAAGTGCCACACGTTGCTTCATACCACCACTTAATTGATTTGGATATCTATTTAAGAAATCAGCTATTCCATATTTGTTGCTTAGATCTTTAATGTAAGCTATATTTTCATCTGTACGCTTTTTTTGCAGTTCTAGGCCTAATGTTATGTTTTTAAATATTGTTCGCCAATTAAAGAGGTGGTCTTTTTGAAACATATATCCGCATTTATTATCTGAATTTATGGTGATTTTTCCTGAAGATGGCTTTAATATCCCGGATATTAATGACAAAATGGTTGTCTTACCACAACCACTTGGACCTACTATTGCTACAAATTCACCCTTTTTTATTTCAAAATTTAGACTCTTTATCGCTAGCGTTTCACTATTTAATGAATGGTATATTAGGCTAACATTATCAAATTTTAATATATTCTCCATTCTTTCCTCGTTAAGTAAAAAAATATTTAAGGTAATAGTACCTTCTAATTCATTATATGCTACAGTTTTCTATGTGTTAAAATATTAAATTCATTCAAAATATTATCGTTTTGTTTGACATTTTTTGTCGAATTGGATATACTAAATTTGATGTTTAATTACTGCAGTTCTACGGGGCTATTTGGATGCCAATTAATGAATCTATGGAGAGCACTATCATTTATGGGGTTACATATTATAGGGATATGTATGACCCTGATACGCACTATGTAAGAGCATAATGTATATAAAATTATAATGTAATAAATAAAAAATTACCGAGTTAGACGCTCGGTATTTTTTTACTCTGAATATAGGGCTAGTTCTCTTAATTTTTGGTGATTGGTCGCTGTCGTAATAATTTTTGGCGTTATACGTGAATCTTTTCTAGCTATTAGTTCGCCATTTTGTGTTTGAATTTGTTTAGTTAGTTTCCGTCCTAGTAGCAAAGAAGTATTAGCTGTCAATCGTTGAATAGTGGCTTCCTGAAGTTTGTATTTTTTGTTGTCTTCTAGTTTTGGAAGTGATAAAATTTTTACAGGTTGATTTAGGTCGTTTGTAGGCTTTTTATATCCTGGTCTAAATTTTTTTACATTAATGGTTTTATCGTTTGATTGAAAAATAATGGTTCCGTTGCTAAATGATGCCAATTTATCATTTGGAAGAGTAGTGCTAGATAAAGTGAATTGTGTGATATTTAATTCTTTATCCAAAGTCACATCTTTGACATGTCCAAGCTCAGCACCGTCAGTAGTATAAGCGGTACTATTGATAGGATTATTTATGCAAAAACTGCCGTCAAAGTTGGATAGAAGCTCTAAAGATGAATTATTTTTGATAACAATGGCATCTTTTCCTATTTCATATACATTATTCAAATCTAATACATATATTTCTTCTTCGTCGGTTTTTTCTTGCCCAGCGACGATAAGGTATTTAAGTTTTTGTAAGTTTTTATTAAAACAAGCGTTAATAATAAACCCTTCGTTTGTTCCGTCATATAAACTGATGACTGGTTTTGATAGGATGTCCGATAATTGCATTTTGATCTCCTTAAGCGTATTATTGGTAATATATATACTAAAAAAAGTGTAATTTTATTCTAATAGATATAATAATATTAAGACGGAAGTTGATTTTTTTTGTAAATTAAGATATAATTATAATACACTATTTTGCGTTTAGGTAATTTATGGGACTAATAGATATTTTTAAAACTAAATTTGGTAAGAAGATTTACATCAACGAAGAAGAATTGATTGATTTTTTTTGCGTGCCTGTTAGACTTAAGAAAAAACGTATAAAAATAAATACCATTATAAATATTCCGGAAAACGCCTGTGTTATTAGTTGTTTTAGAGGTAAGCCTTGTGACCTTTTGCCAAGTGGCGAAATAGCGTTGAATGCTGGAAGTTTGCCTGTATTATTTAAGAAAAATAATTATCAAGAAAATATCAATAAAACTGGTAGAGTTAGTAACTATTTCGAAGTGGAATTGTATGCTCTATCCACTAATTTGCATAGACTAGAATTTGACGTCGGCAAATTTGTCATTAAGGATAGCACCTATGGCAAACACAAAGTAAGTCTATCTATTAGCGTCGACGTTAAGCTACTAGATGCTATGAAATTTTTTAAAGTTTTATTACATGAACATCCAAATTTAAGAAAGAAAAATGTTAAAAATATTATATGTGATTGGATATCATATGATGCGGTGAATTTGCTTAAAAAATACAAATTTACCATTGATGATTTTATGTTGTATACAAATAACATCAACAACCGCATTTCGACTGAAATTATTAAGCGGTTTGGGGCGGTTGGTATAGAGATTAGAGAGTTTGTTATAAAGGATGTAGTATTACCTGAGGCTTTGGTCAGAGAAATAGAAACAAATAGGCAGATGAGCTTTGAGATACATTCAAGAATTAGTGATTTTGAAGCCGTAATGAAAGAAGACGGGTACGAAAGCCCAGTCAATTTTGTACGCAATCCTGAGCAAACAAAAGATAGTGTTTTTGAGAATAATTATCATATACCAGTCGAAGAAAATAAATTTGAACAAGGGATAGTTTACAATAGGCAAAGTTACTTTAGTGGCGGTGGTGCAGAGTCTTATGGTAAGATATGCGAAGAATGTGGGCGAGAAGTGCCTAGTGAAGCTAATTTTTGTCCGTATTGTGCAAGTAAGATAAAACCAGAAGTAAATACTTGCGAAAATTGTGGTGCAAATAATATTTCCGATGCGGATTATTGCTACAATTGTGGTAAAAAGTTGAATTAAATTAGTAAATTATGTTGACTTTTTTGTGTAAAAGTGGTATTATGTTTTGGTAACCGCTTGGATAAGGTTTGTGGAGTCTTAAATATTTAAGCACCTAGTCCAGCGAGTATAGTATTAGAAGAAGGAGAATGAAGATGTTTGCTATAATTCAAACTGGCGGAAAGCAATATAAGGTTAGTCCAGATAGTACTATTAGAGTAGAAAAATTAGATGCAGAAGTTGGTAGCGAAGTAAAATTGGATTGTGTGCTAGCTGATTTTGACGGTGATGTTAGAGTTGGCGACAAAGCTAAGAAAGTTACAGTAAAAGCTGAAATCGTTAAGCACGGCAAAGACAAAAAAATCGTGATCTTTAAATATAAGCCTAAGAAACGTGTTCGTACTAAGATGGGCCATCGCCAACCTTATACTGAGCTAAAAATTGTTTCTATTGGTTAATAGATATGACACATATTGTGATTAGGAAATCAGGCTTAGATATTATTAGTTTTGAGCTTGATGGACACACAGGATATAGTGTCGAAGGTGAGGACATTGTGTGTGCTGGATTGTCTTGTATAGCACAGACCGCTTGTTTGGGGCTACTTATGGTGGCACAAGCTGAAGTATCTATAGATAGAGATGAGGATAGAGGCTACCTAAAATGCGAATTGCCTCAAGACCTTAGTCCAGAAGTAATGCATGATTGTCAAGTGATTTTAAATACCGCTCTTGTTGGTTTTTGCGATTTAAGAGATGGTTATTCAGATTTTATAGAATTGGAGGTCGAGGAGTATGTTTATTAAACTACAACTATTTGCTCATAAAAAGGGTCAAAGTAGTTCTAAGAACGGTCGTGACAGCGAGAGTAAAAGACTTGGTGTAAAGCGTAGTGATGGTCAACCTGTTCGTGCTGGTAACATCCTTATCAGACAAAGAGGAACTAAAGTTTATCCTGGTGCAAATGTAGGTATGGGAAAAGATTATACTTTATTTGCTTTGATTGATGGCGTTGTTAAATTTGAACAAAAAGGTCATAGTAAAAAGCAAGTTTCAGTATACGCTAAGTAAAAAATGTGGGAGTAGTATCCCACATTTTTTTGATTACAAGTTGTTGAATATAGAGGCGAAGCCACATTTGACAGCAACTGATGTTGTTATAACCTTAACTTTTTAGGAAAGTAATTCTTAAGTCTTCCATTTACTATCTTACCACCGCCAATAGTGTAGCCACAGCATTGAATTACACCATATCCATTTGTTTTTTGGTCTATTTCTATTTCTTCGCCATGTAAAAATTTTTTAATTTCTATGCTTTCAAGAGGATAGTTTATTTTATTTTTAAAATGGTCGCCGTATGCCACAAAAAAATTATGGTCAGGAATCAACCTATTCTTTTCTATTGTGCCTATACATACTCCGTAATGATAGACATTCAACTTTTTTGTATCCATTAATCTTTTTTCGGCTATGTAGATTTCATTATTAAATTTGCATAAATAAAAATCTTTGATATCGGTATTCGAGACTATAAAATCTCTGACAATTTTTTCTTCTTTTTGATTTAGGTTTGGTTTTAAATAGGACACTAAATGAGTAGTAGTTCCATTTTTTCTCAGTACTGCGACAAATTGTCCTTCTCCTTTAGCAATGAAAGGATAAAAGCGTCTAGCTTCAAGAAGATCTATACCATCCATCGTATATGCTCTCACTATATCTTTTACTGGAAATAATGTAAAATTTTCATTTTGTTTTAAAAATTCTCTTATTACATCTTCATTTTCTTCTTTGTTAAAGGTGCAGGTAGAGTATATTAAATATCCACCATCTTTGACGCATTGTTTTGCGTTATTTAATATATCTATTTGCCTAGTAGCATTAGTGATCTTAAGTTCTGGGTACCATTCTTTGATGGCAATTTCTTCTTTTCTAAACATTCCCTCACCAGAACAAGGAGCATCAACAAATACAAAATCAAAAACATTAGGAAGCTCTTTGGCTAGTGTCTTTGGTTGGTTTGACGTTATTACGCAATTTTTAATGCCTAATCTAGTTATATTTTCTTTTAATATTCTAGCTCTATCGGGAACTACTTCATTGCTTAGTAGTATACCATTTGGTATTTTTGTGGCTATTTGACTAGATTTTCCGCCTGGTGCAGAGCATAGGTCTAGGATTACAGAGTCGTCAGGAATATCTACTGAAGCTACTGGTATCATAGCGGATGGTTCTTGCAAATAAAATAGTCCGGCTAGATGAAAAGGATGATTGCCTAATTTTATATTATTTTCTAAATAATAGGCTTCCTCATAAGGAATTTTATCTAAAGTCAGCCCCATTTTGTTTATAATGGATGAGTCGCACTTTAACGTGTTTATACGTAAACCTTTTGTAGGTGGTAAATCGTATTGTTCTATAAATTTGTTAAAGTCATCTTTTAGTATGAGTTTCATTTGCTCTAAAAATTTTTCTGGTAAATTCATATTATAATCCTTTTAAAAATAAAGATGCTTATATTCAGCATCTTTTTGGTTTTTATTCATTACTTCTAACTATCAATATAAATCTTAGCAAGTATATAATAGACACCGCCAATGCTGCGACATATGTTAGAGCAGCCGCGGTTAGCATAGATCTGGCGCCACTTAATTCTTCTTCGGTAAAAGTATTTGTTGCGCTTAAAGCTTTCATTGCTCTACGACTAGCGTCAAATTCTACTGGCAATGTAACTAAGTTTACCAAAACAGATAAAGCCATAACGCCAATAGAGCCATATATAAACCATTCACCAATATTAGTGGTAGTAGATACCGCAGTTAAAATTATACCTATAATAAGCAAAGGAAGCAGTAATCCTGATGCGAAATTAGTAACAGGAATTACTATATTTCTTATCTTAATAGGGAAGTAGCCTGCTTGGTATTGCAAGGCGTGCCCGGCTTCGTGGGCGGCAACAGCTAGAGCAGCTATCGACTTACTATCATACATACGCTCTGAGATGCTTAAAGTCTTAGCTTTGTGGTAATAATTGTCGGTGAGCTCTCCAGGTATGCGGGCTACTTGTATATCGTGTAGTCCGTTCTCATCTAAAAGCCGTCTAGCAAATTGACTAGCTGTGAGTTCGCTTGATGTATCAATTTTTAAATATTTATTATAGGCACTCTTGACTCTTATTTCAGCTATAACAGTAATAAGTATTGCTAGTATACCCATACCAATAAAAATAAATAGCATTTATAAAACTCCTTTAAATTAAAATTTGTATTTTGGGACTAAGAATGTCCACGCTAAGATAGAGGAAAAGAATGACCCAACATAAGTTAAACCAGCAGACCTTAGAAGCTTTTTCGCCAATTTTAAAGTCTTTTTATTGAAAATGCCTTCTTTTTCCATAACATTCAAACCTATATCGCTTGCTTGGTATTCAATGGAGATTGTGATAAGTCGAGCTAAAAATGTAATCAAAAATATTACGCCACCAGCAATAGCCACGCTATATCCAATCCAATTCGGTTGGATGTTGACAAGCATTAAAATAGCACCTATTAAAAGTAGTGGAAAAGCGAGTCTTCCAAAGTAGTTACTAAATTTGACGAGCATCATCAACAACTTGTATCTTTTATCACCCGAATTGTGCTGAATAGCGTGACCGTACTCATGGGCAAACACTGCGAATGACGCAACGGAATTACTTTGTATGGTTTCTTCATCTAGATAAATTGTATTTGTTCGAGGCACAAAACAGCAATTATTTATATCTCCCTCAATTTTTCCTAATCTGATATTTGTATATTTGCTTTTACTAACAACATCAATGGCAAAATCACCAGCGGTGTAGTCTGTATCTAAAACGTAACTTGATATCTTGTTGTATTTAGATTTAAAATAACTTGGTGCATAATTTGCAATAGCCAGAGCAATAGCGAGCAGTAGTAATGCTACTAATAGTATATACAAACCCATTAATTATTGACCTGAAACATTTATTTTAAACTTGACATTTACTTTTGGATGTAATTTAGCAATAGCAGTGTAAGTGCCTATAGATTTTATTGTGTCCATTACAATTTTCTTTTTGTCTATGGCAAAGCCCAGCTCGTTAAGCTTATCAGCGACATCTTTTGAGGTAATACTACCAAATATTTTAGCATTATCACCGCATTTTAATACAAAGGAAAGAGTCAAGTCTTTCATTTTTTCTGATATTTCTTTAGCTTTGTCCAGTTCTAATTGTTCATGAAAAGCTTGTGATGCTTTCAATTGATTGTTTTCATTTAATTTGGTATTGTCAAGCTTGGCAGCTATCTTGTTAGGTATTAGATAGTTAGTAGCGTATCCATCAGATACGTTAACTATATCATTTTTTTTACCTGTACCTTTTAAGTCTTTTAATAATATTACCTTCATATTATCCTCCTAGATATATTATATCATTATAATGAATAAAAATCAAATATTTGTAGCATAATTTCGAGTTTATTGGTAATAATTATCAAAAAGTAGGAGGGTATATGAATTTTACTTGTAGAAAATTAGATTGTAAATATAACAATAAATTTGTGTGTGAGGCTGAGAATATTAATGTAGACAAACATCTTAATTGCGATATGTATGAAAAAGATGAGTCCAAGCAACTTCCAGATCCATCTAAAACTATGTTTGATATAGTCCCAGAAATGGCTCCTTATAAACACCATTCAAAATGTCACATAAGTTGCGAAGCTAATTGCGTATTTAATAAAAACAACGAATGCTTTAGTAATGGAATATTAGTTAATTACACAAAGAAACAACCTGCTGTGTGTTTTTCACACTTAAAAAAATGAAATTTGTATAAAATAGTTGATATTTTGTCATATTTATGGTATATATATAAATAATTATAGATGTGAGGAGATATTGCTATGGCTAACTTATCCTTTGTTGATGCAGGTTTTGTGTGGGGGCTTATAATTTCACTAATTATACTGTGTGCTTTGGTAACTCTAGTTGTTTTAATAATTAGAAAGAAGCGTAAGACTGTAGATATTGACGTGGTAAATAATAGTGATATCTCAGCTGTCGATTCTATAGTGCTGAGTGGTGGGCGCAATTATACTGTTGGTTCTAATAATAAGGTTAAAGCGGGGGTATATTCTGCTCAGGTAGAAGAATCTCTTGTTATAAGCATTAATGGTGTAAGTAAAGAACTTCAAAATGAAGAAGTTTTAGAGCTTGCTGATGGAGATAATATCCAATTTGATGGTTCAAATAAAAAACTTATTCTAAAAAGAAAGATCTAAAGCAAAAAAGTCGCAAATTCAACTCGCGACTTTTTTATTCCTCTAAACATATCCAGCCAGCACCACAACTTCTTTGTACTTTGATAGGATTAATTTGGTCTACATTCTCAAGCCAAACTAGTGTGCAGTATTTTTTTCTTGTCGTAGATTCCCAATCTTTGGGTGAGTCTGTGCCTATTGCCTTGCCATATTTTATACGGATGTCCTCCACAAGAGAAGGAGTTAATTCGTAGTATTTTACATCTTTTACTTTAGCTGTGGCACTTACATCTTTTCCTGTTTCTTTTATAAGTAATGTGTCACCAACTTGTACTTTGTTATATGGTGCACATTTATTCATAGAAAATCTGCTTTCAATTGTTTTTGTACCAGCCAGCACCATATCGTAGTATTTTTTCTTTAAAATTACTATGTGTTTCATAATTTGATTATAGCATAAATTTATAATTAATTCAATAAAAAACGACTTAGTTAAAAGTCGTTTTTTATGATTAGTCAATCCAAAGTACTTTGTCTGCTACTATGATAGTTATAATATCTAGTATCCAAAGAATTACAGGACAAACAATAAGTAGGATAATTGCTAAAATAATACCTAGGAAATTACCTTTGTCGATACTTCTTAATAGTCTATAAATTGCCCAAACGATATCTAGAACTGGAAGAGCTAAGATAATCTTTACTATTTTAGGTAAATTATCAAAAGACTTAATTAATTCTTTCATAACTTATATCTCCTTTATTAGCTTGGATATAATAATCCTATTTACAAGTATACACTAAAATCTTAAAAAATCAATGAAAAAATAAGAATTTTTGTTTTATTATGCTTAATTTTGTAGATATTGATGGATGCTTACATATTTTTTAAATTTTCGTGCAAGTTAAAATTAATAAATTTTAAGGAGAGATAGTTATGAAATTAAAAGACAGTCAAACATACCTAAACTTAGCACGTTCATATGCGGCAGAGTGTCAAGCTCGTACGAGATATGAATTTATTGAATATGGGGCAAGGTATAATGGATACAAAAATATAGCAGATATTGTGGACGAAATAGTTTATCAAGAGTTCAATCATGCAAGGATGTTTTATACATTTATTCAAGAAGGTGAAGACAAGCAAATTGATAATATTGATATACAAGCAGGATTCCCTTTTAAGGAAAAGTGGGATTTGATGGAAAACCTAAGATTGGCCAGCGAAGATGAACAAAAAGATGGTGAGGCTTACGAAGAGTTTGCAAAAGTTGCAAGAGAAGAGGGTTTTGAGGAAATAGCTAAGCTATTTGAGGATACAAAAATGGTGGAGGACTACCACAAACGTGTCTTTTTGGAATTGTATGAGCAAATGAAAAATGATACACTTTATAAAAAAGACAAGCCTGTTCTTTGGGTGTGTGCTGATTGCGGTTATATGGCTACATCTGAAGAGGCTTGGGAAGAATGTCCTTTATGTCAAGCGAAAAGAGGGTCTATAAAGTTGATATTGGATGCTATGCAAATTAAAGAAATGTATAATTGTAAGTAATTAATTGCACAATTTGTGCAATTTTTTCTATATTGATTTTTTGCTTTTGATATGCTACAATTCCAAAGGAAGGTGTAGAGATGGACTTAAAAAATTTATATCAAGTAGCCTATAATTTTGATGAGCCCTTTGATGGTGAGTACAAAAATGTGGGGGAGTTTTTATTTTCATGCATACTTTTTAATATAAAAGAAGCAGATGAAAATGCTGAAAATATTTCATTTATAGATCTGTATTGTTGGTTTTTAAATAAGGCAGGGATTACCTTGGATGATGTCGAATATGCATTTAATAAATTTGCATCTGAGAATAGGATTAATTTTGATAGTACACTTTACTATAATTTTTGTGAGAATAAATTGTTTGATAAATTCAATAGAGCAAAAGAGCTAATGCCAGAGTTTTTTGAAAAACAAAGTAAGATTGATTTTAATAAGGTACATAATACTAGTGAGGATTATTGTACATATGACCGAATGTTGTTGGCTTTTGGGGATGATGGGTTATTATTTAGTGTTTTGGTTGGGGATTACAATAAAAGTGGAGTAGATATAAAGAACAAAGGGAGCAAAGGCCTTGTTAAACTACTACAGCAATATTATAAACTAAATAATGTTCAGTTTGATTATCCTAGATTAACGGAAAAAATTATACGAGAGGGCAAGTTTGAGGCAAAAGCTGTCCATAAAGTAACAAAAAAGATGTTTGAAGATTGCAACAGTTCAAAGATACAAAAAATAGAGAAAGTGCTAAAAGCCAATCCAAAAACAAAGAAGTTAAATGCGGTGACTTTTGCTAATAATTCGCATAGTTACGATAATTTCGCAGAAAATTATAAAAACATAACTAATCTTAAAGATTATATAGTAGGGCAAGATGATGCAGTAAAGCAAATTACTAATAAAATACTATCATCTTATGTTGGATTTTCTTCTGATAAACAACCAGTGGCATCCTTTTTGTTAACTGGTCCTACAGGTGTTGGAAAGACTGAGACGGCTAAAGCGGTAGCAAATTTGTGTACTAATGGAAAGATTTTTACGGTAGATATGACTACTTTTAAAAATGACGCAGATATTTCAAGATTATTAGGTGGTTCGCCTAATTATATTGGGTATGGTGACAAAAATGAGTTTTGTGACTTTTTGTTAGACAATCCAAATTGTGTGTTGTTATTCGATGAAATTGATAAGGCTCATAAAGGTTGTCTAGATTTATTAATGCGAATACTTGATGAGGGCGAGTTTATCAACGCTAAAGGTAAAGTCATATCACTTCATAACGCTATCATTTTTTGCACGACAAACCTAACTGAATATGTTGATTCTAATAATCTTAGTTTGCCACAAGAAAAATTGACCACGTTAGGAGGCTTTAGAAAAGAGATAGTAGGACGTTTTAGTAATGTAATTGAATACAAAAAATTGGATAAACAAGCATGTAGACAGATAACTAAAAATGTATTAAATAGTAAGATAGCTAGTTTTGAAAATAACAATTTAAACAATTTAAAACTTGAATATACAGAAAGTTTAATTGATACTATTATTTCGGAGGCAAATACTGACTTTTTCGGTGCGAGGGATCTTGATTTTGCTATCCAAAAATTTTTTATAGATCCTGTTTCTAATTATATAATTGAGAGTGGAATCAAAAATGCTTCAATTAAAGTGACGGAAAATGGAATTGAGGGGCAAAAAGGGTTGCATACACAAAATCGTGATCTATAATAGAAAAACCAAGGCGAGTAAATGCACCTTGGTTTTTTTAGTTTTATTTCTTTTTAAAGAACCCAAATTTCTTTTTGTCTTTAGGTGAGTTGTCCTCATCTGTATCAGTATTTTTTGTTTCTTTACCGTTTGAGCTGTTTTCTTCGCTAGTATTGTCACCAGTTTCATTTTCGCTTGCTGACTCACTAGTATCCGAATTGCTATCACTAGTGTTTGAGTCGCTCTTGTTGCTGCCGTCTTCGCTTGAGTCGTTGTGTTCTTCAGTCTTAGAGGCTTCGTTGCCCTCGTCCTTATTATCCTCTTCGTTTGTCTTTTCAACCTTAGAAGCTTTTACATTGGCTATTTTCTCTGCGTTCTCCGCAGTGTTGCCAAGCTCTTCAAGCGTTTTAACCATCAATTTACTTGTTTCGGTCTCAATTCCTTTCTCTTTATAGGTATTGATAATTTTAGTCAATTCAAGTAAATAATTTTCATTTATTTGGTTTACATACTTAGCTTTTTCTTCAGGTGGCATATTAGCATTCTTAGTCATAAAATTGACTGTTTCTAGCTTAGAAAGTCTTCTATTATTTAGCTTATACAATTCATCATCAAGTTCTCTTTCTTGTCTTTCTATTTTTTGAGCTTTCTCTTTTTCGTCCATATAAGCAATAACTTCTTCAGCAGATTTTCCGTTACAGATCATTTCAAACTCATCTTGATAAATAGTCTCTTTATCAAGTAGAACTTTAACAATTTCATCTAGAGTCTTTCTATTCTTTTGTAAGATATCAGTAGCTCTAGCGTAGTTGTAGTCTATGATCTGTTTTATTTGTTTATCTATAGCGTTAGCCGTATCTTGACTATAGGTGTTGTATTCTTCACCAGTATCCTTCAAGAAAGGAGAGCGTCCGTCAGATTCAAAACCAATAAATCCTAAATCTGACATACCCCATTCAGTCACCATCTTGCGTGCCATAGTAGTAGCTTGTTTTATATCATTACTTGCACCAGTTGTATAGTCTTGGAATACAAGTTGTTCTGATATTCTACCGCCCATACATACGGCTATGTGGTCAAGTAATTCATTTTTGGTCATATAATTACTATTCTTATCATCTCTATGCAAGGTGTAACCACCAGCGCCACCTCTTTGAATAATGCTTATTTCTTGTATCTTTTCAAAGTTAGGTAAGTGGAACCCTACTAAAGCGTGACCAGCTTCGTGGTAAGCGGTGATGGATTTGTCTCTGTCTGATACCACACGACTTTTCTTTTGAACACCTATCATTACTTTATTGATAGAGTTTGTGATATCGGTCATACAAATTCTAGTTCTATCTTCTCTAGCTGCAAGAAGAGCTGCTTCATTGAGAAGATTTTCTAGGTCAGCACCAGTAAATCCACTTGTGAGCCTAGCTAACTTTTTAAAATCTACATCATCGCAAAGATGCTTGTTTCTAGCGTGTACTTGAAGTATTTGTTCACGACCTTTAACATCAGGTGGGTAAACATAGATTTGTCTATCAAAACGTCCAGGTCTTGTTAGGGCAGGATCTAGAATATCTGATCTGTTTGTTGCTGCCATTACAATGATACCTTCGTTAGGCTTGAAGCCATCCATTTCAACAAGTAGTTGGTTTAAAGTTTGTTCTCTCTCATCATTTGCATTACCAAGACTTGAGCCACGTCTACGTCCAACTGCATCAATTTCATCTATAAATACAATACATGGAGCATTACGTTTAGCTTGATCAAATAAATCTCTTACTCTAGAAGCACCCACACCGACATAAAGCTCTACAAAGTCAGAGCCACTTATGGTAAAGAATGGTACATTACTTTCGCCAGCAATAGCTTTTGCTAGGAGGGTCTTACCAGTACCAGGAGCACCAACAAGTAATACGCCTTTTGGAATTCTAGCACCAATATCGTTGTATTTTTTTGGATTTTTTAAGAAATCCACAATTTCTTTTAATTCATCTTTTTCTTCATCTATACCAGCGACATCATCAAACTTAATACTTACATTCTCGGTCATTAAGGATTTGTTTTTTGTAAAGTTTAATCCATCCTTATTAGCTTTTGAGATGCTTCTCCATAGCATAAATACAGCTAGTAATATTAATGAAATATAAAGTACAGGTAGAATGATGTCTAACCAGTTTCTAGCTGCGACGTCTTCCTGCCACTCAAATGTATGAGTATCTCTTAATTCAACTAATAGGTCGTTTGAGTTTGTGTTATAAACAAACCAATAGTCAGCTTGACCAGGGAAGTTGTCTTTGCTTATTTCTGAATTTTTAAGTAGTATATATCCTCTATTATTATTTTGCTGAGTATATATAGCTTCTACTTGGTCTTGGGTTATTAAGGTCTCAAGTTTATTAATGTCAATCTTTTCAGGACCTCTTCCCATAGTGCTTGCATACATCAAAGCAAATAGTAGCAAACACAATATAACGATAAATATTATATTTTTACCTTTGTTTTGTTTTGTATTTTTATTTTGTTCCAAAATATTTTTCTCCTTTATTTATCTGTAAAACATATTTTAGCAAACTTATTTTAAATAAACAACTATTTTTTAATAATTTTTTTAATTATGATATTATTACCTATTATTAATACATTAAACGATATTTTATATCCTATTATATATATGTGCGTATTGAAAAAAAATATTTATTAATCAATTTAATATTAGTCAATTTTGCGTTTTTGTTGGCTATTATTATGCAAAACCACGAACACAAGGGGGCGTATACGGGAGGGGAAAAGAAAAAGGTAAAAAAGAAGTAAAAAAAATGAAAAAAAGTGTTGACAAAGGAAAAAGTATATGGTATAACAAGTGAGTCAAACCTTA
>CALVNN010000016.1 GCA_944349765.1 uncultured Clostridia bacterium | reverse complement strand
ATGTCTTAACCGATTGACCATAGGGCCACAAGTGGTAGCGGTAGGTAGGATCGAACTACCGACCTCCCGGGTATGAACCGAGCGCTCTAGCCATCTGAGCCATACCGCCATAAACATATGTAATTATACTATACCCTAATTTAAATAATTTGTCAAGACTTTTTTACAAAAAATTAAACATAAAAACAAGTTAAACGCAAGACATAACAATTATACGGTTATGCAGACAATTAATTGACTTATGCTTGTTTGTTATGATAAAATAAATACAATTAAGATATAAGGAGAAAAAATGGAAAAGGAAATAATTGTATCAGACTGTGATAATACTTCTTTAGATGTAAGCTACATTACCCCTATAGGCGACCCAAAAGGCATAGTATTTATTTCTCACGGAATGGCTGAACATAAAGAAAGATATTTTGATTTTTTAATTTTTTTAGCGAATAATGGCTATGTCGCAGTTATACACGACCATAGAGGTCACGGAAAATCTTTGGTTAATAACGAATTGGGCTTCTTGGGTGACAACAAGGCGGATTTTATAGTAGAAGATTTGGCACAAATAATAAAAATTTTCAAATCAAGATATCCTAATAAAAAATTTATACTATTTGGACATAGTATGGGTTCTATGGTGGCACGTAAGTATATTAAAAAATATGATAAAGAAATAGATAAATTAATTTTATGTGGCTCCCCTAGTAACAATCCACTAGTTGATATAGGCTTAGGTTTAGCTAAAGCCATAAAATACGTAAAAGGCGAAAACTACCGAAGTCCCTTATTACAAAAAATGACATTTGGGAAATATAACAATAAATTCAAAAATAGCACCTCGCCTAATGCATGGATATGCAGTAACACACAGACAGTAGAAGACTATGATAGTGATAAACTCTGCGGGTTTACATTTACTGTAAATGGATTTGAAAATCTATTCAATCTAGTAAAGTCAATATATAATAAAGACGACTGGGCATTAAATAACCTTACTCTCCCAATACTTTTTATAGCTGGAAGTGATGACCCAGTAATAATAAATAAAGATAAATGGAAGCAAAGTCAAGATTTTTTACGTAGTCTAGGGTATAACAACATAAAAAGCAAATTGTATGATGGATTAAGACACGAACTTTTAAATGAAACAAATAAAGAAACCATATATAAAGACATTATAGACTTCATAAACAATTAATTTTAAAAATTAATAAAGATTAAAATTAAACCTCGTTTAATATAATTTTATTATAAAACTAAATTTAGAAACTAAAACATCACTTATTTTAAGATTTATTTAATTATTTTGTAGACATTAAAATATTTAATATAAAGTTTTTGTGATTTTTAAATTAAAGCAATTATAAATATAAATTTATATTTTAACAAACTCACATCTTAAAAACAAAATGTATTATATACAAAAAAAGCACTACTTTATCTAGTAGTGTTTTTTGATTGGAGCGGGTGATGGGAATCGAACCCACGCTGCCAGCTTGGAAGGCTGGAATTCTACCATTGAATTACACCCGCAAGTGAAATACAAGTATAATGATATCATAATAGTTGTATTTTGTCAACCGTTTTTTAATGCATATAGATGCAGAATAAAAAAGTATTTATTTAAAAATCGACAAATATCATATCTAAAAAGACAAGCTCATAAAATATATAAATTATTTATTGTTTAGGAGCAAGCTACCATTTATGAAGTCTCTATTTAAAGCGGTTGCATTAATAACCGTTTTTAGTATATTAACAAGAATAGCGGGATTTTTGTTTAGAATTTACCTAGCTAGAGCTATCGGTGAAGTAGAGCTAGGGCTATATCAAATAGCATTCTCAATATTTGTAGTACTGCTTACCGTAGTAAGTAGTGGTTTGCCATTAACCGTTTCAAAATTATCAGCTCAATATGAGGCTAAGCATCAACGTGGTAAGCAAAATTCTATGGTAACTGCTTCACTAATTGTGGGCGGACTGGTCGCATGCTTGCTGTGTGCGGTGCTACTATTATTTAATAAATACTTGACAGTTCTTTTCCCTGATTCAAGATGTGTATTAATACTCATCTCTTTACTACCAGCCGTCGTATTTAGTAGTGCATACTCAGTATTTAGAGGTGTCCTATGGGGTCACAACAAATATTTTATTGTGTGTCTTACAGAGCTTATCGAACAACTAAGTAGAATAATTATTTGTGTGCTAGCACTTTCATTCTTGTTTAGCACGGTAGACGGTTCTTTAGTAGCTAGTATATCGCTGTCAATAGCTTGTATGATTTCCTTTATCATTATAACTATTGCATATTTTAAACATGGCTACTCGCTAGCTTCGCCAAAAGGTGCTTACAAAGAAGTCATCGCACCATCTGCTTCTATCACTGGCGTGAGGCTACTATCTAGTCTTATACAGCCGTTAGTCGCTATCATAGTGCCAATGCGAATGATTAGTGCTGGTTTTACAAATGAACAAGCTTTGACGCAATTTGGTATAGCAATGGGTATGACGTATCCTCTCCTATTCTTGCCATCCACACTTGTTGGCTCTTTAGCTATGGCGTTAATTCCTGATTTAGCATCGGCAAACGCTAGCAACAACAAACAACATATAAGCTCACGAATACAGACTTCGCTCCTTTTTAGCTTTTTTGTCGCTTGTATATGCGTGCCAGTCTATATGGCATTAGGTGAACCTATCTGTGAATTTTTATTTGATAATACTCAAGCAGGTTCATATTTAGCAAACTCAGCATGGACTATGATCCCTATATGCGTAAGTAGTATATCAACTACCATTCTTAACGCACTTTGTCTTGAAGTCAAATCCATGAAAAACTACATAGTAGGTGCAATATTTATGCTCATTTGTCTATGGGTACTACCGGCATATATCGGGGTTGAAAGTATGATAGTCGGAATGGGTGGATGTATGCTCATAACTACACTTTTAAACTTTAGAATGATAGGAAAAGTAATTCCTGACTTAAAATACGGCTTAAAAAGTGTTATCTTAATACTATTAGTACTACCAACCACCCTACTAACACAAAATGTATACGGCTTATTGAGTTTTATACTACCTAACTTTGTAAATATAGTAATCTGTGGATTACTATCGGTCGCTACATACGCTTTACTGTGTCAAATTTTCAATGTTGTTGAAATAAAAAGCTTTTTCATCAAATTAAAAAACAATACAAAAATTAAAACAAAAAACAAAGTATAAAATGACATCTATTACACATAACTAAGATATGATTACAGTAATAGTTAGATGTTTAATAATTTATATCATTGCCTTACTAATAATAAGGATTATGGGCAAACGACAAATAGCACAAATGCAACCTTTTGAATTGGTTATCACACTAATAATAGCCGATTTAGCTACAGTACCTATGTCAGATGTGTCTATACCACTTGTTAATGGTATAGTGCCTTTGGTTGTACTAGCTATATTACACTTTATAATAACTTTTATAAGCTGTAAGTGTCTAAGAAGCCGTGAGTTTTTTAATGGTAAACCTGTTATCTTAGTAGATCAAAATGGCATAATTGAAGATGCATTAAAGAAACTAAACGTCAACATTAACGATATTTTAGAAGCTTGTAGATATGCTGGGTACACAAGTCTTGCAGATGTACAATTTGTCATAATGGAAACGAATGGTAATATAAGCATAATCCCTAATTCCGACAATACACCGGTTACACGAGAGGACCTAAAAATAAAAGGCAGCGAACCAGTCTTACCTTCAGTTATAATTAGTGATGGAAAGTACTCTAGCGAAAATATGAAATTGATGGGACTTGATAAAGAAACCGTAGACGAATACCTAAAAAGCGAAAAAACGATCGCAAAAGAAGTCATTATAATGAGCTACAGTCAGGATGGTGAAATTTTGCTACAAATTCGTGGGCAAAAAATTAAAGAAGTGAACAAAAAGCTCTCACCAAAAGGAGGCACAAATGACTAAGAAATTTTGGGTAATAAGTATATTAGTGATACTATTAGCGGGATTATCAGTATTTGAAGTTTTGTACGCTAAGGAAACAGTCAACACTTTAAAAGAAGATTTATTAAATTTACAAAATAGTATTAACGCATCTATCGCTGAGAAAAACACAGAATTTGATTCACTTACTACCGACGCAAAAGAGCTACTTGAGTATTGGGACGGACGAGAAAGTGTGTTGTGTCTTATTTTCAATCACAATGATATGAAAGACATTGCAAAAGAAATAACACAAGTAATAAGTTATTTAGAGCAAAACGACCTAAAAGAAGCTTTTGTACATACTGATTTAGCTAGGCAACAAACAGAAACTTTGACTCATATAATTGAATTTAACTTGCAAAATATATTTTAAAAAAGCAGACAAATTAATGTCTGCTTTTATTGGTGCAGGAGATACATTTTACCAAGTACCCCAAGTTTTGATATACAAAGTATATTCAATCACATACATTTTGGATAGCTACTCCAAAACTTACATATGGTGGGAGTTTTTTACCCACAAGAATCGGTATTGACTGGTATCTTAACACCGCTAAGATGGATTTATACCGTCTACTAGATGCCACACTCTTATACTCTTGTCACCAATCCTCAACCATCAAAGATAACCTCTACGGCTAAAATTTCCGAGTCAGATAATTTCGCCGATATCCCGAGTCGCACCTATATTTTTACTAAGCATATCAAAAGTTCCACCTTGTACTTATTCGGCTAATCAACCTCAACAGGAACTTCCCCTCTAAGCACAAGTACGTTATTAGCGTCAACTAACTTTCCGTCACTGCATTATTAATATATGCAAAATATGAAGAAAAGTCAATACTAATAGTGAATTTTAATCAAAAATTTTTAAAATTCTTTTTTTGAACTACACAAAGGACAGGTCTTATCCTTTTTGCTTAATCTTAATCCGCATACTCCACAATCACAAACCCCATCATTGTTATTTAGTCTTAAAAGTAGAGTTTCTAGCATTAGCGAATGATTTTGTTCCGCACTTGATAAAAGCTCCAAATATTTGGCAACTTCTTTTTCACCTTCATCTTCAGCAATTTTAGCATACATTTTATATTTATTTCTGCCATTCGCATTTTCACGCTCAATTTCGTTTGTAATAATAGTTTTAACATCATCTGTATTAATATTTTTTAAAGATATTTCGACTACTATTGAATCATTTTCCCCACGAATCTTATTTATCAAATCACTAATTATTTTTGCATGAGTTAATTCTTGTTTTGCAAAATTTTTAAAATATCTAGCCATCATACCAAAATCTTTGGTTTTACAAATATCTGATACCATTCTATATTTTACATAATCTTGACATTTATTTATATATAATCTTGTCAAATTTTCTAAAGTCTTCATATTGCTCTCCCTGCTTTTTATTATTGACTAAAAGCAATTATATATACTAAAGCATAAAAAAATTAAGTCACTAAATAGTGGCTTAATTTTTATTAATTAATGAATAACTTCAATATTACCAAATTTACCATCATTGCGACGATAAATTACATTGATATTGCCATTTTCAGCATTCAAATAAATATAAAAGTTATGGTCGCTCATCTCAAGCATCATTTGTGCATCTTCCATAGTCAATGGCACGCCCAACTCAAAACGTTTTTGTTTAACTACAGAATTCATTGGCAAAAGCTCTCTTTCTTGAACGAACTCAAAAACGTCTTCATCAAAAGCACCAGCTCTAAGTTTTGCCTTATATTTTTCTTTATTTTTAACAATTTGTCTTTCAATCTTAGGTAAAGCAAGATCAATATTAACATACATATTTTCATTGTTGCTTACCTCAGCACGATAGAACAAACCTTTTGAAGCTATGTTTACTTCCATCTTGTACAAATCTTTTTGTTGCTTGCAAACGATTTTCACATCTACATTGTCGTCAAAATAACGTTTTAACTTCTCTACTTTACTCTCAATTACTTCCTTTAGTCTATTCGAAACATTATAATCTTTTCCAACTATATCTATATTCATAGCCAGCCTCCTTGCATTGTTGATATTATTATATCAAAATAATTTTATTTACGCAATCAAATTATTGATGTTTTATTGATTATTAAAAACTAATTTTCCATCATTTTCAGATACATTTATTGTATCACCATTGTGAATCTCACCACTTAAGAGTTTATCTGCAAGATTATCTTCGATTTCTCTTTGAATTAGCCTCTTTAAAGGTCTTGCACCATACTCTAAGTCGGTACCATTTTCCACAATATGTCGCAAAGCGCCTTCTGTGAATTTGAGTGTAATACCTCTATCTTGCAAACGTTTATTAACATTTTGAATCATTATCTTAGCAATTTGAGCCAATTGTAACTTATTCAAACTATGGAACACAATAATTGAATCAAGTCGGTTTATAAATTCTGGCTTAAAGTGTCTCTTTACAGCACCTAACAAGATCTCTTTCGTCCTTTCATAATCATTTTCGTTAACATCACCATTTTGTTCTGCTTTAAATCCTAACTCACGTCTAGAATTTAATTCGCTTACACCTAAGTTAGATGTCATAATTATAATAGTATTCTTAAAGTTTACTACTCTTCCCTTACTATCTGTCAAACGCCCGTCATCCAATAATTGTAAAAGAATATTCATAACATCTGGATGAGCTTTTTCGACTTCATCAAACAATATAACACTATATGGACGTCTACGTACTTGCTCGGTTAACTGCCCACCGTCATCGTGACCTACATATCCTGGAGGAGCACCTATAAGCTTAGCAACAGAGTGACTCTCCATATATTCACTCATATCGAGCCTAATCATTGCATTCTCAGAGTCAAACATAGCCTCTGCTAATGCCTTACAAAGCTCAGTCTTACCTACACCAGTCTTACCAACAAATAGGAATGACCCAATAGGACGGTTTTTATCTTGAAGCCCTATTCTAGCTCTTCTTAAAGCTTTGGAGACTTCATTTACCGCCTCATCTTGACCAATTACTCTTTGATGAAGTATATTTTCAAGATTTTTAAGCTTTTCAGCTTCGGTCTCACCAATCTTGCTTACAGGAATACCCGTCCACTTAGAAACAATACTAGATATATCGTCATCGGTTATAATAGCTTCACCATCATGCTTCCTTACTTTTGCCCTACTACTTGCCTCATCAATTAAGTCAATAGCTTTGTCTGGTAAATTTCTATCAGTGATATATCTATCCGAAAGAGATACAGCACATTTTATAGCTTCATCACTAATGACGACACCATGAAACTTCTCAAAGCTTTCTTTTAATCCTTGCAATATTTGTATTGTCTCTTGTATGGATGGAGGCTCTACCATAATAGGTTGAAATCTACGCTCTAGAGCTTTGTCTTGTTCAATATATTTTCTGTACTCTTCGGTAGTCGTTGCACCTATTGTCTGCATCTCGCCCCTAGCCAAATAAGGTTTTAACATATCAGCAGGGCTGACTTCACCTTTGTCTCCGCCAGCTTGCACCAAAGTGTGTATCTCATCAATAAATACTATTATATTTTTGTTTTGCGTAATAGTATCAATGGCTGACTTCAACTTCTCTTCCATTGACCCTCTGTACTTAGTACCTGCCATTAATGAACCCAATTGCAAGCTAAATATAGTCTTACCTTTTAATTGCTCTGGTACTTCGTCATTTGCAATTCTTAGAGCCAATCCTTCAGCTATAGCAGATTTACCGACACCAGCTTCACCGATTAAGATAGGATTGTTTTTGGTCTTACGACAAAGTATCTCAATAGCTCTCTCAATCTCCTTATCACGACCTATAATCTTATCAATCTTACCTTGTCTAGCCATCTCAGTAAGGTCGACACCTAAGTCAGCCAACGTGTCAGGCAAAGTGCTATTGCCATTACCAGTAGCTACTTTGTTGTCATCACCAACGGTAGGTGCTGTAGTCTCTCCTACCATTTCTTTAAAGAACTGAAATAAACTCTCTTTTATATCCTCGCTACTTATATGGAAATACCCTTCGATAAGTTTTACAGCGTTGCAATCTCTTTGACTAACTAGTGCAAATAACAAATGCTCTGTACCTATTACGTCGCTTCCTGTTTGTCTAGCCACATAGCCAGCATTCTTAATGATTGTTATAGCACCATTACTGAAGTCTACCCGCCCCATCCCAAAAAATATTTGAGGCGTACTATTTGTATTTAGATAACTCCAAATACGATTTGGCGTTATACCATAACCATTTAATATATTACTACTTACACTACCTTTTGCAGCAGATAAGCCGTATAGTAAATGAGTGCTGTCAATCTTGTTACCTAGAGTAAATTCTAGTACTCTTTCGGCTTCGTTGATTACCCTTTGTACACCCATTGTAATTTTAATATCACCAAACATATTATTTACCCCTTTTTATATTTACTAAAACATTCCTTAAAATTTGACTTCTTATGTAATTCTCATTGTTGATAGGACTCGATAACGCTTTAGACGATACCGCCAAACTAAGTATATCAGACTCCTCCTCACTTATTACATTATTATAGACCAAATTATCCAAAATATGTTTTGCTCCAAGATAATCAATAGGCTCTTTTAGTCTATTGAGTACAGTACGCAAGACAGAATCTTCATTCACCCTAACCAGTCTAATATATCCACCTCCGCCACGTTGACTAGTGACATCAAAGCCCCTATCAAGTGTAAACCTTGTGCTAAGCACGTAGTTTATCTGGCTCGGCGAACACCCGAAAAAATTAGCTAGTTCGTTTCTAGATAAATCAATTTCTGAATCTTGCTTAATAGCATCTAATATAAATTTTTCAATGATATCACTTATATTACTCATACTAACCTCACTTTGACTATCTTTGACCTTTATTATATCACTGTACTTTTATATTGTCAACAGTTTTTACAAATATTTTTAAAAAAAATAAAAAACATATTGAATACAGTCTTTCAATATGTTCGTTTTTATTAGAATGTTTTAGGTTGAACAAGCTCTCTTTATGTGTTTTAATTACAATAAATTATACTTTATAAAATATCACTTCTACACTCTATACCAGTAATTACTAGCATATCCATATTTTAAATTATTAGCATTTGTAGAAGCATTATTCATACTCATAGATGTACCACCTGTATAAGATGATGATGTAGTTCTATACCACCCATTGACAACTTCAAAAGTTATACTGGTTAATTTGGTACAACTTCTGAAAGCATATTGTCCTATTTTTGTAACACTACTTGGGATAGTTACACTAGTTAAGCCACTACATCCATAGAAAGCACAATTACCTATACTTGTTACACTATCTGGGATAGTTAAAGCACCCATTAGGCCACTACAATTTTCGAAAGCATAAGCACCTATATTTGTTACACTATCTGGGATGGTGATACTAGTTAAACTAGTACAATTATAAAACACATACGGCTTTATCTCGGTAATCGTGCTAGGTATATTTACACTTGTAACTAATACATTGTTTAAATAAAGTTTTTCTGCATAATCTAAAGGATTACTAGCTGAGTTATCAAAATCTATATTCATCCACTTAGATATGTCTGTAATATATACTCCTGTTAAGCCAGTGCACATATAGAAAGCATTACTACCTATACTTGTTACACTATCTGGGATACTTACACTGGTTATGCTAGTACAATTATAAAACACATATGCCTTTATCTCTGTAATAGTACTAGGTATATTTACACTTGTTACTAATACATTATTTAGATAAAGTTTTTTTGCATAGTATAATGGATTACTATCGTAGCTATAAAAATCAATATTCATCCATTTAGTTAAATCGCTAATATATACTCCAGTTAAACTAGTGCAATCATAGAAAGCAACACCACCTATACTTGTTACACTGTCTCCTAGGCTCACGCTGTTTAAATTTCTACAATAAGCAAAAGCATATTGATATATATCTGTTACAAAACTTGGTATATCATTTGCTGTAGTTCTATCTGTTTTAGCTATGAATCCCATTAAGTATATTTTATTAGCTACAGTAAGTATTTGATATTTATTCACAATAGTTAGTTTATTTAAAAAATCTGTACTTTCATCATTTAAAATTTCTTGCCCAATATTATTTGGCAATCCATTTAATGCTTGCCCTGACAAATTCCTTATATGAACTAATTTACTGCAACCATAAAAAGCCCAATCACCTATACTAGATACATTATTTGGTATGATTATGCTTGTCAATCCATAACAACTATTGAAAGCATAACTGCCTATTGTTCTCAAGCTACTAGGAAGATTTATACTAGTTAAACCAGTACACCAATAGAAAGCATTATTACCTATACTTTCACAGAGACTATTGTAAGTAAAAACCACATTAGTTATATTCGCATTGAACCCAAGCATAAAATTTTCAGAATTAAATAAATTAGCAGGAACCTTAGTTACATTAGCACCAAAACGAACTGTTATACCGCTAGTGTTTTTACCAGCTTCATAAAAAATCTTGTTACTACCTGAAAGGTCTGCACATGCAGTAGCATTAAAATTAATATCAGTTAAGACTGTACATTGATTGTACGCATATACACCTATATTAGTAATTGTACTTGGGATAGTTATACTTGTAATATTAGTATTGCCACTGAATGAATATTGTCCTATTTCTATTACTGGATAAACGACTCCATTTGCTATATAATTATCTAGTACAACTATATCTGTACTAGTACCATTATAAGCGTTACCAGCTGTAGTAGTATTATCACCTACGCGATAAGATGTATCATCTTTTTTAGTATAAACAATGTCAGGAGTTACGGGCTCGACATATATCTTTTGACCAATAGTCATAAAATCATTCAAACTTAAACTATCTGTCAAACTTCTGTCATTATAAAAATTGTACTTATTTTGTAAATCTACATTATTAATAATTATATCAGAAAGCGTATAATTATTATTTGTGATTTCCTTAATAACTTGTCCATCTTCAATTATTTGAATAGGTAATTCATCAAACTTAGCGTACAGCGTAAAGTTAGAAGACACTACTGTATTAAAATCATATTCATTGCCAGCTGTGCAAGCACTATCTGTATACCAACCGTTAAACTTATAACCTAATTTATTTGGAACTATTGGCTGAACAACTTTTTGTCCGTTATTTAAAAAAGTTTGCGCTGGAATAATTCCTGCATTGTTCGTATCAAAGGCTACTATGTAACCAAGCTGTGAGTCAGCCCCATAATAGGTATAAAATAATGTAGTTAGGTTAGATAAAGTAACACTAGTCACATTTTTAGAATTTATTGCTTGTATTGTCACGTCCAGCTTTAGATCTAGTGGGGCTGGAGTGTCATTATTTATACACTTAGCTCCTTGATATGTGATACCCTCACAGAAGGTATACCTTGTATTATCTGTTATCTTTAGTGGTGTACCATCAAGGTCGGTAAGATAATAATATCCATCTTCTGCTCTTACCCATTTGTATGAAGTACCCTCATATGTAGATATATCGTCATAATTTATTGCTAGTAAAAATCTCTTATCCGCATCTGATAGACTTCCGTATTTGTAATAATGTAAATCAGCTCTAACAAATATGTCTTTACTATCGGTGGCTCGTTCTAAGGTAACACTATTTACTATAGTATCTCCATTGACTACGTCTTGTAAATCTTCTACAAAATCCACATCAGTACTTAGTATGACTGGATATACATTAACATCGGTTGATTTTGTTATACTTAGTGCACTAGCTAGTGTAATACCTAGTATTGCCAGTACACTTACAATTATAAAATAAACCGAATTTCTACTTGTATTTTTCTTTATTTTTGTCATACGTTAGCTCCATTTATGTTAAATATTTTGAATAAATATTAGGTATAATACACATAAATATTTATGTGTTATTTATAATTTAACATAATATTGCTATGTTGTAAAGCAAAAAACAAATAAAATATTATGTTTTTTAATTAAATATAACTAAACTTTTATTAGTAAGGAGTAATTATGACTAATCTAAAGTTGATAAGACAAAAACATAATTTAACACAAAAAGAAGTTGCGAAAAAGCTCAATGTAGGTATAGCAACTTATCAAAACTATGAATCAGGCAAATATGAACCAAATTTACAGACTTTAAAAAATATGTCTAAATTATTTAACGTGTCTATAGATTATTTATGCGACAATAAAGGACTACATTATAGAACGCCTGAACAAGAAAAAGCTTGCAACATAATATGTATGCTAGAGGACACCTATTTGAATTTAAGCATAAAGTACTTAGAAAAACTATTAGACGATCAGCGAAAGATTAATGAATTAAAAATAAGACATAGTAGTAAATGGACTACGTAAAAAGCCACGAAAATTATATTCGTGGCTTTTTGTATTATTTAATAAGACTTATTGCACATTATCAAAATCAGGGACAATTCTGTGCTCTCCCTTTGAAGCGTAATCACCTACAATTAAAATAGCTTGTACCATTACGGAAATTGCATTCAAAATGTATTCTTTGTCAATGTCTTTTAGGTTAATAGCATTGTCTACTATATCATATTCAAAAACATCACGCCATTCGTTTGCAATTGCCATAAACTGCTCGCTATCTAATCTAGAATTTTCAAAGGTCTTTGCGTTATCTGAGATATCAAAATGCTCTCCTTTTTCGTAAACAAACAACTCAATTTGCTTTTCACCGCCAAAGTAGTTTATGGGTAAAGTAATTTTTTCAAAACCATCACAAGTCTCTACTTTGAGCAAATTATGCAACAACTTCTCACTCAGCATCTTGCCCCTCCTCATCATCAAAATAGAGTTCATCATCCTCAAAATCTGAAAGTAAGGATGGTTGATTATATTTTTCATACGCTCTATTATAGATGGTAATTATATTTTGAATTATTATATTAAAAGCATTAGCTAAATTATCTTCGTCAGACTCAATATGCAAAACTCCCTGTTCAAATCCCACATCTTGAGATTTATGCTCTAGTATAAAAGCATCCGCCTCTTCAAATGACAAATCAAGATCTAGCAAAGCATCTTGCAAATCGCCAGCATCGCTAACAACTAAGCTATCTTTTGTGGTCAAGTACACGGAGATAGGTCTGAAACTATTTCTAAAATTGAAAATAGTTCTCACTTCGTACACATCTCTGTCATCCTCATACTGATACACATTAAAGAATGCTGGCAACAACCTATCTATATTTATCATAGCTGTCTTCCTCCTAACTCTAATTGGGTGGTACTGTATGATGCACTTTGCGTTCTATTACTACAATATGTATTAGCTAAATCTAAAAGGGAAGCATTCCTATCTTCTTTTTTAGACTCAAAGATAGGTTGTTCATCTATATTGTATCGACTTAAAAATTCCATTTCAAAACTTGGAAAATTCTTGCTATCTATAGGATTAATCTTTATATCTGTCGACGCATACTTAGGCAAAACCAAATCAAAGCCTAGATTGTATTTATGCGTATGGTCAGCATAAGTAAAATCATGTCTTGCCTTAGTATCCGAATTAGGCGAATAGCCATAATCCACAAACTCATTACCATCCATAATATTATAATGTATATTTTTTGGTTTAAAATCTGACCTTACCAAATATTTACCACCATCTACACGACCACGTACAAACACTTCAAGACTGATACCACTACCCGCTCTAAAATACTCTTTATTGTCATTGGTCTTTTCTTTATACACCCTAAACAACACAGCGTTATCTTTGTACTTACCTATTAACCATTGTTGAGATACTTTTTTGCCATCTACGTCAATCTCCTCTGGTGGATAAAGAGCTTTCTTTGGCATCTTCTTAAGCTCTCCCCTAAGATCGTTAGATAGAGGTATTAGTATACGTTCTTTTAGTCTTGTATTAGACACATTTGGTAAATCTTTTTCCCTAAATGTCCTATCCCTAAAATTAAACAAACCTATATTAGTTGTTATCTTGTCATCTCTAAAATGGTAAGCAGCATACCTTTTTGCCAATTCAAGAAAATCCTTTTGATGACTTAGTCTAAATTTTATATGTTCGGCAGTCCTTGAATCCGTGCCTAATTCTGAAGTTAAGCTTAGTGACGAATACCCGTATATAATTGTATCTAAAAATTCATTTAGATATTTGTGATCTTTCTCTTCAAACTTGGCATAAATGTCACTTGGGTCAAAAACGTACTCTCGGTTTTTTGCCATCTTTTTGACTATGTAGCGTGATTTCATAAAAACCTCACTTATGTATACAAATTGATTTATTCATTTTTCAATAAATCCTCGTATATATTGTACCTCAAAATCTCAATTAAATCAATACCCAAATTAATTTTTATTCAAAAAGGCTTTCGGATCGCTCTCCATTATGCTTTATTATATTGTACACTTCTTTAGCCAGTTCTTTTAAAGAAGCCTCAGTTATTTTGATAGTTTTTCCTGTTCTAGGTAGATATTTATCAAAATAAGAATTTGATGCACTGTCTAATGCCACTATAGATTTTATTCTTTTAAACTTTTTAAGAAGTGACAAAGCATTCTCCTCAAACAACTTATTACAAGGTATTGATACAATAGCGACATCAACGCTATTCGTATTAAGTATATCTTTCACTTGAAAAGCTGTACATATGTCCTTACCACTTGCTAATATAACACCATTTATTGATTTTGGTTGATATATTACGTAGCCACCATTAGCTATATCTTGTTTTGCCGAAATGCTCGCACATAATAAGTCTTTGGTCAGCACTACAATTGTAGGTATATCACTACTAAAGGCAAACTCATATGCAAAAGCCACTTCGCTGGCATTACAAGGTCTAAAAACATAAAAATGTTGTTGCATCCTAAAGATTGATAAATTGTCTATATCATCCTCGAACAATATAAACAATCCGCTAAAACTTTGCTTAATTTCAAGCAACCTCGTCGCTCTAGATAAGTAATCTGCACAATACGCAAAAAGTCCTTGGTGTAGACTTATACCAGCACATACACTATACATAACATTTTCAAACCCTGCAAAATTTATATTAGCACCTATAGGATTATTAGGATATTGACCGCCACCAACTACAAAAGCTCGGGTCTCAGATATAAGATTTGGTGTACCACCAATTACATTAAGGTTATCATTAGCTAGTTTATTTAAAGCTACATTTCCTAGATCTAAACCAGAAATTGATTCTTTAGTATCTAAATTCAATTTCGGTGTAGTATTAAAAAAAGACTCAAATAGTTTATATTCGTCAAAATATTTCTTCTTATATCTAGACATATTACTTCTAAAACTTCTTTCCCTAGCTGTCCCGCCTATCAAACAGCTTTGCATAGCCTTTTTGCTACCATTATTAAAATCATCTAATGAAAGTTTTGCTTTTATATCATCAATACAAATTAGTATCGGGGCATTACTTATATTTAATAGAGCTTTTAGATCTGCATCGGTCTTTGCAACATTGACTCCTAACTTCTTAAAAAAATTTACTAACCTTTCATCAGCTTGTTCATATATTACAACTAGATTACTTAAGTTCATCTTAACAGCCAAATTCATAGCCTCAAAACAATTTCCATCCGACAAGCTTTTTACAAAACAAAAGGTATTGTGCTGAATTAGATTCAATTCAAATTTGTTAAATCTAGAAGCTAAGTTATTTTCGGCAATACTTAAACCAACAGCAATAGCTAGTGGATTATTTGAATAAAAAATACATTTATTACTGTATTTATCCAATTCTTTATTACAAATCCCGCAAAAATCTTTTAGTTCATTTGCTATAACAATTCTGTCATTATTAACAAAACTAGGATTTTTACTTAAGCAAATATCACCAAAAAAACTAATACCATTAAGCAAATATGTATTGTCCATAATATTTTTACTCCTTTACTGTAATATCTTTAAAGCGAATAGGAATTTCATCTTTACGTAATATGTAACTTGCTCTAGTCAAAAAATAGTCTTCTAATTCCCCCCCAACCAAACTAAATGGGAAAATTTGATTTTCATTATCTAATACCAAATATACTAGATTTTTGCATTTTAAACAAAGTTCTTTGACTTTATCAAACCTAAAAAATTGCAAATCCATAGCTATAACACATCCATCATACGACAAAAGTCTAAGTAACGTTTGTTCTGTAACTAGATTTATATCAGAACCTTCTTTAAGCACGGATAATTCATACTCAACCATATCGCTAGTCGAAACAAAAAACATATCCTTAAACCTCGCAAACTCTTCAGCAACACTACATGTATACTCGTAGTTTATACTCAAAAAAATAACATTTCCCATTAAAATTTACCACCTTTAGAAAAAATATTTTTATGTCTTTAAGTTTACCAAAAATTTAAGTTTTTGACAAATGAACTATTTGCAAAATTTAGATATTTTTGTTTGAATTTAACGTTTTTGACCTATTGTAGATTGGAATATAATTCCATAAGCCAAAATTACAACAACAATCATTATATAGTAATACTTAATAAACACTTTGTCCGCACAACCACTTGTCCATAAATGTATGGATTGGTCTAGTCCTATAATTATGCTATTCATTTGGTCGGTTCTAAGTATATTGTTCTCGCTGACACCAACCTCAATTAATCTATTCAAAACTATTTTAGATGGAACATCACTATACACACCTGTTTCACAACTAACTACTGCATATGTGGGTGCGACAGCTTTTAAAAAAGCATAACTACTACTCGTCTTGCTACCGTGATGACCAACTTTCAATATATCTGCCTTTAAGTCCCGACTTAAGACTTTCTCTTCAACTAACTCCTCCGCATCACCTGTAAATAAAACCTTTTTATCCAAATAAGTCAATTTGATTATAGGCGAATAGTTATTATCCTCTTCATATATCAATTGATTTGGTGATAAAAATTCTATTTCATAATTATCACCAGTTATCTTATGTCCTGCCCAATTATATACTAAGTTTATATTCTTTGATTTTGCAAGTTCTATTATTTTTGCGTAATCCTCATCACTATTTATCTTTGAGCCCTCAATTTCTTCATTTCTTGTAGATACTTTAGGTCTAAACAGCGTATCCACTTCGTACTTATGCAATATACTTAAAGCATTGCCTATGTGATCCGAATCCGTATGCGTTAGTATCAAATAGTCAAATTTTATTTTATCACGAAATGTGTGACTTATGTAATTTTGTAGATTGTCACACTTTGGCCCAGTATCTATAAGTACTACCTTGTCATCAGGTAATTCTATAATACAAGCGTCACCATGTCCAACATCCACAAAATGTATTTTCAAATCACTTTCGCCAATATTGTTATCACCATTTATCAAATTTTCAATCGGGACATAAAAACATATGCTCAATACTAAATATATTGACATAAAACAAGTAAATGTAATTAGCTTTGCTTTACGTAATTTATAACTTGTTTCTTGAGCTTCAGTCCTCTGATGCTTCTTCCTTATCTTCAGTTTCATCTTGTTTTAGTAGCCTTACATCATATTCATTTTCAATTACTTTATTGTTGGTTTGTCCAAATATCATTTCTTTCTTGTATTTACGCTTCAAAGGTTTTCTTTTGAAAATTTCTAGTATTTCAGGTATCATTTCTTTTGTTGCTTTATAACCTTCTTCAATCATATCTTCAAAGCCATTTATACTAGTAGACTTAAATCTTTTTAAATTCGGTCTAATAATCACCTCACTATATACATAGCCTTTGATTGCGTTTGATTTCATTAGTATCCTAATAGATGCACCCATGACATCAAGTAATTTGGTGCTACTTGTACCATAAGCCCTAGTACTATTAACATCTATGGATACCACATAATCACATCCAAATAGCTTAGGTATATCAGCTGGAATAGTATTTTGTAGCCCGCCGTCAGCAAGCAATTTGTCTTCAAACTCGACTGGAGCAAATACGCCAGGCACCGCACAACTACCCGCTACTGCTTTGGCTAGATTACCTCTACGCAATGCAATCTCCTCTGTGCTTTTTATATCCACGACTACTGGAGCAAAAGGTACAGGTAAATCTTGGATATCTATATCTCCCAAATTATCTATGATTAAGTTTTCTATGCCTGTAGTCTTGGAGGGTATGAGGATTATTTTACTAGTACGGATGTCTTTTTCCTTAATAGATTTAGCTATTTCAACCATTTCCTCATAAGTCTTGCCCGCAGCATAAAAAGCACCTACTAAGCTTCCCGCACTTGTACCTGCGACGAAGTCAAAAGTTATACCAGCCTCCTCAAAAGCTTTGATGGCACCAATATGAGCAAAACCTCTTGTAGCTCCTCCGCCAAAACTTATCCCAACTTTAAGGTCTTTGTATTTTTTTAATCTGCCATCATCTTTTTTCTTAAAAAAATTAAACATTGCCCTCTCCCTTATTTAACATACATTTTACCAATCACGTAATTTACTAATTTAACTGGTAATAGTTTTATAAGTATGCACAATACTTTGTACTTAAATCCACATACCACTTGCAAAGGTGGATTTTTTTTCAATGAAATCTTGTATATAGTTTTGGCAATATCTTCAGGACTCATACCATTTTGTTCATCTTTTTCCATACTACCTACAGAGCGTACCATTTTGTCCTTGTAAACATCCGCTTTTTCTTCATCTTGCTTTATACGATTTGCTGTAAAACCTGTCTTGGTGTCACCAGGAAGCACATTAGTTATTTTTATCCCATACTCTTTTACTTCCGCATTAAGTGCAAAACTTACAGTATCCAAAGCTGATTTTGACGCCGAATAAAACGACTGAAAAGGTATGCCAACTCTACTAGCCACAGAGCTCACATTTATTATCCTACCGCTTTTAGCTTTACGCATATATGGTAAGACGGCTTGTATCATCTGGATAGAACCAATTAAATTTACGTCAAATTGCTTTTTTACGTCGTCAATGTCTTGAGTCTCAAAAGCACCGCTTATACCCATACCTGCATTATTAATAAGCACATCTATATGTCCGTACTTTTCTATAATGTATTCAATAGCTTTGTTGACTGAGTCTAAGTCGCTAATGTCACATTCGACTAAATCTCCATAATCACCTTTCCCGCTACGACTAAGTGATATTACTTTGTCTTGTGCCTCATAAAAAAGTTTGCTAGTTTCAAGTCCTATTCCACTGGACGCACCAGTCACAACTACAACTCTATTCATTTTCGCCCCCTATAAATTGATCTATCCTATTTAAAATATCTTCTCTTCCTATTTTAGCATTAACTGAGCAAGCCAATATATTTTCGACGCCCAATTTAGCTTGTCTCGCTATGCGATTAATCTCCACTTTTACCTTAGTCTTAGCTATCTTATCTGCTTTCGTAACAATAATTATGGTAGGTATATTGTAGTAATATAAATAATTAATCATCTGCTTGTCATCATCATTTAAATCACGTCTAATATCTATAAGTAAGCAGACTAACTTTAACCGTTTCGTCGCACCTAAATATCCTTCAATCAGGCTTTTCCACGCCATTTGTTCTGACTTGTTTCCTTTAGCAAATCCATATCCAGGCAAATCCACAAAGTAAAATTGATTGTTGATTTCAAAATAATTAATTAGCCTAGTCTTACCAGGAGTTGCCCCCGTCTTAGCTAATCCTTTTATATTACACAAATAATTTATAAGACTGCTCTTACCGACATTACTTCTACCAACAAAAGCGATCTCATCTTTTCCAAAATCTTTTAGCTGATTTAGTTTACCAATACTTATGACAAATTTCGCATTTTTTACAATCATACCTACCTCGCTATTTTATTATTATATCACAATCTAATAGTTAAGTGCAACTGTTAGCACATAAGTATTAGGTTATTTTAATGTCTAAAAACACTACCCAACTTATATCTTAAAAAATGTATTCTTTTATTTTTAAAAAAATTAAAATAAAAAATTAGTTGACATTTACAAATCTCAAGCATATAATACTATTGAACACTTGAAAAAATATTCAAATAAGCGAGGTTGTATGAGTAAGGATAACGACAGGAATATAATGTCAACAGAATCTATTCGAAATATGTTGCCTGATGATGATACTATATATGAACTTGCAAATTTTTTTAAAATGTTCGGCGATTCTTCACGAGCTAAGATACTTAGATGTTTACAAATACAAGATTTGTATGTATGTGAAATAGCAGAAATTTTAGATATGAGTGTCTCAGCTGTCTCACATCAACTCAGAATACTTCGAAGCGCAAAGCTTGTAAAAGGAACCAAAGAAGGCAAAGAAGTTAAATACTCATTGGATGATGACCACGTTACTAAAATTATGGAATATGGACTCACCCACGTCAATGAGAAATAGGGTCCAAACAACCCAATTTTTTATGACCTACATTTGAATAATTGTTCAATTGTTTAAGCGTTTATAAATTTATAAGAATACTTAAAATTAAATATTATGAAGGAGTTTATTATATGAAAAAAGTATTTAGACTACAAAATTTAGACTGTGCCAACTGTGCAAATAAAATGGAGCAAGCCATAGCAAAAGTAGATGGCGTAAATTCGGTAAATATCAACTTTATTGCCGAAAGAATGACTATTGATATAGATGACAATAAGTTTGAGGATGTTATGGAATTAGTAAATAAAACTTGCAAAAAAGTAGAACCTGACTGTAAAATAGTACGATAATAGGATGTTTATGAAAAAATTAAGTTTAAGTAAAAAAGAAAAGAAAAATTTGACACGTATCCTGATTGCTTTAGGCTTATTTTTAGTCGTCTTTATCTTGGATAAAATATTAGTACTAGGCGATGTGTTTAGCGGTAACTTTGGATGGATTTTCCCTTTTTGCCTCTATTTAATAATATATCTTATCATTGGATATGATGTTATTTGGCGAGCTATACGCAATATATGTCACGGACGTGTATTTGATGAAAATTTTCTTATGTGCGTCGCTACACTTGGAGCTTTTGGTTTAGCAATATATAGAGGGGCAACTGGGCAACACATTGAAGGGTTTGATGAAGCTTGTGCGGTATTACTCTTCTATCAAATAGGAGAATTTTTTCAAGTTTATGCGACTGGTAAGTCACGCAGAACTATATCCGAGCTTATGGATATAAGGCCTGATTATGCTAATTTAATAAAAGATGGCAGTATTGTAGTAGTCGACCCAAGCGAAATTAAAGCGGGTGACATAATACTAGTCAGACCTGGCGAAAAAGTTCCTCTTGATGGTGTTGTCACAAAAGGAACTACTACTCTTGACACAAAAGCTCTGACTGGAGAATCTCTCCCACAAGAAGTGTCTATAAATAGCAATATCATAAGTGGTAGCGTCAATATTTCATCTCAAATAGAAATGCGTGTCACAAAAGAATTTTACAATTCTACTGTGTCTAAAATACTAGATTTGGTAGAAAGTGCCTCAGATAAAAAATCAAAAGCAGAAAATTTTATCACAAAATTTTCCAAATATTATACGCCAATAGTTGTCATACTAGCACTTTTAATTGCCATAATACCAAGTATTATAACTTCGGACTGGTCGACATGGATATATAGAGCTTTAAGCTTCTTAGTAGTATCTTGTCCATGCGCATTGGTTATATCTGTACCTCTCACATTTTTTGCGGGCATCGGTACGGCATCAAAATACAACATATTGATAAAGGGTTCAAATTATCTTGAAAAACTAAACCAAGCAAACATATTTGTTTTTGATAAAACTGGCACATTAACAAAGGGCAATTTTGTTATAACTAAAATTATACCAGAAGATAAAAAAGACGAAATACTTCACTTAGCAGCTATTGCCGAACATAATTCCGACCACCCTATAGCAAAGGCTATTACAAGCAAATATACAAAAAATATAGACAATGATTACACTCTTACTAATATTGCAGGATTAGGCATTGTAGCTAATAAAGGCAAAGACAGCATCTATTGTGGCAATGAAAAATTAATGAAAAAATATAACATACCATATGTAAAAGAAGCGGATTTGGGAACGGTAGTATATGTCGCTAGAAATCAAGAATTTATTGGTAGTTTTTTAATAGAAGATGAAATTAAAAATGAAGCTAAAGAAACAATAGCTGAATTAAAGGCTTTAGATTGCAAAACTATTATGCTTACTGGTGACAATGATGCTATCGCAAAAAATGTAGCGAGTAAGCTAAGTCTTTCGGACTATAAATCATCACTACTACCTCAAGATAAAGTAAGCGAACTAGAAAATATGCTAAAAGCAAAAGGTAAAAAAGATGTACTATGTTTTGTTGGTGACGGAATAAACGACGCTCCTGCTCTTATACGCTCAGACATCGGGATTGCTATGGGCGGTTTAGGAAGTGACGCAGCTATTGAGGCTTCTGATATAGTGCTAATGAAAGATGATTTAAAAAGTATCTCTATAGCAAAACGTATAGCCAAAAAAACTATGCGTATTGTTTCTCAAAACATTATTGTATCCATAGCTGTAAAAATAGCAATACTAATACTATCAGTTTTTGGAATAACAAATATGTGGTTTTCGGTATTTGGAGATGTGGGTGTGGCTGTATTAGCTATTTTAAACGCAATGCGAGTAAATTCAAAATATTAATAATTAATTTATAAAAACATCTCAATATTAAAAAAAAGTAGTAATGAAAATTTACTACTTTTTTTACGGACTTTAATATTTTATATAATTGTACCATAATACAAATTCTTTAACTGGCTCAGAACTTTAATTCTCAGCTTTTTTATATGGTTTATCAAAAATTAATTGTATAGTAATATTAGACTTACATAAATAAATATTAACCTCTGCCTATATTAAAATTAGTTTGATTATTAAATATAATATTTAAAAAAATAAAATAAAGTATTTGCTCAATATCATTTAACACTAATAAATACAACTTATTTTAGTTTTTTCATTAAATCTAATATTATTTGTTTATTTTCTGCTGTAAGATTGTTGTACAAATCTAAGACATTTTTATCTTCTTTATTATAATGATCGCCCATATAGAAAAAATCTTGAGGTGATATTTCTACATTATCTAAAAAATCAAGCAAAGTGCTTTTTCAACTCAACACTTTTGTTTTCAATTCTCTTTATAAACTGTTCACTATATCCAAGTCTTAAACTCGTTTCTCGAGCTGATAGATTTGCTTTTGTTCTAAAAAATCCTATTCTACGAATTATTTCATTGTAGTCAATTTTGTTTGGCATAAACACAACTCCCATATATGTTAACATATACTTAAACTCTTAATATAATCGCACATATATCCAAGAGGGACAGTAAACTTTTTCAAAAGCTATATATTTAGATTTTCTGCTAAAAATAGTGGGCTATCTAAAAACTCGCTTACTGTCATATTAAAACCTGAAGCAATTAGTATAACTGTTGACAATAAATTATCTTTCACAGTTTCGTGAATAATGTTTTTTAAAGTTGAATGTGTTATTCCACTATTGATTGCAAGTCTATATTGAGTTATTCCCTTTTCTTTTAATAATTGGCTTATTCTTAAAGCTACTGCTCTATTAACATTGTTTGTCATACATCTAATTCCTTATAGTTATCTATAACTATAGTGTACTAAAAGAAATATTTTATTTATGGTTGCACACAACCATAAAGCATGCTATACTTAATACATCTATAAACTATCATAAGGACAAGTATATGACGACAAAAAGTTGTTCATTTTTTGGACATAGAGAAATTGAAATTTCAAACGAATTAGAACATAAACTTTTTATGACCAGTGAGAGTTTAATAAATAATGGTTGTAAGATTTTTTATTTTGGAGGCTTTGGCGAGTTTGATGACCTTTGCCATAAGGTTGTAAGTGAGTTGAAAGAAAAATATCCTCATGTACAAAGAATATATTGTTTATCAGACCCTAGACATTTGCAAAGGAACAAAAGACCTAAATGGTTAAGAAATGAAGATTATGAAGAATTTATATATCTAGATTTAGAATTTGATTGGTGGTATCAAAGAATATACTATCGTAATTGTGCTATGATAGACCGAAGTGATATTATTATATTTTATGTTGAAGAGCGAGAACAATCGGGCGCATATAAAGCTTACAAGTATGCAAAGAAAAAAAGAAAAAATATTATTAATTTATATAGTTAAAAAAATCAAATAGCTTTATAAGTCTAAAATTTCCACACAAAGTCTTTATGTTGCAAGTAAAATATAAATTTGACAAACATTATAGATATTTTGTTAATTGACGTAGAGCAAAAAAAGCACCTCTAAGGTGCCTTGGTGGACTTTCGGGGGGCTCTGGTCCCCTCCGTCTCGCAACTGACTTGCTCGCCCGCTTTGGCTAAAATTTGCTCATTCCGTAAATTTCTTAACGCCAGCGCACCGATTAAGAGGTGCCTTTGGAACTTCTTTTTTTATGTCTTTTTATTCCAGTAAATCCCCTTTAACCCCTTATTTTCT
>CALVNN010000015.1 GCA_944349765.1 uncultured Clostridia bacterium | reverse complement strand
ATAATCTCAAAGTTCGAGCTAATACTTTCAAGTTTTGGCTTAGATGAGTTGATTGCTTCAATATCTTTATCTATAGCAATGAGCTTACCTTTTTTTAATCTTTTAAGTATTTCTGTAGAATGTCCAGCACCGCCTAGAGTACCATCCACATATATGCCGCTGGGATTTATGTTTAGACCTTCAATACATTCATTAAGCATTACTGGTATATGACTAAATTCCATATTGACTCAACTCCTCCAATATAGCGTCATAATCTTCACCTGCGTTGTACTTGTTCCATTCTTCTTCAGCCCAAATCTCTACTCTATTGCCCGCACCAATGCTTACTACATTTTTATTTATTTGTGCAAAATCTTTTAAACTACTAGGCAATACAAATCTTCCTTGATTATCTTCTTCAACCTCAAACCCAGAACTAAACATAGCTCTTATAGTCCTTTGTGCCTTAGAATCGGTTAATGGCAAAGATTTTAATTTTTCATTGATAGTGCTTTCAAGTTCTGCTTGTGAAAATACAAACAAACACTTGTTCGAACCTTTTATGATTACGTATCTTTCACCTAACTTTTGCTTAAGTTTTGCAGGGAGACGTAATCTATTTTTTTCGTCGAGCTGATGTTTGTATTCGCCAAAAATCATATACTTACACCTCCTACATTTTATTGTCAAAGTTATTATACAACACTTTTTGACCACTTTCAACCACTTTTGACCACTTTTTTAAATTAGAACAAAAGCACAAAATTAAACCTCTAATTAACCAATACAAAAGAAAAAACGCCCCTTTAAAGCGTCTTTTTGTGTAAAAAAATTTTTTAAATTTTCCAGTCAATTTCTTCTTTTCCTAGGTCTTTTAGTATTGTATTTATACGTTTAAAATGTCCATTTCCAAAAAATCCATTGTACGCTGATAGTGGACTTGGGTGGGCTGATTTTAATATAAAATGTCTATTTGGATTAATTAAAGGTTCAAACTGTTTAGCAAAATTTCCCCATAAAACAAAGATAACCTCACTTAATTTTTCGTTGACTATCTCTACGATTCGTCTTGTAAAATTCTCCCAACCAAAATCTTTATGACTACCTGCTTGTCCTCTATTTACCGTCAAGGAGCTATTTAGAAGTAAAACACCTTGCTTTGCCCATTTAGTCAAATCACCACTATTAGACATTTGAATGCCGAGCTCATCGTGAATTTCTTTATAGATATTTACTAGCGACGGAGGTAATTTACATCCATTAGGTACAGAAAAGCAAAGACCGTGTGCCTGCCCAGGCTCATGATAAGGGTCTTGCCCTATTATTACTACTTTAACTGAATATAGCGGAGTCAGTTCTAGAGCATTAAAAATCAGATTTTCTGGCGGATACACCTCATGCGTCTTTTTTGCTAGCTCTATTTTTTTCATCAACTCTTTATAATAGGGTTTATTAAATTCATCTTTTAACGCTACAGCCCAATCACCTTTTATCTCTTGCATTGTACTCCTCACAATATTGTTTTAATTTACACTCTCCACATAGTGGCTTACGTGCTTTACAAATATATCTACCTAGCAAGACTAATAGCAAATGAGAATTACTCCATTTTTCAATAGGTATCACTTTCATAAGGTCTTGCTCGCATTTATTTGGCGTAGTAGACTGAGATAAACCAAGTCTATTACTTACACGAAAGACATGCGTATCTACCGCAATTGCTGGTTTATGAAATATTGTACCTAATACTACATTTGCTGTTTTTCGTCCAACACCAGCCAAGGAAATAAGCTCCTCTAAAGTATTTGGCACTTTACCATTGTACTTACTTACTATATCTTTACTAGCATTGATAATGTTTTTTGCTTTATTGTGATAAAATCCACACGACCTTATTATCGACTCCACTACTAAATTGTCTGCCTTAGCCATATCGTAAACTGTCGGATACTTTTGAAATAATGCTGGAGTTACTTTATTCACTCTCTTATCAGTGCATTGTGCAGACAAGATAACCGCCACCAACAAAGTGTATGGGTCACTGTATTCCAATTCACATTCAGCATCGCCAAACATACCTATTAATCCATCATAAATCTTTTGATAATCCATATGTTTATTATAAAATAAAATAACATTTTTTGCAAGTAAGCTCATAAAAAAAGCCTTAGCTTTTAATAGCAAGACTTTGGTATTTTATTATTTTTTAGGTTCTAGTTTTGTTATCCCACCCATAAAAGGTACCAACACTTCTGGAATAGTTACACTACCATCAGCATTTTGATATTGCTCTACTATTGCTGGGATAAGACGAGAAGTAGCTAAACCACTTGCGTTTAAAGTACAGCAGAACTTAAGCTTACCAGTCTCCTTATCTCTATAACGAATATTACCTCTTCTAGCCTGATAATCGTTTGCTGTACTAGCAGAACTTACTTCCTTGTATATCCCCATACTTGGTATCCATACTTCTATATCATAAGTCCTTGCCATACTATGAGAGCAATCACCAGCAGCCAACTTGCTAGTTTGGAAATGAAGCCCTAATTTTTCAACCAAACTTTCCGCACGTTTAACAAGCTCTTCAAACATCTGTTTATTGTTCTTTTCTGTAGCATAAATAAACATTTCTATTTTATTGAATTGATAACCTCTAATCATTCCACGCTCTTCAGTGCGATAGCTACCTGCCTCATTTCTATAGCAAGGTGTATACGCAAAGAATTTTTTAGGTAGTTCATCCTCATTTATGATTTCATCTCTGTATAGATTTACCAAAGCCGTCTCAGCTGTTGGCAGGATAAACTTACGAGGTTCTTCGCCCTCAAGCCAGAAAACGTCCTCTTTAAATTTTGGAAATTGTCCCGCACAATATCCGCTTTCCTCATTAAGTATATGAGGTGGTAAGATAAATTCATATCCAGCTTTCAAGTGTTCGCTAACCAAAAAGTTCAGTATAGCCCATTCAAGTCTAGCACCTAGTCCAGTATATATCCAAGTCCCTCTTCCACTCAATTTACTAGCTCTAGCATAGTCTATAAGCCCTAGTGACTCACATAGATCTACATGGTTTTTTGGTTCAAAATCAAATTCAGGTTTTTTACCAAAAGTATAGATAGCCTTATTATTCTCCTTCTCACCTGGTAATAAGTCCTCATCAGGTACATTTGGAAGCTCAGCCATAAAGTTAAATATTTTATCTTCTACTTCTTTGAGCTCAGCATCCATAGATTCTATAGTTTCATTAAGATGCTTAACTTTTGTAAATATTTCCTCAACATCTCCGCCTTGTTTCTTTATAGCAGGAACGCTTGCAGATAACTTATTCTTCTCAGCCTTTAATTGCTCAACTTTTGCAATAATCTCTTTTCTGTGGTCATTCCATTCAAATACTTGGTCAAAATTGACATCCCAGCCTTTCTTTTTAAGACCTTCTACAACTTTTTGCGTGTTTTCTCTGATATAATTAATGTCTAGCATTGGTATTCCTCACTTTTTGTAGTAATACAAGTAAGTATACCATATTTTCTAGAAATTACAAGCATAATTAGCCATTAATTTACTTTACAATCAAATTAAACCGCCTATGTTCAAAGCCAGTCAACACTTCATATGGTATTGTATCTAGCTCCTTAGCCCATATATCAGCATTGTCCATAACTACCACTTCGTCAAATAACTTCACGTCCTTATCTACTTTGACCATAAACATATCCATACAAATGTTACTGGCTACCAAATATAGTTTGCCATTTATCCGTACATACACTCTTCGAGCTATGTGCCTATTTATCCCGTCAGCATAGCCAAGTGGTACAACAGCTATATAACAATCCTCATCAGCTATATAACCATTACTATAGCCAACTCTCTCACCTTTACTTATCTTATGTATAGCGACTACCTTTGACTTAACTTTCATCACAGGTAATAAGTTTTTGTTACCATAGCCATACAAGCCTATCCCTATTCGTACCATATCATAGTGCACTCTTTTATCAGATAATCCGCTTGTGTTGCTAGCATGTATAATGATGCCTTTCGTATCTAAAAGTGACAAAGCTTGATTAAAGGATTTTATTTGGTAATCAAAATACTCCTTATCCATATCCGCTGTAGCAAAATGCGTAAAAATCCCTACTAAAATAACATTACTATTTTTACACCTAAAAACAACATCGCTAATATCATTTACACAAAAGCCCAACCTATTCATCCCTGTATTTACAGCAATATGCACCTTTATAGCTAGATTGCTTTCTATTATCTCGTCAAGTCTAAAAGCATTATCAACAGTCAGCTCAATATCATAGTCGTATGCGTTGGCTATGTCTTCTTTTTCAAATACGCCTACAACAAGAATATTATTTTTAATGCCATTTTGTCTTAGTTCAATAGCTTCATCTATGTTGTTAACGCCAAAATAATCCACGTAATTAGACAAAATTTGTGCAACCGCCACCGCATTATGACCATAGCCATTTGCTTTAACCATTGCACAAATTTTTGCTTTTGTAATACCTTTGAAATAGTTTACATTGTGTATTAAATTTTCTCGATTTATTTCTATAATATTCATAATATAGATTTATGAATGCAATTTAAATTATGTTACCTCTTAATTAGCCTAGCACGTTCGGTAGCTATAGTAGAAGGGTCGTGGTGCCCTGGATAAATAACCATATCCTCAAGGTCAAAAAGCTTTCTTAATGACTGCCTAAGCTCAGAAAAGCTCCCGCCGTAAAGGTCATATCTGCCGATATTATTATTGAATAGCGTATCTCCCGTAAACGCAACCCCTTCAATGACATACACAACAGACCCTTTGCTATGACCTGGAGTATTGATAACTCGTATATCAAAAGAACCTATTTGAATATTACCTTCTTGTACAGGCATATCCAACTTAAAAAATGGAAATCCTTCGTAAAATTCGTCAGCCAACTTATACATTCCCTCATTCTCATCCAAAGGTGACATATATATCTTATAACCAGCTTCTTGCATGCCTTTCGCCCCAAAGCAGTGGTCAAAATGCCCATGAGTCACTAGTACGCCTTTTATCTCGCCCATTTGCTTAGCTACCTTTAATATAGCGTCAATATCTACAGGATCAATAACTAATACGTCGCCGTCTTTTTCTATTAAATATGTGTTAGAATGATAAAACTTATCACTATTAACTATCTTTTCTATTCTCATAGATCCCCCTTTATACCTAAAAAAACTCAAAATAAAATGCACCCTTATCTTGTGCATTCATTTGATTACTTTTTACGGTTTCTCTTTCTAGCCATTTCAGACTTCTTTTTACGCTTAACGCTTGGCTTTTCATAAGCTTCACGTTTACGAAGTTCACCTATGATACCGTCTTTTTGGCATTTTCTCTTAAAACGCTTCATTGCGCTGTCTAAACTTTCGTTTTCGCCAACTTTGACTGTAGTCACCTTAAATCACCCGCCTTTTCGTCTAAAATCTGTGTATTATTATAATTGAAAAAGTCTATATTGTCAATCACTTTTTGCATAAAAAACTTGAAAATTTGACATTAATAATATATACTATCTAGGAGGAGATAAAATGTCTCATTCAAATGAACAAGTCGAAAACAAGCCGACCGAAAATCAAGAAAAAGTAGCAGGTTGGATGCTAAATGCAAGCAATATAGGTATATTTTCAGCTAGCATATCTATAGCTATTACCGTCCTAAACAAACTAATGCGTATGTTCGGGTACAATAGCTTAGGTTTAGTGATACTTTTATATATACTAGCTGGTATAGCTGGCTTTTTAGCGCTCATATGTAGTATCAAGAATGCCAAAAAGTTTGACGGACACCTAACTATTGATGCATATCTAGCAGGCATTGCTATTTTGACTGTCGTGCTTGTGTGATATAGGAGGAATTTATGGAAGTTGCTTTAGTTACTGGTGGTTCTAGAGGTATTGGTAGTTGTTTATGTGGTGCTTTGGCTGATTTAGGGTATGCAGTAATTATAAATTACAATCATAACAAAGAAAAAGCCGAAAATCTAGCAAAAGAGATAGTTTCAGGTGGCGGTATTGCTTTGACTTACAAATGTGATGTATCAAAGCCAGAGGAAGTCAAAGAAATGTTCAAGTTCGCCAAAAAAGAATTCGGCCATGTAGATGTACTTATAAACAACGCAGGTATAAGTCGATTTAATACCATTACAGATATAAGCGACGAAGAATGGCAAGAAATGATAGGGGTAAACCTATCCGGCACCTTTTATACTTGTCGAGAATGTGCAAAGATGATGATAGGCCGTCAATATGGTAAGATTATCAATATATCTTCCATGTGGGGAATACAAGGTGCTAGCTGTGAAAGTCACTACAGTGCTAGTAAAAGTGGCGTCATAGGACTTACAAAAGCCCTTGCTATGGAATTAGCCCCAAGCAACATCACCGTCAACGCTATAGCGCCAGGTGCTATAGATACGGATATGATGTCCGCCCTAAGCGAAGAAGACTACAAAGCCTACATCTCAGAAGTCCCTTTAGGAATGATAGGCTCCACAAAAGAAGTCGCCCTCGCCATGAAATACATCCTCTCTTCAAACTATCTCACCGGTCAAGTAATAAGCCCCAACGGTGGTGTCGTAATTTAATTCTAATTTATATTAATAAAAATTCATTAGTATACTGAAATGTTATACAAAAAAAACTGTATTTACAGTTTTCGTTTACACCTTCATTTATTCTATTTTTTTACGCATTTTAGAGAGTATTTTACTCTCTAATCTACTTATTTGCACTTGTGACACGCCCAATTCATTAGCCACTTCGCTTTGGGTCTTATTTCTAAAATATCTTAACATTATTACTTTTCGTTCTCGGTCATCAAGTTCGTTTAGAGCTTCTTTTAACAAAATATAATCTATAGCTTCGTGTGTGTCTTCTTCAACGACTACTCTGTCTATTATACTACAACTATTACTGTCGTCTTCATCAAACTTTTCATTAAGGCTTATCAGACTACGTGAGCTCTCCATAGCCATCACTATCTCTTGTTCATCGACATTTAATTTTTTTGCTAGGTACTCAATGGTCGGACTTTGACCATTATTTTTTTGTTTATAATCGGTCATAAGCTTGGTAATATTATAATACAGTCCTTTTAAAGCCCTACTTACCTTAACTGCACCATCATCTCGCATAAACCTTTTGACTTCGCCAGCCACCATAGGCACTATATAGGTAGAAAATTTTACATTGTAATCTTCATTAAAATTTTTTATAGCCTTTAGAAAGCCGACACATCCCAGCTGATACAAATCTTCATATTCTACTCCTTTGTTCCTAAATCGCTTTATCACACTCTTAATTAATGGATAATTATTTTCTAGTAGTGTAGATTTCGCACTTTCACTTCCGTTTTGAGCCTCTTTTATGAGCCTCAATGTTTCATCGTGTTCAAGCACAAAATCAACCTCCTATTGCCTCACTAGCTGTAATTTTGCCTAATTGTTTTCTCATCACTACACAAAGCCCCTTATCTCCGTTCTTTGAAAGAGACACTTCATCCATAAAACTTTCCATCACAGCAAAACCCATCCCACTGCGTTCACTGTCTGGCTTTGTCGTAAAAAAAGGTTGCCTTGCTTTTTCAAAATCGTTTATACCCACGCCATCGTCTTTTATGGTCACAATGACAGTATCGTCAAAGATCTCAGCCTTTAAATATACATCACCCACCTTGGTAGGATAAGCATGGACGACGCAATTTGTTACCGCCTCGCTGACCGCAGTTTTAATATCGTTTATTTCCTCAATAGTAGGATTTAATTGTAAGCAAAAAGACGCCACACACGTTCTTGCAAACCCTTCGTTTATTGACAATGCAGGAAATTTAATTTCCATTATATTATTTGCTATCATAATTACTCCTTAACTTATTTTTGGCATTATGTCGTATAATCCCGTCATCTTAAATATTTTTTCGGCGTGCGTAGAAGGATTACATATATAAATAGGCACACCAAACTCTTTTAATTTTTTGTATCTTCCAATAAGTACGCCAATACCGGTTGAATCCATAAATTCCAGTTCAGATAGATCAATTATTACTTGACGTGACTTTATAGAAAGAAATATCTCATCCAACGTTTCACGGACATACTGAGCTGAATGTTGGTCTAATTCGCCAGAAAGCACTATATACAGTGTTCCGTGATATAATCTATGTTTTACCTGCATAACTTTCTCCTTTAAGTAATCAATAAAAATATAACATTTTTTAACTAGAAAATTTTATACACTTTTGACGAAAATATACTTAAAATGCAAAAAAAAAGGACATCAAAACTGATGTCTTTTAAAACTTTTAAAATGATTTTACTATTGAATTTTTAAAAATCTCAATACACTTAAGAAAATACTTGATATCAATGCCATTATAAGTCCATATCCTATAGCAATGCCTTTAGATGCGGATACAAATAATTCTGACCTTATAAACACTAATATTATAATCAACATTAAGATAATGAGTAAAGTATACGATAGGTATGTGACCAACTTTTTATTTGCCCTATAGCCCATTAGATCTATAAAACAATATATAATAATAGCAACAGATATACACAAAAATACAAAAGCTAATATAGCTATAATATAAGCCAACGGATTGAAAGCTACACCCGCCTGTGTATAGTCGTTAAATAAGGAAGCCCCTACTCCAGTAGCATTAACTGGGTCAAACATCAATAGGAGAAGCTGATAGCCACTCAATTGAGATTCAACTAACTTACTATAAATAAATGGCGTAAAATAAAATATAATATTCAAAAATGACAAGCCTATTGCAAAATATGTTCCCATATTGTATTTTTTAAAATCTAGCATACGCCCTCCTAAAGTGTATATTTATACATTGTATTGTATATTTATTCATTATCTTTTGGCATACTATACGGGCAACCACAATAGTTTTGCCTATAAAGATTGTAGGTTTTGCTTAACTGAATGGAACGTAAATATCCATTCTTTTTCTTGAAGTTACTTACGAAATACTTTACTCCAATTTGTGATTCTAAATCTTGTCCAATAAAATTTAAGTGTTCTGCATTTTTATACGGACTTACAGATAATGTGGTGCCAAAATAGTCATAGCCTAACTCTTTTGCCTTTAAGGCAGTCTCTTTCATTCGAAGTCTATAGCAAATATCACATCTTGCCCCACCTTCTTTCTCCTGCTCAAAGCCTTTCACCGCACAAAGATATTTGTCACGTTCATAATCGCAATCCAAGATTTTGACATTAGGATACAAAAGATTGAGCATCCTTATTTGTTCATTTTTTCTTTTTATATATTCACTCTCGGGGAAAATATTTGGATTATAATAGTATACAGTTATTTCATCAAATTGTCCACCGTTTATTAATTGTTCTAGTACCGAACTACTACATGGTGCACAGCAACTATGCAACAACAAACGCATATACGCCTCCTTATATCATACATAATCATACTGCGTTTTGAAAAAATAGTCAACTCTATCTTTGTAAAAATTATAAACAATTGCACCTCTTGGGATATCTTTACGCCCATAGCCACTAAAACCAGTACTTAAACAATTTATAAATTTTACTCCGTCTATTTCTACTGCATAACTATTCATATGATCATGACCATTTGCAATATACTTTGTCTGACCTAATTTGAGTATATAATCATATAGCAAAGGCTCAGCCTTTAGGGCGTTGATATTTTCCTTTACATCTTTAACATTTTCTTTAACCACGTTTAAAGGTATATGCATAAATATCATATTATCAAGGTCGCCATATGACTCTTTTAGATTTTCCATCCCCCACTTGTACCACTCAGCCTGTTCGGTATTGGTTCTATATTTTGAAGTGTCTATCAATGTTATAGTATGGATAGCTTCATTATTTGCATATAATACAGCAAAGGTATTGCCATAGCCTAAATTTGTATATCCGACATCAAATAAACAATATTCGTAATCTGATAATATACTCAAATATCTATAAGCGCCACTGCCAAACTGAAAATCATGATTCCCTAACACATACATCCAATACTGCTCTTTTTCTTCCATAAAGTCAGCAAAGTTTCTAAGCATTGCCCTATTAAATAAACCAATAGTCAAATCACCTGTGACAATCACCAAATCAGGCTTTTCAATATCTATCATATTATTGAGCATATCAAAAGTTTTGTTATTGTTTGGTGTAAATATCAAAGCAAAATGCAAATCAGTTATTTGTAAGATTTTATAACTATCATTTGGGGTCGTTAGCTTAACATAATCATTTTCGGTAAAAGCCACATCTTTTGTCCATACTTTTGCTTCAAAACTCCCTAATCTGTCGTAGATATATAAACCGCCGACACACACCACAGATATAACTATTACTATTATTATGGCTTTTAGACGCTTCATTTTCTTTAGTCCTTTTTAATTAATTTAGTAAACTCTGCCTCATTAAGTGTTTTTATATTCAAATTTTGAGCCTTTGACAGTTTAGAGCCAGGATTTTCTCCATAAATGACATAATCACACTGTGAACTCACATTACTAAGTACTTGTGCTCCCATATTTTCGAGTAATTCTGTAGCTTCGTTTCGTGTGAAACCACTCAATGTACCAGTCAAGACTACTTTTTTGCCACTCCAAAATTCATCTTTGATAGTATTATCTTTATAAAAGATCTTTATACCCTTAGAGTATAGTTTATTTATATATTGCTTTACTTTTTCGTCTGAAAAGAAGTTTTTTATATCCTTTGCAATCGTCTCACCTATTTGATAGACTTTGACTATTTCTTCTTCGCTCGCTTGCATTATATTATCTATTGTACCAAAATAATTTAATAAATCCTTAATTGTCTTTTTACCAACATTTGGAATAGATAACGCATACAAAAAGTTTTCAGCACTTATATTTTTACTATTTTCAATATTTTTTAAAAAGTTAGAAACTTTTTTATCTTTAAAGGCATCTAGCTTAACCAGATCCTCACCAGTTAAATCATACAAGTCTGCCCCATCACGCACACCTAGTTTATCATACATTGCTTCTATGGTATTTTCACTAATACCTTCAATATTCATACCTTCTTTTGACACAAAATGCACTAATTGATTTTTTATCCTTTCGGGACATTCAAGATTTGGACAGTAAATATTCGGACCTTTATCGTATAATTCTGTACCGCAACAAGGACATTTGCTTGGCTTTTCTATTTCTTTAGAATCTTCTTCAGTATCAGCTAACCCAAGCACCTCAGGAATAACCTCATTGCTACGTCTTAAAAATACTCTACACGGACATTTCAATTGTTTACGCAATATATCTGAATAATTATTTAGCGTAGCTCTACTAATTAACGCTCCCGCTAAAGTCACAGGCTCAAGTATAGCTGTCGGTGTGACCTTGCCAGTACGTCCGACCTGCCATTTTACCTCTAATAGTCTAGTACTAATTTCTTCAGCTTCAAATTTAAATGCCATCGCCCATCTAGGAAATTTTGACGTTTCGCCCATTTCATTTCGTATACTAAATTCGTTTATCTTAATAACCGCTCCATCCACCAAAAAATCCAACGTTTTACGTTCTTTATCCATATTTTGGATAGCCTCTTTTATAGATACAAAATCTTTTAAATACTTGCCAGCAAAATTTTTGAATTTATATTTGACAAGAAATTCCTCAGTATCTTTTTGAGTCTTTATGAGTTCTCTGTCTTCAATGTATAATATGTCGTATAGAATCAAATTGAGTTTACGTTTTGCGGTCTCTTTTGGATCAAGATTTCTTATGGCACCTGCTACAGCATTTCTAGCATTTTTGAGTGGTTCGTTAGGGTACATTTTATTGTAATTTTCTAGGTCACTCAAAAACATCATCCCCTCGCCTTGAAGTATCAATTCACCCTTATAGTCTATGCTTAAAGGCAAGCTTTTTATAGTTTTCACTTGCGAAGTAACATCTTCCCCTATAAATCCATTTCCTCTAGTTACAGCAGATATTAACTTGCCATTATTATAATTACAGCATATCTTAAGCCCATCATATTTATATTCCAAATCAAATGTCGCCATAGGATACTGAGTCTTTACATCAGTCACCCACTTCTCTAAGTCTTGAAAATTATTTACCTTGTCTAAACTAAATAATCTGACTTTATGCGTTTTCTTCTCAAATCCTTCAAGTACATTATCACCAACTCTAAGCGTCGGTGAATTGTCTAATGTAATACCAGTTTCTTTCTCAAGAGCTACCAGTTCGTCGTACAACTTATCATATTCGTAGTCAGAAATAATAGGCTTATCCAAAGTATAGTAATAGTAATTATATTTATCAATAAGCTTAATTAGCTCTCGCATTCTATCTAGTTTCATAATACTCCTTTACAAAAGCGTCAATGGTGCATACTCCAATATCAATTCTTTCACACCGACCGTATCAAATTTTATAGTTACTTTAGTGTTTATACCGCTACCAAGTACTTCAATTATTTTGCCTTCACCAAACTTTGTATGCTGTACTCTAGCACCTACTATAAAGCCTTCTTTATCATTCGATGGTTTTTTTACCCCGTAAGGTATTTTGTTTAATTCTTCCAAACTTTTAGAAGTCTTAACCATAGGCATATCAAAATCAGCATCTTCATAATACACGTTGGACCTTTCAGCCTTATAGGACAGTACTCCCTCATATCCCATTTCTTTCAAAAATATAGAAGGTATCATATAATCTGCTTTATTATAAAGAAAACGATTTTGAGCATTTGTCAAAAACAACAATTCTTCTGCTCTAGTAATGGCTACATACATAAGTCGACGTTCTTCTTCCTCATCTGTATCATAACGTAAAATAGGAAATATTTGCTGTTCAAGCCCAACTATAAAGACTACTTTATATTCCAGCCCCTTTACTGCATGCACAGTAGCCAACGTTACTGCATTATTTACGTCTTCTGTAGTATCCAAATCACTTATAAGCGACACACTCTCTAGGTATTTGTTTAGGGAAGTATCTTCGCTACTTTTTTCAAATTCATTAGCACTCTGCAAGAGCGAATTAAGATTAAGTTCCCTATTCAATCTGTCTTCCTTAGTATCCTCAAAAGCCTCTAGTATTTGCACATTTTGTATAACATTATTTATAAGACTTGATACCGTATTGACATTGGCAAATTCTTTTAAATTTGAGATTAAATTATAAAAGTCAAACAACTTGTTCTTGACCCCATTATTTAGTGTACTACACTCCTGAATTATACCACATGCTGTCAAAAGTGAAATGTGTCGCATTTCGGCAAATTCTCTCAATTTATTTATACTTACCTCGCCTAGTCCTCTTTTTGGAAAATTAATAACTCTAAAAAAACTTGCATTGTCGCTAGCATTGTTGATAAGCCTTAGATAAGCCAATACATTTTTTATTTCAACACGGTCAAAAAATTTAAAACCACCATACACCACAAAAGGTATATTATAATTCATAAATTTTTGTTCAAAACCACGTGATAGTGCGTTAAGACGCATAAGGACTGCAATATCTTTGTACTTATAACCAAGTTTGATAAGGTCACATATTTTTTGTGCTACATACTCCGTTTCTTGTCTGTCTGTCAATAGTGATTGATATATAACAGCATCTCCGTCATTATTCTCAGTATACAAATTTTTCGGTATACGATTTGAATTATGAGCAATTAATTTATTTGCTATATCCAAAATTTTTTTTGTGCTACGATAGTTACGCTCCAATTTAAATACATGACAATTTTCAAAATCTTTGATAAAATTTGATATATTAGCTATACTAGCACCACGCCAACCGTATATACACTGGTCCTCGTCCCCTACTACGAATATGTTTTTATTTACACTAGCCAAAAGTTTAACAATATTATACTGCACAACATTTGTATCTTGAAATTCATCTACATGTATATACTTAAATCGACTAGCATACATATTGCGAACTTTTTCATTTTGACTCAACAACTTTTCGGTAAGTATAAGTAAGTCGTCAAAATCTACAGCATTGCTTTCTTTTAAGGCGTTATTGTAATCATAAATGCACTCAATAATCAAATCTATATTTTTATCAAGTTTATTTAAACTTCTATATTCTTCAATGTCAAAATTTTGATTTTTATAATTACCTATATGATAGGCAACCGCTTTTATGATGGTATCCACTTCTTTTTTAGGGATATTTTTTGTAGTAACAATACGTCGAATCTCTTTTTGACATTCATCTGTTGAATATATAGAAAAATTAGATGTATATTTTTCATCTAATTCTTGAATATGATTTCTAAGTATTGATGCACACATTGAATGTATTGTCGAGATCCAAACGCCTCCCTCAAAGCCTAACATACCAGCAATTCGTTCTTTCATTTCTTTCGTCGCTTTGTTTGTAAAAGTTATTGCTATTATATTATAAGGCGGTACTCCCTTTTCTTGTATAAGATATACTATCCTATGCGTCAATAGCTTAGTCTTACCACTGCCCGCACCTGCCGTGACTAAGACAGCACCATCCGTACAATACAAAGCTTCTCTCTGCTCAGCGTTTAGCCCATCAACCAAAAAATTATCCATTATTTACATCTTCACCTTTATTTAACTTAACTTCGTTATTAGTATCTACAATTTGAGGGTTTAGTATCTCATCAATACTAGCTTTAACTTCATCGTAAATATAAAAATCAGCAGCTTTGATTACTACTACAGGCATCTTTACAGCCTCAAGAGCCATAGAAACGTGCTTATCATATTTTGATAACATACCATCTTTATTATAACTATTCTTAACCAAATCAATCACAAATAATGGTTTATATGAAGCATCAAAAACTACAAAATCCAAATAATTGCTCATAAGTAAATTATATTGATTTTTATTAATTGTAGGTTGCAATATATTATCTACGCCAATCTTTGGTAATATCTTCCAGTTTGAATCAATGTTAGATAGCATAAAATTATAAAATTTTAATTCTTCTTTACCTAAATAACAATCAGTGATTTTTAAAGCCAACTCCTCATCAAAAGGGTCTTTTTCTACTTGTTTATATTTCTTATAATAAATTATACCCAAAACTAGCAATAATGCTATTATGACTAATATAATTATTGTCAAAACTGTTTCCATTTTAAATTTCCTTTATCATACTATTAATAGTTTGTATAATTTCAATAAATTCAGATGATGGGTTCATCTTTAAAGCTTCACTTAGATTTTTAAGCGCTTGCTCTTTTTGTAAATTTTTTGCATATGCATAACTTAGTAGCAAGTAATCCTTTATATCCAACTGACTTAAGTTGTTTGTCGCTTTAATGATATATTCTAGTCCCAAAGCTAGATATTCTTTGATCTTTTCTTTAGATTCTTTAATCATTTTATCGTCATACTGCGGTTTGTATAGACCACTTTGCATATAAGCTTTATATTGCATTTCTTCCAGTTCTGCTGATTCTAAGTAAGCTTTTCCTGCTAAATCATATTCGTTTAGTTTGGTCTTTAAATAAGCGAAAGCAAGATAAATATAAGCTTCTCTATGGCACACTAGTGCATATTTATCATTTTGAGATTTTATTATAGATAAATACTCTTTTGATTTAGTCAATTCAGCCTCATTTCCCTCAGTTTGCTCTATATTATCACTACAGTATTTACAATATGGACAAATTGATACTTGCAAATAAAATAAACGCTCTATAGGAGTCAAGACTTCTTCATTTAATTCAGGGTAATACCAATTAAAATGACAGACTCCACACTCCTTTTTTTCATACGTCAACTTGTCTTCAAACTGCATAAAATCCTCCACACTTTTTTGATAAACATATTATACTAATATTATGTTATTTTGTCAAATAATTACTACTAGCCTATTGAATATTTTTTATAAATATGATACAATCTTTTATGAAAGGTAAGGAGAATTTACTATGAAATTAAGACCATATTTAAAATCAGTTAAATATTTTACTAGTAAACCTCATAACGACATTGACGGACACATACACTCTACAGCTTCGCCAGATGCATTTTTGACTATAAATGCTATAATAAAACAAGCTAAAGAAAATAACTTGTCCTATATTGCTATAACTGATCATAATACTTGCGTAAATATAGACAATTATATGCGCTCTTTAGGTGCAAACGACAACGAAATATATGTAACTCAAGATGGAATTAAGATAATTTGCGGTGCAGAGGTTACCTGCTTTTTTAAGCATTCAGACAAACACTCTCAAAAACTTCATATATTATGCTATGGTTTCAATCGTGACCCTAATAATGATTTTATGCGTCTTCTTGACTCAAAATATAAGGATTACGAAGAAACCTTTTTAACTATCCCAGATACTTTAGCTCATTACTATCCGCTTTATAAAAAAAGATACACAAGAGAAGAGTTTAAGTATTTTATCTACAAGCGACGCTTGATGGATAATAAAAATACGCACTCAGCCTACTCACCTGATGAGGTAGTTCAATATTTTGTACACAAAGGACTCGATAAAGAGCAAATCAGAAATGATATACTTAATTTGGCACACTGCTTTAAAGAAAAAGATAATATTGTCTTAGATGTAAAGACTGTAATCGACGCCGTCCATAAAGCTGGTGGGAAATGCATGATTGCACATCCTTTGAAAAGTTATAAAAAATTTATGAAAAAATACAAATGTAATAAGAATAATCAATGGGCATACATCACTTCTATGACCAACAAACTACTGGCAATGGGTATAGATGGTGTAGAGCTTATAAGTGTAACCAACGACAAAAATCCATTTAAAGCCAAATTTAATGATGAATATAAATATGTCGGATTTACTGCTTATGGATCTGATAGACACGACAACACACCATATTCATTGCCTCTAGGACATTTAAGCGGATATACACCTCCTTGCAATTTTAAAAAAGTAATTGAAGAATTACAGAAAAATCAGCTTGATAAATTTACTTGTGCTCCCTCAACAAAAAAAGACTCAATGGAAATATTAAGCCTTAAGTGAGTTTGACTTTGATAATAAACAATCTATTACATCCTGATACAATTTGTTAGGATGTTTTTCTTTACTCAAAACAGATGTAATCTTATTACGCTCGTCTTTCAAGTCTAGTTCAATCACAGTGTCGAAATAAATTAAAAATAACACCATATCGTCTTCTTTTATAGATTTAAGCAGGTGTCCAAGAGTTAAACGCTTTAGGTTTTTACTATATATCAAAGCATTCTTACATATTTCAAAATCCTGCATTTTAAGTAACCCAACCTTTTCGCCATCTTCCTCAGCCATATGTTGATGCCTCGTTATAAAGCTAGAAATCATTATATCCAAAATGTCCGTACTTGCTTTATATGCTAAAGCAGCCTCTCTCGTATTGCCAACTACTTCATAACTAAATCCAACTATTTCAGCTATCCTTGCCCACTTGAATACATCTATTTCTTCAAGATTTTTATTCGAAAAAGCCTTAGCGAGATCATCTTTTCTCGATTTTATCAATTCTACATTATCCTCATCCAGCTCAATATCACCTATGAGACAGTTAGGACAATATTCAAAAATATGTGGGTACAGTTTATAAAGAGAGCCACATTTACTTTTTTCTAACAAGCCTAAAAGGACATTTACCTCAGCATCATCAATTTTTTTTAGTGAACCGCCACAAATACTACAAATAGCCATATCATACACCTTACTTTTTTGTAGATTATAACATAAAAAATTTAATATGTAAACAAAAATAAACTAAACGTACTTAAATAAAAAGTATCAGCTTGTGAAAAGCTCACAAAGCTGATACCTTTACATTGATAGAATTTTGTATTTTATCGTTTCGGCTATAGATCTAATTAACTTCCTATCCTCACCTTCGACCAAAATTCTTATTTTGCTCTCGGTGCCACTAGCCCGAACCAATATGCGTCCTTTATATCCAAGTTCTTGCTCTAAGTCGTTAATAAAATCCTGCAAATCTAAACTACTTAAAATATAATCTTTATTTTCACTATTAACTTCCACACTTAAAAGTTCTGAAGGAAATCGCCTCAATTCACTTGCTAATTCACTTAAACTTTTATTGGTTTCTGTCATTATATTCAAAAGGGTTATCGCAGTCAAAACGCCGTCGCCTGTGTTTAATTTTTCTGAAATGATAATATGACCACTTTGCTCTCCGCCAAGGTTATAACCACCTTTTTTCATCTCAGCTTGAACAAATCTATCTCCGACATGCTGACGTATCAGTTTTATGCCTTTAGACTTTAAGGTAGCTTCAATTCCATAATTAGTCATAACCGTACCAACGACTGTATTATCTTTTAGTTTATTTTTGTTTTTTAGATGAAGAGCTATTATTGCTAAAATATCGTCTCCGTCCAAAACCTTACCCTTGTTATCCACAGCATAAATACGATCCCCATCTCCATCAAAAGCAAAGCCTACATCCAAATTGTCTTTGACAACTTTTGTTTGTAGTTTTTTAATATCCATAACGCCACTTTCTTTGTTGACCATACAACTGACTGTAGAATCACCCAAAATAGTGACATTTTTATCTTTAAATATTTTAGGCACTATCACATTCGTCGCTCCATTCGCACAATCAAAAGCAACCCTTTTATTAAATAGCTTAATCTTGCGTCTAAGGAACTTGAGGTAAGAATTAACTGCCCTTAAGTCAGATACTATAATTCCTACTTCTTCACTATTACAAAGGTTATACTTATCTAGACCTTTGGCGTATCTTTCCAGCATATTTGTAGCCTGCATTCCGATTTTTTCACCAAATCTATTAAATAGCTTTATCCCATTGTATTCGTGAGTATTGTGTGAAGCTGTTATCATAACGCCTGCATCGGCTCCATATTTGGCGGTAATAAAGGATACAGCCGGTGTAGTCAAGTTTCCAATATAAACAACATTTACACCATAACTCATAAGTCCACTGCTTAAAGCCGTCAAAAGCATATAAGCACTTTGTCTTGTGTCGTGACCGACAACTACTAGTGGCTTTGATACGGTTTGCTTTAGATAAAGTGCCAACGCACATCCCGTATCGTATGCTACTTTCGCTGTTAATCCTTTGTTTACTATATCTCTTATTCCATCAGTACCAAACTTAACCTCTTGCAAACAACACCTCCACAAAAATTAGTCTATTTTTCTTAGGTAATTGTTAGCTGAGATACTGATCAAGGCTCCGTCAGAAACCGCAGTTACTATTTGACGTAAGTCTTTAACTATAACGTCGCCTCCAGCAAAGACACCAGGAATGTTAGTCTCAAATTTATCATTAACTATAACATATCCTTGCTTATCTAATGCCACTTTATCGACTAATAACGCTGTATTAGGTATTCTGCCTATAGCCACGAATACTCCATCCACATCAATAGTTTGTGTAGAATTGTCTTTGACATTTTTTAGAATTAATGCATCAACCTTATCTTCACCGACTATTTGCTCTGTCACGTTATTTTTTATAATTTCAATATCTTTACCTTCTTCTTTCTTTCTGAGCAATGTTTTGACCAAGGAGCTTTCCGCACGAAATTCATCTCTTCTTAGAACTAAATAAACCTTTTTTGCTATATCACTAAGATATATAGCTTCTTCGACAGCACTATTACCACCACCGAGGACGCAGACGGTCTTATTTCTATACAAAGATCCATCACAAGTAGCACAATAAGAAACGCCTTTACCAGTTAACTTAGCCTCATTGGGAACTTCTAATTTCTTGCTTCCTGCTCCTAAGCATAATATGACACAGCGTGCTGAATATGTTCCTTTATTAGTAAAAATAATCTTTATTTTATCTTGAAGCTCAAGATTTATAACTTCTTCATAAACTACTTTTACACCTGTTTCATCGAGTTGCTTCACAAAATTTTGACTAAGTCCAAAGCCATCACCGCCGATATATCCTGGATAATTTTCTACATCATAAGTATAGGCAATTTGCCCTCCTATCATAGTCTTTTCAAATAGCAAAACTGACTTACCACTTCTAGCTAGGTAAATAGCAGCTGTCACCCCAGTAGGTCCACCACCTATAACAATAGCATCATATTCCATAAACACCTCACATTTAATATATATTATACTTCAAACTAACAAATATTACAAATATTTTATAATAAAACGCCAACATTTTTATTGGCGTTTTACTTTTTAATCAATGGTTCTTTGTCTACCACCATCATCCATAGTCCTTTGACGTCCACCATCATCTTTTTGTAGACTTTTAGGTAGAACAAAAGGTTCATATTGATTGCTAGCTGTCTCCACCTGAGGCTCTAACTTATCTTTATTATCCTTTAAATCTTCTGTTAAATCATTGTTAACTTGTTCTTTTACCTCTTCCTTAACTGGCTCTGTTTTGGACTCTTCTTCCTTTATTTCTTCTTTCTCAGTATTAGAGCTAGTTTCCAATGTTGTTTCAGTATTTTCTGCTCCATTTTCGGTTTGCTCTTTAGATTCAATATCTTCTTTTACCTCGGTAGGTTTTTGTGCATCATCAATTTTATCAGGTTTAACTTCTTCGGTTTTTGGTTTATCTTTTTCAACTTCGGCTTCAGTAGTAGGTTCTTTTTTGTCTGTAGATGTTTCTTGTTTGGTTTCAATTGGCTTATCGTCAGACTTTTCAACTTCTTGTTCTTTTATTTTATCTTGTTCTTGTCCTGGTTCTTGATCTTGTAACAAATTTTTTCTATATTCACCAGTTGGATCAAGGAAATCATTTTTCAAGTCGTTTAATCTATTAACCTTTGTAATCTTTTTTGCTAATCTATCACAATATAAATCCGGTGAAAGAAGAAAAAGTTTTTTGTTAAATTTAATTCCATACTTCTCAGAAATTTCTTTTGTTCTCTTTATATCTTCATTATCACGTGCATCAAGATAACTTTTATATTTGTAAGCACAAACGCCACCCATTATTATTGCGGCAGATAAGCCACCTATAGTAGCTCCGCCTATAAATAATGCTGCAATAAATGAAACAGCCAACATTACAAATGCAAAAGCCCACCAAAAACGAGCATAGTCTTTGTTAAAGTCTCCAGCATACTTCTTAGAGATGCCTTTTAAATCTTTTACGTCATCTTTAAAAGAAGGGTAAAACTTAAGATCTAAATTATCTGATTCTTGATTTTGAGGCTTCTCATTTTCATTCGAAATTTTTTCGTTAGATTCAGGTATAACCGCAGGTCCTAAAGCAGCTGTTACTTTACTATTAGGTGATGCTTGTGGTTCATTCTGTGTGATTGCAACATTTCTTCTCGTATCATCTTCAGAGTAAGGGACCACATCACTAAAGTAGTTCCTAGTAGCTGTCTTGTCACTTGCTGGAGCTTCCCAATCAGTGGCAAAAAAGTTACGGACTCTACTAATTCCTTCATCTTTAATTTGCTTATCTTTATGCTCAAATATCCCATACAAATTAGAAATAAGATCTTTGTTGAAATAAGAATACTTATTTTCTATTGATAATGGACGCGTGGTATCTCTAAAAGCTAAAACTATAGCATTTGACGTCTCCCTCACTTCTTCAAAATCTTTATATTTTGCTATAGTATTATCCAGAGCCGTCATATTTGTTAAAAATAGATCATTAAATTTATTTTGTTCATCTTTAGTCATATTGTATATAAGCAAATCACAAGCGCCTAAAGTATAGACATATTTTTCTCTATCATTAACATTTTCAAATCTACCTTGTTTATTTAAAATATCGTTAAACGTACTCAAATGTTTTTGCGTATTCTCGTCAACGACATCTCTTTCATTGTAAATATTTTGTACGCTACTAGCCATTATATTGCTATAATTTGTTAATAATTCATAAGTTATACCCCTATAGCTAGCTTTCTGATCTTCGGTCATATTGACAGTAGCTTCATCCATCATCTGTCCTAATATATCAATGGTTTCATTTGATCTATGAAGCTTATAATTAAGCATAGCATTCTTGATTTCTTCGCTAACTATCGGATTAACATCATTATCACCATTGACAAAATCGTGTGCTTTTGCATATGAATTAGCTATACTTTGCCTTAAATTGCACAAATCACTAAATAGATCACCCTCATTTAATTCAGAGTTGATTATGTGTCTAGCCCTATCTAAGTACTCATCTATAACTAAGGCATTTCTAAAATATTGCGTTGGCAATCTGTAGCTAGGGTCATTGTCAATTTTTGACCTTTGATTAATTGCACGTTTTTTAATTTTTTCGTCTTTGAAATTGTCTTTTATTTGGGTAAGCATCTTAGATTGATTTTCAGCTTGAGACAGCACTTCATCTAAGTAAATAGCTCCACGCATTGTTAATTTATCAAAATTATAATTAGGTGCAGACAACTTCTTATTTACCCTATTTAATACCAAACAACTCTCTATAATAGCGTCAGCAGTTTGACTATCAACTTTTTGGCTCAAATCATCGTAAGACTTGATTATTTCTTGCGTTAATTCATTATATTTAAGTTTTTGATTTTTTATAATGCTTCTTCTTAGATAATCACGTTGATTTTTATCATTTTCGGACAAATTGTTTTTATCGGAAATCTGATATTTAAACTCTACTACTGATTTATTTAACTCTTTCAATATTTCCGCAGTTGAATCAATAGTATCAATCTCTAAAGCTTTGGTTAAATCCAGTTGTTTAGCCTTATTATAAGAACTTAATAAATTGTTGTAGACTTGTGAACCTTTAAAAGAAGAATTATATGATTGGTCTACAGAACCCAAAATAACCTCAGCATCTATCATACTCAAGCCAAACATATTTTTAGCATATGCTTCGCGGATAGCCTGCTGCTCACTTAAATATTCAGCATTATTCGCTTCTGCCAGCAACAATCTTTTTTCAACTCTTCGAATATCTGACTTCTTTTCGCATGTGTTTAATACTGATTTTAAATTGTCCACATATTCTGATACATCTGATTGATCGTCAGAAAAATCCTTTGCTGAATTTATAAGTTTGTCAACAACACGATTAAAACTACCTATAGACAAATCTCTAAGGTTAGCATAATTCATTGTATATCCTTTTTTATTATTAGCACCAGCTATCAAGATATTTTCATTTTTTGCCATAACTGAAAACTCATTATGGTCTGCTAAACTTTTCATTTCCGTAGCTATAGCATCACGAACGGTCTCATTTTTATGGGCATTTTTATATGCACGATAAAAAGACTCATCTAATCTATTAACATCAAACAAATTATGATTTACTTTATTAGCTTGTTTGACATTCTCCTGATTATTAGAAGCTTCATTAACTATTTTTTCTTCATTAGCCATACAAATACTTCCTTTTATTTTTTCATTAGCATTATACCAAAAAACGCACTCTAAGTCAATACTCAATTCTAATTTTTTATAACCACGCTACCATCAAGCCATGAATTTATAATCCCCTCTAAATTTTTATTTGTAGCATTCTCTAAAGCAGATATAAAATGATCTGTAGTAGCTATACCATATTTGTTATTCTCATAGTAATTTTTTAACCCCAAAAAGAAGCCACTATCACCTACTATATCTCTTAAATTATCAAGCATTAAAAGTCCTTTTACATAAATTAAGTATGTATATTCAGGTTCGCTATTAAATTCGGTCAACTCTCTATTCATGCTAGTATCAAATCGTTCACCAAACACATCTTCATAAACGTCCAAAAATAACAAATATGAACTTAAAGCATTTCCAACTACTTCATCATAAGTTCTTTCATAATTAGGATTTAATTCATAAAAAAGTGCGGTAATATACTCCGTTAGACCTTCATCAAGCCAAGCTTCTTTTACTTCGTTATTGCCCACAATACCATAAAACCATTGATGACCTGTTTCGTGTACTATTACGTTTATATAGTCGTGTACATTCTCGACATCATCACTTATAAGTATTAGGTTGGGATACTCCATCCCTCCGTATGAAAAGTCACATTTTACTGCTGTTAAAGTAGAATATGGATATTTACCAAGTAGATTATTAAAGGTTGTTACAGCATCAATCATTGCTTGTAAATTTTCTTCAACATTTACATCATCATAGTACATATATGTAAAAAGTACGTCATCTACAGTTTTTTCAACTACTTCAAATTTTTTACTAAATACCAACCCAAAATCTCTTACAACTTTAGCTTCGTAAAAATTTGTTGTAAGTCCATTTGATTCACTTGATTTAACACATTCCCCACTAGCGCCTAATTTTAAAACGCTGTCGTAAGTTACCTCTACATTATAGTTGGCTACTTCACTGTAAAAAGGATCCCCATTGCTACAATATCTGTCTTGAACAAATCCACCATTTTCATACACACAAGCTATCGGATAAAAATTACATAAATTAAGCGTATCATCGCCATAACCAAATCTGTGTTTTACATTTGGAATACAAATAGAAGCATCAATTTCAATTTTCACCCTTTCTGTAGGATACAACTCGTTTATTAGTGGCACTTGTAATATAGACTCTTCATTTAACAAAGTGAAATTAACGTCCTTACCATCAATACTTACAGAATTTATTTCAATATAGCCGGGGTCAAAGCCATTAGGATATGCTTTTGACAAATTAAATTCATTTACAGGTAATACACTAAGTTCTCTCGACTTAAATGCATTAGGATACAAATGAAACCTTAGTTCTTTTAGCACAATATCCTCATTATTTATATAATCCACGACTTCATTAAGCAATGCAGTTTTATCTTCGTAATTAAGGTCAAGATCTATATAATAATTACTTAATTCACTTGATTTTTTATCTAAATCTAGTGTAGTACATCCTGTAAACAACACCACAACTAGTAATAAGCAAATAATTATTCTTTTCATACAGCCTCCCAAAATAAAAAATTGCTTTAAATATTTATATAATTTCACTTGTCCAAATATTACATTGGTGTTGTACTTTTTTATAAAGTGTGATATACTTATTTTAACTACAATTTATAGGAGATATATACGAATGAGCTTTTGTAAGTATTCAAGCGAAAAAACCATTATAGATAGCGTAAAAGTTAGCAACTTATTTATTACAGAATATATGCCTAACGCCCCAGAAAGTTCTGTAAAGACATACCTATTAGGATTATATTTTTGTAACAACTCTAATCACCCTAATAATACGTTAGATACTTTTGCGACTACCCTAGGTCTATCAAAAGAAGACGTGATCGCTAATTTTATGTACTTACAAGATTTAGGCCTTGTAAAGGTCTTAAACATAGAACCTATTGAGATAAGATATTTGCCAGTAAAAAAGCCTACACAAAACAAAGATGTAACAAAAGGCAAATACAGTGAATTTTGCTACTGTGTACAAGAATTAATCCCAAATAGAATGATAAGCACTAATGAATTTTATGAATACATAAGTTTTTTGGATAGTATGCATATGCAACCCGACGCATTGCTTCAAGTTATTAAATTTTGTGTAGGATTAAAAGGGCCTGATGTGGGATACGCCTACATTTTAACGGTTGCTAAAGCTTGGGCATATAAGGGTCTACTAACACTTGATGCTGTTGAGAATGAAATACAAAATAATATGGCGGATGACGAAAATTTAAAAGAACTTTTGAAAATATTCGGAATACGACGTAGTGCTGGATTTGAGGAACGTGAAATTTGGAACAACATAAAAAATGAATTAAATTTTGACTTGAATGTAATCTTTTATGTAGCTAAAAATTTAAAATCAAAAAACAAAGTAGGACTCACCAACTTGCAAACAAAGCTACAAAAATACTACTCTATGCAATTAAATAGTATAGAAGATATTGAGACTTATGAAAATCAAAAATCTGAATATTATAATTTAGCCAAATCTATTACCTCAAAACTTGGCATTTATTATGAAAACCTTGAACCGGTTATAGAAAACTACATAAATAAATGGATTAACCTTGGTTATTCTAGCGATATACTGATTGAAATAGCCAACTTTTGTTTTAAAAGCTCGATTAGAACGCTAGAGGGTATGGACAACAAGCTAGCTAAATTTTACAAACTAGGCATACTAACCAGCGATGCTTTAAAGGAATATCTAAACGACTTAGTAGATGTAGATAATAATATAAAAGAAATTTTAGAAAAACTTGGGACAAGCCGAAACGTCAATTCCTTTGACCGTGAGATGTATAAAGTATGGACAGATAGATTTAATGTTAGCAAAGAATTAATGGATTATGCTATAACAAAATCCATTGGAAAAGTACAGCCTATGCAATATTTAAATAAAGTACTATGCCACTACAATGACCTAAACATAAAGAACGTTGAAGAAGCGAAAAAAGATAATCAAGAATTTGAAGCTCCTACAAAAAACAAAATAACAACCCATACTTACACGGCTCAAGATATAAACTCGTTATTTAAGAACATAGATGAAATAGGAGTATAAAATGAACATTACTGATATAAAAAGAAGCATTATGAAAGAACTCGAAACACAGAGAACTAACGCAATAAATGATTGCGAAATGAATAAATTCAAAGCTCATTCTAATGCTAAATACAAAAATCTAGCTAACAATCTTAGTAGGATAATAATAGATATAGCTAAAACAAAAATAAAAGGTGAAGAAACCACACTACTCGAAAAAGAAAAGCGTGAAGTTGAGTCATCCATAGATGAATGTTTAAAAGAAATAGGTCTAACATCTAATGATTTAAAACCAAATTTTAATTGTAAAATATGCAACGATACAGGCACTCTCCCAAATGGTGAATACTGTCAATGTTTTAATAAATTATTATCAGATAAAATAAATTCATTAAATGCAGACATTAAAAAAATAAGCTTTGAAAATTGCGATCTTTTAAATAGTTCACTAGTGCAAAAGATAAACACTATTTGTAATCAATACCCCAAACAAAAATTTAATAAAATAATTTTTAGTGGAGCAACCGGAGTGGGGAAGACACACCTTACACTAGCTATGACGAATTTTTTTACAAATAAAAACATCTATACAATATTTATTTCGTCAGCTGTTTTGAACCAACTTTTCTTAAAATACCACACAGCTTCCGTAAATGAAAAACGAGAAATACTAAATGATATACTTGACTGTGATGTACTTATTATAGATGACCTTGGTACTGAACCTAAATTAAAAAACGTAACGAATGAATATTTGCTTTATCTTATTAATTATAGAAATGCAAAAAATAAGCTTACAATAATCACAACAAATCTTACGCCTACTGGAATACTAGAAAC
>CALVNN010000014.1 GCA_944349765.1 uncultured Clostridia bacterium | reverse complement strand
CTTATTAATTATAGAAATGCAAAAAATAAGCTTACAATAATCACAACAAATCTTACGCCTACTGGAATACTAGAAACTTACGACGAGAGAATTTTTAGTCGATTATTTGATAAAATAAATAGCTTACCAATACTTGTTGAAGGTGAAGATAAAAGAATATAATAAAAAAATTAGATACAGAGATTTAGTTGTCTCCGTGTCTAATTTTTTATCTATTATTCTCTTGATTTTTGACAGATGATAAAGATTTAACATTTTCTAAGCTTCTATATAATGTTTGAGCCAACTGATTAGAATTAATAGCCTTTTGACTTTCCATAATTTTATTAGCGACAACACCATCAAAGCAGAAATCAAACTCCATCATAGTACGTTCATCATCTCGAACTATATCAGTTATTAATTGCTTAGCATCAACATCCATCATAGCTTTAAGTTCTCTATTTATAATAGGCTGTAAATTTCTTCTAAGCTTTGCATTTTTAACGTTACTAAGCTTATTTAAAGTTTCACAATAGATACATAGTTTATCTAAAGTAGATTCTTTTTCATTTTGATTGATTTGGTTAGCCTGTTGATAAATCTTATTACAATTTGAAGCAATCAAATAATTACTTAGTGCTACTTTAATCATATTATTAGAATACTTATCACTTAAATAATTTAAAATAATGTCATCTTTAAATTTATCTAAAGTAAGTTTAACAATGCTTGTATATGCATTAGCTCCAACGCCTTCATTAGTTTCATGAGCATATCCTAAGTATGCGGAGTTAAATCTTATCAAGCCATCCTTTGAAGAATAATTACCTGGGATAAAATCATTTTTTATATCATTATCTAGATAAAGAACAACTTCAGCAGGTTGTATCTGTAGTTCTTCACAGAGGTAATTGTGTGCAGATTGAAGACAATCCCGAATTTCGTCGTCTTCTTGAAAACGATCAAAATTATCCGCAAAATGTTCATACATTTGTTCTTTGGTAAATTGCTCCCCCTTAGCAATTGGAACATAACTACTCTCTCGTGCCATTGTCTTACTCATAAGAAAAGGCATCAAAATAGAATTTTCATTTTTTAATTTTTCACTAGAATTTGGTAATTTCATAAAACTCTTCCCTCACTATCAATGGTACAATTTTCGTGGTTTGTAGGCTCTGGCTTTTTTTGTTTGTCTATATATAGAATTCCAAAATAAGACTTATATAAATCTCCAGCGTTATAGTATTGCTTTAAAGTATCAGTATACGAATTGTTTGTATTCTCATATTCATTTATTTTATCTTGGATAAATTCTTCAAGCGAATCTTTGTGTCGAGCAAACTCCTGCTCTAATGCAGCTCTAACTTTTTCTTCGTCCACATTTTTAAAATACTTTAACAAATTGTTCCCAACGTCAGTAGTAAACCTTGAAGCAAAGCGCATTAAATTAGATTTATGTGCCTTCAGTTGCATTTCAACAATGTCGTAATTTTCTTTGTTGTCAGCTAACATTGTAGCGCATTCATTATTATTGAAATTAGTTATCTCATCTTCAAAATCACTAGCTACAGCAAGTTTCTTGATCATATCATAAGCAAATCCGACAGCATCTTTTTCCCTAATACTATATTTGTAATTATTATCAAAATTTTCATCAATAGCACAAAATGCCATTTCTATAAAACTATCTTGCGCAATATAGGCCATTTTACTGCTCACAGGCTTACCGTTTAAATAATCTGCCGTTTTAAAACTTTGATAAGCGTGGCGAGATTCGTGAATAATTGTATTTAGATACTCCAAGCCTAACCACTTTTTTCTAAACTCAGGCAATTTATCCCTATCTTTCTCATCTACATAACTTATTTTAATTTCGCCAGTTGTAAGTGTCCTACCTACACCAGATGAGAAAGCATCTGGTTGATTTATGTCTATTTTATTAAAACTAATTTCTGACGCTGGACATTTTAAGGATCTAGAGATCCTATTATTCATCTCTATCATTAATGTCTCAAATTCAAGATTAGATAGAGTAAAAAAAGCTTTTCTATCCGCAAAGAATTCTATCAGCGAACAAGTTGGAAATAGTGACCAAGGGTTTGGACGAACTTCCCTAGACTTAACATTAGTCAACATCTTATTCGCTACAGCCAAACATATATCTTGATTAACTTCTGCCATAAGCTACCTCCATTGTTTTAAGTATACAGCGAAACTTCAACAAAGTCAATACCACTTTAGTATAAAATTTTGGTTTCTTCTATATTAACATTAGTCTTTGCTGGTGTATATTTTTCATCTTTAAGTAAGGATTCCACTCCAACATAATAATGATTAACCAAATCGTTCTCCGCTTTATCTATGTCGTAGTCATATAATTTCATCAATCTTAAACCAACATTCAGTTCAAATGTAGAATATTGCTCTTTAATCTTTTTTATGCGCGAATGAAATTGTTTTAAATTTGGATTTTGCAAAGCTTTATTATATTCTTTTTGAGTATAATTTTCAATAAATTTAACAACTTTATTCCTTTGTTTTTCACGCACATTTCTAAATTTTTCTTCATCAAATTCTTTTATCCATTCATTGTATCCCAATGTCTCACCACTAGAAAAATCTTTTAAAAAATTTTTATAATAGTATTTGTTAAATTTTATTTCATTTTCAATAACATCTACTTTATTAGAATTCTCTATTTGCAAATAAATGTTACATATATCTATCAAACCAGCACTTAATTGCTCCTCATATTCTGGATATTCTTTTATTAGGTTAGTTATGATATTGAAAGCACAATAATTAGCGTCTCTCTCAGCTGTATTGAATTCATAAAAATCATCAATTTTTGCATTCATATAACTATAGCATTGCTCAATAAAATTGATTTTATTACAAGCATCAATTATAACATTAGTTTTCGTACTTTCATTATTGGACATATAATCATTTATAAATTTCTCACCCATACAAAATTGATAATGATGCCTAAGTTCATGATACATATATGCTAAATACAAAGTACCTATATGGTCAAACTTTTTGACATCTACTTGAGACTTATCAAATAGACAATACATTTTTATATCACCACTAGCATCTGATGCACCATATAAATACGTCCCCTTTCCATATTCTAATAGGGTCACATTAGCTGGTTTGATATTATGTGCTGTACAAAACCTAAAGTTAATTTCATCAAACAAATCTGTTAATTCTTCTTTTGAAGCTGACACAAACCTCTCTCCATCAGCGAAAAAAGAGAGTAAGTCTCTCATATCCGCATCACTAAATCGAGTCTTCCTATACTCTCCGCCAATCACATCCAACATTACACTCTCAGCTTCTTCAATTGCCTCTTCTTGATTAGCTATACTCCAACCTTTTCTCATAATCTCCTCTATTCAAATAAATTTAATAATCTAGTATATTTATAAACCCTATACCTTAAATTACCGCTAATTTTATCCAATATTTCTTGCTCTTCCAAAATACTTACGACTTTACTAGATGTAGCAAAACTAAGCTCTGTCTCATCAATTGACATACCTATATCAAATACTGGATTGTTTATAGCATAATTAAAAAGTAATGGTACAGACTTTGTATAATCTAGTAATTTTTTTCTATCCTCTTTAGTGATTTTTTTAGCTTTTACAATAATCAAATAAGAGTTTATTATAGCGTTGTTTATGGATTCATCACTAATTTCATCAATAAAATCTATAATAGGATACTTTATATATTCATTGCAAACAAAAAAAATATTGATAAGCCCAGTTATAAGTAATTGATACACATCTTTTGGTGTGGTCTCTTTGAGTTGTTTTAATACACTTAAAAACTCATCAATATCATTACCACATTCCACCTCAATATTGACACCTAAAGTCTTAGCAAAATCTTGTATAACTTCAGCACTAAAATCTACTTTGTTCTTTATAAAATTGTCTATATTTTTTATATATTTTACTAATTTTTGCAAATCACTTTTGTTTTTTTCTAAAGCGTCTGGTTCTAGTAAATCAACCAAATCCAATCTTTTACCATTTGACTTTGCATTTTTTACAAAATGCCTAGTTAAAAATAATAGTACTATACTTTTCATTCCGCCAATACTCATTTCGGCAGTAGCAGACAATCTACCTAAGTTATAAAACACTTCTTTATCCATAGTAATCTCCTTAAAAAGATTATAGCATGAATATAAATAAAAATAAAGAGTAATTACAATAATTTTAAATAAATAAAATTAAAAAATTTTTATTGCATATATAGAACATTTTTAAATTTAAAAAAAATAAAACGTGTAACTTGCACGTTTTAAAATAGCATAATAACATATCCCAATGCAACGCTTAAAACATACAGCATAGATATGATAAATAAATTTTCTTTTAGATTCTTATTATTTTTAAATAAGAAGACCATACCAAGTCCAGCATTAACACATAACCCAGCTACTAAAGCACCAAAATCAATGCCATTCATAATAAATAATTCAGTTAAAATAACGGAGGACGCACAGTTTGGTATAAGTCCAATCAATCCAGCTATAAATGGTGCAAGTATGGAGCTAGATTGTAAGAAATTAATAAGGGCATCTTCTGTCACCCACATAATGATCAATCCGAATATCAAGTTAAAAATGAAAATATATGCTAATATCTTTAACGAATGCATTAAAGGATGTACTAACAACTCTACCCATTTATTTCTTTTACCTTCTATCTCGTGATGACAACACCCCGTATGATGCTCTTCTGATACATTGCTGATAGGTCGTTGTATCTTGCTTTTTAAAACAAAATCTATTAAATAGCCTACAAGCAATGCAAATACTAATTTAATTAAGAGCAAAGGTAATAGCATTCTTGCACTATCTGGATTTGCTAACATAAGCGGAATAGCTTCGTCTGATGTCGCTATGAATACAGCCATCAAGGTACCCATAGTAATCATCCTTTTAGAATACATATCGGCAGCTACTACACTAAATCCACACTGAGGTACTAAGCCAAATAACGCACCAAATAAAGGAGCAGATTTACCGCTTAAAGTTTTTTGCATCTTATTAGACGCATAATACTCTATAAGTTCAATAATTATGTAAGCAATTAAGAGAAAAGGAAATATTTTTATAGAATCTATAAAGGCGTGCTCAAGCACGTGTAAAAGTTCTTCCCCCATAAATCCTCCTCGTTTTTAGTATTTATTTATTATACTTCAATAATGATAAATGTCAACATTTTTTTATTCAAATAATTTTTTCGACAAAATAAGATAATTATACAAAAATATTTTAAATCAAAATACACAAAATATACTTGAGCAATAAAAGCTTATTTTATAAAAAGGAGACTTATTTATGGAAAAATGTACTTGCGGAACTACAGTTCAAGGAGGAACTTATTGCTGTTGCAACTGTGGGCTTCAAATTGATGTAAAAGAAGGAGACACCCTTCCACCATGTCCAAGATGTACAAATCAAACTTTTGTTAAAGAAACAGCTGAAAATCAAGAAACCTACGCAGAAAAACGCAGAGAATACGAAAAAAATAACTAATAAAAAGTAGCACATTAGGTGCTATTTTTTATAATGTTAATAAAATAAACCATATTAAAGTCTGAATAGTTGACAAAACTTTTAAAATTAGTTATAATATAATTATAAAGCAGAGTGAAAGATTTGATAGAGTCTTATTGCTCAACTAAAAGTGCCATTAAATATAAAAAACAAATAAAAAATACTTGACATATAATATTATTAATGGTAGAATAATATTTGTTTATGGCACCATAGCCAAGTGGTAAGGCAGAGGTCTGCAAAACCTTCATCCCCAGTTCAAATCTGGGTGGTGCCTCCATATAAGCCGAAGTGGCGGAATAGGCAGACGCACAGGACTTAAAATCCTGAGAGGGCAACTTCGTGTGGGTTCAAGTCCCACCTTCGGTACCAAAGAAGCTAATAGCTTCTTTTTTTGTTATGAAATTAAAGAAACCAAGTAATTTCACATATTACAATAAATATTTGATAAAAAATATATGTGACATATAAGTATATGACTAAAAAAATAATTAAAGTACCATACACTTCAAATAGTAATGTTAAGCGAAGTAAACAAAAAGCCCCAGATTTCGGGGCTTTTTATAAATGGAGCGGAAGACGAGATTCGAACTCGCGACATTTGCCTTGGCAAGGCAACGCTCTACCACTGAGCCACTCCCGCATACCTGTCATATATATTATATGACACATATAATAAAATGGTGGAAGTTATAGGACTCGAACCTATGACCGCCTGCTTGTAAGGCAGATGCTCTACCAACTGAGCTAAACTTCCATACCTTTATTGATTACTCTCATAATATATCAAATTAATTTTTATTTGTCAACAATTTTTTAAATATTTTTTGAAAATTTTTTAAGCTATTTTTATTTTAATGTTGAAATTTGTAAAAAAATATAGTATAATCTAAATATGAAAATAAAATGAGGTGAAGATATGTTAGAATTTTTACAAAATTATTGGTATATTCTAGTTGCAGCTGTAGTAGTTATTGTAGCCGTTGTTGCATTAATAATTATAACACGTACGCCTAAAGACAAGTCAACTACTCAAGCTGAAAATGTAGAACAAGATACCAAAGAAACTGAAACAAAAGCAGAAGAAAAAGTAGTAGAAGCTGAAGCACAAGAAAAATTAACTAAGAAAACTAAAAAAGTAGAAAATGCTGAAAAAGATGACTCAACAGCTGAAGAAACTGAAGAGGCTGAAGAGCAAGAAGCCGAAGAAGAGGCTGAGCCTACCACAGAAACTACAAAACAAGAAACTACTAAAAAGGCATCTACAATTTATCATGTAATTTATGATAAGGACTTAAAAGAATGGGCTATAAGAAAAAATAGCAGTAAACGTGCATCTAAAAAAGCTAAAACCAAGGAAGAAGCAATTGCTATCGCTACACAATTATGCGAAAATAACGATGCTAAACTAGTAGTACATAAGAGAGATGGCAAATTCCAAAAGAAAGCTAATGTAAAAATTAAGAAAAGTTAATTGAATAGAAAAATGTCACTAATAACGGTGACATTTTTTTTACAAAAATTAACAACTATTTTAATGTATTATATTTATTGTATAACAAATAATAAATATGCAGGAGAATTCTTGCAATATTTAGGAGGTGAAACATGTCTACAAGTTCACAATCGAAAAATTCTACAAAGAGTAAAGCTACAAACCGTACAGCTGCCCCTCACAATACAAGAGGTGCATCTAATAGGTCAAAAGCTTGCAGTGGAAGTTGTAGTAATTCAGCTACTAGGAGTTCTAATAAAACCCAAAATAATCAAAGAGCAAACTCCACACAACGTAGCAATAGCTCCTCAAAGGCTAATACAAATAGAGCAAAAAGCTCTATGAGTAGCACTTCAAGAGCAAGTAGCTCACGAGCTAAAACTACTTCTAGCACTTCAAGAGCTAAGACTACAAATCGTATATCTAGTAGATAATCGATTAAAATTAGTTTCACAAAAAAGTCTTTAGACTGAAAAAACACTTGCATCAACAAGTGTTTTTTCTAGTTAAACTATAAAGAATATAATAATTAAAACGATCATTAAAGCAACAAAACCATAAATAAAGGCATTCAAAATAACCAAATCTTTTGTCTTGGTTGGTTTATTTTCTTGGTCTACTCCACTATCTACCTCTGCGCTACTAAAATCTCCCTCTACCTCACTAGATACTTTACTCGGCTCTTTATTTTCCTTAACAGATGTAGATTTAATTTTTGCAAACAAATTTTTAAAAAATAACTTAGCTTTATTATCTTTTTTAATATCAACATCTTTATCTTTTTTAGGCTCTTTGTATTTATAGTTGCCATATTCTGTATCTAAGACCTTACGTTGCTCATCATCACGCAATACTTGATAAGCTTTGTTTAGTTCCTCAGTAATTTGCTGACAAATTTCCTTATCACCGGTAAAGACATCAGGATGATATTGTTTTAATTTTTTATGGTACGCTTTTTTAATTTGTTCCTTGGTGGCATTCGCACTCACACCAATGACTTCATAATAGTTTTTCATACTTATATTCTACCAAAAAAACCTCTATAAATCAAGAGGCATTTTTTATTTGTTTAAAATTTTCTTTAAAAATTTACCCGTATAACTTTTCTCATTTTTCGCCAGTGCTTCTGGAGTGCCTTTTACAACTATTTGACCGCCTTCATCCCCGCCTTCAGGTCCTAGATCTATAATGTAGTCGGCTACTTTTATTACATCAAGGTTATGCTCAATGACAACCACAGTATTGCCCGCATCAACAAGCCTATTTAAAATAGAAATTAGTTTATCCACGTCGTAAGTATGCAAACCTGTTGTAGGTTCGTCTAACACATAAATAGTCTTACCTGTGCTTCTTTTTGAAAGTTCAGTCGCTAATTTTACTCGCTGAGCTTCACCGCCACTTAAGGTCGGAGCTGGCTGACCTAATTTGATATACCCAAGTCCGACATCCAAAATTGTCTTTAATTTTGTATAAATGGCTGGAATATTTTCAAAAAATGTACACGCTTCCTCAACAGTCATCTCCAGCACATCGTAAATATTTTTGCCTTTGTATTTTACTTCTAAAGTTTCTGAATTATAACGCTTACCGTGGCAAACACTACAAGGCACATAAATATCAGGTAAAAAATACATTTCTATCTTCTTTACGCCATCGCCATCACATTTGTCACATCTACCACCCTTAACGTTAAAACTAAATCTACTAGATGTATAACCTCTTTCTTTTGCATCTACAGTACTTGCAAAAAGCTCACGAATATTTGTAAATACACCTGTATATGTGGCTGGATTACTTCTTGGCGTACGACCAATTGGTGATTGATCTATTTCTATTACTTTATCAAAATTTTCTATACCTACATAGCCTTTATACTTACCTTCTTGCATATTTGCATGATTTAGACTATTAGCTAATATAGGATATAAAACATCCGTCACTAAGCTACTTTTACCGCTACCACTTACACCCGTAACAACATTAAGCACCCCAATAGCAAATTCAGCATTAACATTTTTCAAGTTATTTTGTGACGCCCCCAAAATCTTAAAGTAACCTCGTGGTTCTCTTCTTTTCTTAGGGACTTCAATTTTCCTGACCCCACTTAGATATTGCCCAGTTAACGACCTTTCACTAGCTATAATGTCTTGCAAACTTCCGCTAGCCACTACCTCACCACCATGTTTACCTGCATAAGGACCTATATCTACAATGAAATCAGCTTCCCTAATCGTATCTTCGTCATGTTCTACCACAATTAGTGTATTGCCTATATCCCGAAGTCTTTTCATCGTGTTTAGCAATTTTTCGTTATCTCTTTGATGCAAGCCTATGCTTGGCTCATCCAAAATATAGACCACGCCAGTAAGCCCACTACCTATCTGCGTAGCTAATCGTATTCTCTGTGCCTCACCGCCACTTAAAGTACCCGCAGACCTAGAAAGTGTCAAATACCCAAGCCCTACATCAATCAAAAATTTAAGTCTAGCAAAGATTTCCACCAAAATGCTTTCAGCTACCGTCTTTTTATCTTCGGGTATTAGCAAGTTTTCAAAAAATTTATTCATTTCAATAACACTCAAGTCGCAAACTTCTGCTATGTTTTTGTCGCCAAGTCTAACTGACAATGCGGTTTGATTTAGTCTCTTGCCACCACACATATCGCACCTAGATTCGCTCATATAGCGAGCTAATTCTTCCTTAACAAAGTCACTTTTGGTCTCTCTGTAGCGTCTTTCAATATTAGGTATTATCCCTTCAAAAGACCCCGTATATGTCCCACTAAATTTGGATTTAGAATACTCCAAATTTAACTTTTCGCCATTATTCCCATAAAGCAAAATATCAACAATATTTTTAGGCAAATCTTTAACGGGCGTGTCAAGGCTAAAGTTGTATTGTTTCGCTAACGCCTTAAAATACATATCCGAAACACTGCCCAAATCCAAATTCCACCCTGACACAGTAAGTGCCCCTTGATTTATACTTAAGTTACTTTTTCTTAACAAAAATTCAGGATTGACATTCAAGGTAAATCCTAATCCCAGACACTTTGGACAAGCACCATAAGGATTATTAAAACTAAACAATCTTGGTGCCATTTCCTCTATCCCAAATCCACAATCTGGACATGTAAACACTGTAGAATATCTAGTAATTTGCTCTTCACATTCTACATCAACTATACCCTTAGCAAGATCCAAAGCTGTCTCTATACTAGCATTTAATCTGGAACGTATATCGTCTTTAATGACCAGCCTATCTACTATGACGCTTATAGTAGACTTTTTGTTTTTATCTAGATTAATTTCTTCGTCCAAAGTATAAATATTATCATTTACTTTTACTCGAACAAATCCACTTTTTTGTAAACTTTCCAAAAGCTTTTTATGAGTACCTTTCTCACCCCTCACTACTGGTGCTTCAATTAGTATCTTACTGCCAGCAGGCATTTTAAGTACTCTATCGACAATGTCATCAAGCGTTTGTTGTGTAATAGGTTTGTTACATTTAGGACAATACGGAGTACCAACTCGCGCGTACAACAATCTTAAATAATCATATATTTCAGTCACTGTACCTACTGTTGAACGTGGATTATTACTTGTTGTCTTTTGATCAATACTAATAGCTGGCGATAACCCCTCAATACTCTCGACGTCTGGTTTTTGCGCTTGTCCTAAAAATTGTCTAGCATAAGAAGACAAACTCTCTATATAACGCCTTTGTCCTTCGGCAAAAATAGTGTCAAAAGCTAGCGTACTTTTGCCACTACCACTTACGCCACTAAATACTACTAACTTATTTCTTGGAATTGTTAAATTTATATTTTTTAGATTATTTTCTTTAGCGCCTTTAATAACAATATTCTCTAGCATATACACCTCTAGATTTATTATACCATTATTTAAGCATATATACAATTATTTTACATTTCTTTGCAATAAATTATCAAAAAAAATATACTTTGCCATTTTGACAAAGCATACAAAATATTTTTAAATATTATCAGCTTGTAATTCTGGATTATCCATCTCAAATATGCTAATATCACTCGAAATTTTATTTATGCTAATTTCATAAGCAACCTTGGTCACATCCTTCCCGTCCTCTAGACGTTTTTGATATTCTCGGCTTTGTATTCTGCCTGTTACGACCAATTTTTCGCCTACTTGAATATTTTTTAGATAACGTGCGTTACGTCCCCACGCAATGCAAGGTAAATAATCACTTTTATTGTAAGCTCTATTTACCGCAAGTAGCAAATCACAAATCTCTCTATTAAAAGGCGTTACTCTAAAAATAGGTGGTTTACAGACATAGCCAACCAGTTCGATTATATTTGGATTTCCCTCATTAGGTTCTACCAATTCACGTACAAAAACTGTAAGCATTAATTTTGATTTGTTTTCGAAAATTTTGTTATAACTTCTAAATTGCCCTTTGACGGCTATAGTATTACCTATAGCAATTTGTTTGTCAGTGAGCAAACGTTCACTAATAGTTATCGGAATAATGTCTCTATGAGCACTTAATCTTGGTACGGATAACTGCAATTCATAAAAACCTTCACCATAAACTTCGTGACTAAAAACCGGCTCCGAGATAACTTCGCCACAAATATAAACCTTATTGTTGCTTAAAAAATCGTAATTCATAAACTTTTTACTTTCTCCTAAATTGTTTTTTATTTTGTATACCCAACACCAATTTTCACCTCTTTAACATCCTTTACTAGCTCGCTCACTTTTACAAAGCTATAACCTTTGTTTAACAAGGTGGTTAAAATCAGCCTAGTATTTTCCACAACATGATCTGCGTTATTGTGGCACAAAATTATAGAACCACACTGTACACCATTATTGACTCTTTGAATGACCTGTGACGGTGTGTAACCTTTCCAGTCGAGTGTATCAACATCCCACTGTATGCCAGTCATATTAAGCTTATCTAATTCTTCAATAAGCTTATTATCATAGGCACCATAAGGTGGCCTAAAAAGAGTCGGTGCTTGACCTGTAAGTTCCTTTATTTTGTCGTTAGTAGAAGATAATTCTTGGTTTATTTGAGTACTGTCAAGTTTTGTCATATCCGGATGATTGTATGAATGAGAACCTACCTCAAATCCCCTTTCATATATCAATTTTGTCATCTCTGGATATTTTTCCATCCAAAACCCTACTAAAAAGAAGGTCGCTTTGACATTGTATTCATCTAAAACATCCATAATTTGCTCGGTCTTATCAGCACCCCATGCGGCATCAAATGTAATAGCCACTTTCTTCTCATCAGTGTCTACTCTATAAATAGGGTACAACTTTGGATTATTTCCAAAATAAACTTGTGCAAACGTACCAGTATTATCAAATCTAATAGCAAGTAAAGACCCTACTATTATCATAAGCACCAAAACAAATACGTAACTTTTTTTTGCTATAACAACTTTCACCTTAGCGACTCCTTTAGTTTAATACGATTGTCTTGACTAGAAAACTAAAAAGAATATCCTAATTTAGAGCTTAATGTCAAGAAGTGTCGTATTAACAAAATTATTCTATTTAACACTATGTTTTAGATTTTTTAAATATTCAATAAATCTAAAAAATTATCTAGTATTTTTAAAATAATTTTCACTTCGCTTTAAGTACATCTGATTTTCTTCCTGCACGCTTTTTAAAATATCCATTACCCACTTTTCATTCATATACATATTATTTAGCTTTTCTTCCGTGTAACCTCGACATTTTATTTCATAGCCAAACTCCTCTACCGCCTTATTAGTTCGCCTTAGTATTGTCCTTATACTTAAATTCAAAATTTTGGTCATATCATCATTTGTTAAATTGTTAATATATTTAAGCACTAACACTTTAGCACTGTTTTCATCTATACTACTAAGTATTTCATCAACCAAAATTTTAGTATTAATAAGCAATCTTTTTCGGTCTATTAAGGTCAAAAGCTTTTCAGATATTTGATATGTACTAGAAAGTAGCGTATCGCTAGTGCTAGAACTCCGACTAGTATAAGCTATCTTGTTAAAAGTTCGATCAATAGCTCCCGTTATCTTTTCCAGCATTCCGTAACTTCTAAGTAATGTTTTACTCCACAAATCAAATTCCATCCGGTCCTCCCCAAAAAGAGTTAATACTACTAAAAAGACATAATTAAAAATTATGTCTTTTCTAGAAATTAATTAGGTTACTTTTACCATAGTTTACAATAAAAAAAAACTTTATGTCAAGATAGATGGTCACTATGATTTTTGATTTTGCAAATTTATTTTTTACTTTAATTATTCAGTATTTAGGTTATTGCAAAATTGTAAAATATATAGTAAAATATACCTATACTTTTGTTTAATGGAGTACTTATGAAGAAATTATTATTTGTTTTTTCAATTATAGCTTGTACAATATGCTTTATACCGTCAAAATCTATAAATGCGCTAGCTGTTACTACACAAGATTATTTTTATAGTATTCAAAGTCCTATTTTTTTAAGTGGCAGTGATTCAAACTATTATGTATATCAAGAAGATGGAGTATTAATACATTTTAATGAGCAGTTTACAGAAAAACAACTTGATAGCATTCAAGATATGCATTTGTATAACGATGAATTATATCTTCTTCAAAATGATAAAATCATAAATGCAAATCAAGAAGAAATCACTACAACAGTAACTAATGCCATAGGATTTTTTATAATAAATGGTGAATTTTATAGTTATAACAACAATGTTATAGCTAACGCTACTACTAAGTTAGATACTTTCAATAATATAAAAGACGTGTTCGCTTATGATGGCTATATATATGTTATAGACAACAACGTGCTTTGTAGAGTTGATACTGATTTGACGCAAACAAGCATCCTTGCGCGTCTCTCTTGGGAGACTGATACCGAGTTTGAAATAAAAATTGCAAACAACTACATATATCTTTTAGAAGGCAATACTCTTAAATTATTAAACTTGGAAGGTACTATTATAAATAACACTTTACTTACTCCAACAAATATTTTTGACAGATCTTTTATAAGTGGTGAAGTATTCAAAATAGCCGATTTCGACGTGTACAATAGTAATATTATAATATCCGATTATATTACGGGTTCTGTACAGCAATTTAGACTTGAAAATAATGAGCTTGTTTTTGAGAAATTACTTGTAGCTAGCTTCGGTGCTGATGCAAATAGACTATATAATCCATCATCACTATGTTACACATCAGAAGGTGTTGTCGTAGCTGATACTGGTAATAGCCGTATAGTTTTAAAGAGTGATAATAGTATACTTTTTGAAAATATCACAGCTCAAATAATAACTTCAGATAACAATAATAAACTCTTTATTTCTACTCAAAATAATATAATATCCTTTAACATGGACACAAAAGAACGTCTAGAATTATCTAAGCCACAAGATATGATAGACATAAAATGCAATCAAATTGGTGATTTGTATGCACTAACAAATAATCAGATATTAAAATATGACAATTCAATCTGGACTCCTATCACTACTCTTGATTACACACCTATTGCTTTACAAGGTGACGCTAGCGGACAATTTTTGTTCATAAGGCACGCAACTGGTATACAATCTCTCAATTTAAATACGTTAGAGCTTACAGATTGCTATACTAGTTCAAACATTATTGACTTTGCTGTAGACTACAAAAACAATATATATACTTTAGAAAATGAGTCAATAACCAAAATAGCAGATAATGCCATAATAGATAGATTACCCGTAAATACTAGTTACAACAAATTTATATTGACTTTAAATACTGGTGATTTTTATCTGCTAAATACCACCCTTCATACCCTTGAGACAATAAAAAATAATAATTTTGCTGATAATTTAGCTGATTTTGAAAATGATTTAAGCTATCTTAACGGCTCACTTTTGACGTCACCTGCCTTAATAGCTCATGTAAAAAATACGAGTCAATTATATGAGTACCCATTTAATGTATCTCCACTCGTTGAGCTGAATGTTGGCGATAAAGTTATAGTACTAGAGCCTAAATGTGAAGAAAATTCTAATTTCGCTTACTGTATAATCAACTTCCACACAAATAACAACATATTAGGTTATATGAATGTAAATGATTTAGATTATAATATAGTTGATAAAACTCCTTCCTTTGATAAAGTCAAAATAATTACCGCTATAGCTTATGTCTATAAATATCCGACAACTCTACCTTATTCGGAAATCACAACTACAAATAAAACGTTAGCATTTAATGAAGTCGTAGATATTTTGAGTTATTGCTACGACATCAGAGATTATACTGGGACAAGCTTTTATTGTGTGAGACTAAGTGATGGTACTATAGGTTATATAAACTCACGTACAGCTATGAATAGTGAGTTGGATGTGTATCAAAAATCTTTCCAACCAAATGGTAAGGTTGAAAAGACACTGGAAGACGATGAAATACTTTGCTATGATTTAGTAGATGGTGAATATATCCCTAATGGATACGCACTTTCCGATGGTCAATACGTTTTTTTAGCTAATGAAATAAACACCGAACTACCATATACAAAAGTAGTTTATTTGAATGAGAAAGATGAACAAATTAGCACATATGTTGAGACTAAGTTTGTATACCAAAATGATTTAACAAAACACAAATATTTTGGATTAATATTACTACTAGTTGCACTGGTTATGGGATGTATAATAACCGCACTAGTTTTGATCATACGTAAAAAGAAAAAATTAGAAGAAAAAATCTAGCATCAGCTAGATTTTTTTATTATTTATCAAACTTCATTGTCAAAGATATTCTTTGTTTTTCAAGGTCTACAGACAATACTTTAACTTCCACTACATCGCCAACTTTTAACACGTCACTAGGATGCTTAATGTAGTCTTTTGAAATCTGAGAAATGTGTACAAGCCCGTCTTGATGAACACCAATGTCTACAAAAGCACCAAAATCTATAACATTTCTTACTGTACCAGTTAGTATCATATCAGGCTTTAAATCTTCTATACTAAGTAGGTCACTTCTAAGCACAGGCTGAGGTAAATTATCTCTAATGTCTCTACCTGGCTTTAATAATTCTTCGACTATATCTTTTAAAGTAGGTTCGCCGACGCCAATGATATTAGCAATTTTCTCACTGCCTTCCTTTTCTATTTTGGCTGGTAAAGTAATTAAATTGCCATTAACTATATCTTCGTTAGTCATATTAAAGTGATGTAGAAGTTTATTGACAGCCACATAACTTTCTGGGTGGACAGCTGTATTGTCTAATATATTACTTCCATTAGGTATTCTCAAAAATCCTGCACATTGTTCATAAGCCTTTTCACCTAATTTAGGCACATCTAACAACTGCTCACGGGATTCAAAAGCTCCATTTTTGCTTCTATACTCTACAATACTTTTTGCAATACCTTTATTCAACCCACTAACATACGAAAGTAAACTATATGAAGAAGTATTGAGGTCAACACCAACGCTATTGACACAGTCTTCAACGACCCACCCCAAGACTTCGCCCAGTCTATTTTGAGGCATATCGTGCTGATACTGACCTACACCAATACTTTTTACATCAATTTTAATCAATTCAGCTAGAGGGTCTTGCAATCTTCTAGCAATGCTTACAGCACTCCTTTGTGCAACGTCAAAATCAGGAAATTCTTCTGCTCCGAGTTTTGATGCTGAATACACACTGGCACCAGCTTCATTGACCACTGCATACTCTACCTTATGAGTTTGATGTTTTACCAAATCTGCTACAAAAATTTCTGATTCCTTTGAAGCAGTTCCGTTACCAATAGAAATCACATCAACGTTATATTTATTAATAAACTCGGTCAACTTCTCCATAGCTTCTGCCGTTTTATTTTGTGGAGGCGTAGGATATACAACACATGTATCAAGCACTTTACCCGTCTTATCAACTACAGCAATCTTACATCCTGTTCTATACGCTGGGTCTAAGCCCATAACAATCTTATTCTTTAAAGGTGGTTGCAAAAGTAAAGGCCTTAAATTACTTTCAAACATTTTTATGGCTTGTTCATTAGCATCCGAAGTAAGCTGTGCCCTAATCTCTCTTTCTAGACTTGGCATTAATAGCCTTTCATAGCCATCGTCTACCGCTTCTACAATCAAGTGTTTACAAGCTTCAGTAGGATGTTTGATAAGTAATTTATCAAGAATAGTTTGCTTAAATAATTCGTCGTCATTCTTTAATTTTACTTTTAGACATCCTTCTTTTTCGCCACGGTTAATAGCTAGTATTCTATGACTTGGTATTTTACTTACATTTTGACTAAAATTTGCATAAGTTTCATAAGTCTTATAATCATTTTCTTGGATAAGCTCGCAATTGATAGTGGATTTTTTATTAATCAAATCTTTCAAAATCTTTCTTATCTCTGTATCATCTGATACTACTTCAGCTATGATATCCTTAGCCCCATTAATAGCATCTTCTATTGTCAAAACTTCTTCGTTGATATAGTCTTTTGCTACCTCATCAACATTATCGGTCTTTTGTGCCAAAATAATATCGGCTAATCCTTGTAGACCTTTTCTTATAGCTTCGCTTGCTCTTGTTTTTCTCTTAGGCTTATATGGTCTATAAATATCCTCAAGCTCTGACTGAGTTAACGCTGACTCAATGGCCTCACGCAACTCATCAGTCATTTTGCCTTGCTCCGTTATAGAATTGATAACTTCGCTTTTTCGCTTGTCAAGATTTCTAAGGTATTGCAATCTATCAGCAAACGCCCTTAATACCTGGTCATCACAACTCCCCGTCATCTCCTTACGGTAACGTGCTATAAAAGGAACAGTATTCCCTTCATCAAGTAAATCAATTATATTCTTTGAATGGGCTTGACGCAAAGAAAATTCATGCGCAAGTACTTCTACAAAATCCATACAGTAATTATCCTCTACATTAATTATTTTTAAAAGTTAAACTTTTGTATGGATATTATACCAAATATATTTTAAATTTACAATCAAAATATACAACTTTATTAAATATAAGCCCTTGCTAAACACACCGAAATTATTGAATATTTGATGTTTATAGAAAAGTTTTCTTGAAGTGCCATAGGGTCGGCAAGTTTATCAAGTTCATCTTGTAGTACACTTAGTTTATATGTTAAAGATGCTATCCTTACATCACGTGTATTTCCAAACACACTTGAGTAAGGCACATAAACTTGCTCAAACTCATTTAATAACTCAAGTACACTAAGTTGAGCCATAGCAAAAGTAGTCTCACCCAAATCAAAACTCGTACTTATTGAGTAAAGTTTAGAAAATATACTGTGAAACACATTTAACGCATCACTTAGACACTTACTATCTTGCTCGTTTAAATTGTAATCCATTACTATCTCAGGTGACTTTAATGTAACGACTTCTGCTCTAGGCAATGTATCAGAAATTTTTGAAACAACGCTTTCCGCATCTTCGTGTTTCTCATATACAGATACAAGCACTTTATAGGTCAAATCTTTTTTGTATACATAACCTGCGCCACCTATTTCTCTTACCCTTTGTGATTGAAGCGTCGCTTCCTCAATGGTAGAATACTCACCAGACTGCACTGCAAAATAATCTATTGCTGGTGCCGTGACAACGCCTGAAGAATTGCTTAGATTACTAACGCTTGTAACGATTAAACTACCAGAAAAATACACAGCCACTATAGACACTACTACGACAAGAGCTATAATAATATAATTTTTGCTTCTTTTTAATTTCACACTTGACTTACGGAATTTATATGCAATACCATAATCTTTACCTTGTCCAGTAAAAATTTGCTCTTGTTCCCATTTATTATCTGACCATTCGGTTTGATTATTGTTATTTTTTTTGTTTATACTCATATTACAAATATATGCCTAACAAATCTAAAAATACCATTTAAGGTATAGCTTAATAAAAATAGGCAAATATTTAATTTACTAATATTTAAGGAGTACGTATGAAATTAATCCCACTTTTTGATAAAATAGTTTTACGTCAAATTTCCACAAGACAAAATAAAGGAGTTATTCTGCCAGATACCATAAGCGAAAGTCCCAGTATGGGCGAAGTCGTTTACGTAGGGACAGGTGGAATGCTAGATGGCAACGAAATAAATATTATATTGAAAGAAAAAGACAAAGTATTATTCCACAAATTTACAGCTAGTGAATTCAGCATAAACAATGAATCTTTATATATCATAAAGCAATCAGATATTCTATGTATTGTGGAGGGCGAAGATGAGTAATGTTACTATTGGTTTAGAGGCTTTAAAAAAATTAGAAATAGGCATTGACACATTAAGCAACGCAGTAAAAACGACCCTTGGGCCAAAAGGCAGAAATGTAGTACTTAATACATTAGACACTCCTCTTATCACTAATGATGGCGTGACAATTGCTAAGTCTATTAGCTTAGATGACCCTATTGAAAATATGGGTGCTAAGCTCATCAAAGAAGCCAGCATAAAAACAAATGATATTGCAGGCGATGGTACCACAACAGCATGTGTATTAACTCAAGCTATCATTAAAGAAGGTATAAAAAACATTACTGCTGGTGCAAATCCGTTACTACTCAACAAAGGTATAAATATAACACTAACACATCTTATAGAAGAACTTCAAAAAATATCTAAACCTTTGACCTCACCCAAAGACATTGAACAAATAGCGACCATAAGTTGTCAAGATGAAAATATAGGACATTTGATATGTGAAGCATATAAAATTGTAGGTAAAAATGGAGTTATAACTATATCAGAGGGCCAAAGCATAAATACAACTTTAGAAATTGTCAACGGTATAAAAATTGATAGAGGATATATGTCTACATACTTTTGCACTGATTTAAATAAAGAAATAGCTGAATATATAAATCCCTATGTATTAATATTTGATGACAAATTAGATAATTTCAATTCAATAATTCCATACATACAATATGTCGTTTCTAAAAACAATGCACTTGTAATTATTGCTGATGATTATAATGAAGACGTATTAAGTGCTTTGCTTATAAACAAATTAAAAGCGGGTTTAAAATGTTTACCTCTAAAATCACCTGCCTACGGAGATTTAAGGAAACAAATTTTGTCCGACCTTTCTATCATATTTGAGACTAAGGTAGTAAATAATGCAACAATCACCAATTTTGATGTTACTGAATTAGGACAAGTGGAAAAAATTATCTCAACCAAACACGAGACCACTATAATAAAATCAAAAACTAATAAACTTGTAGAAGCTAGGATAGAAGAATTAGAAACAAAATTAAATCAAAATAATCCAGACTTTGATAAAAGCCAAATTCAAGATAGAATAAAAAGATTAAAAGGCAAAGTAGCCATTATCAAAGTAGGGGGAATTAGTGATGTTGAGATGAATGAAAGGAAATTAAGGGTTGAAGATGCCGTTTTTGCCTGTAAGTCTGCTGTAAGCGAAGGGATTGTAATAGGTGGCGGATGTTTATATTTGAAAATAAAAAAGAAAGTAGAAAAAAAGATAAAAAAATTAGAAAATGATATTCATACTGGTGCAAATATATTGCTAAAAGCTTTGGAAGCTCCAATAAGACAAATTACACTAAATGCTGGTCTAGAGCCTGGAGTAATTATTGCAAAGATAAATAAATCAAAAGACATTGATTATGGTTTTGACGCTTACAATAATAAATTTGGGAACCTAAAAAAATTAGGTATAATAGACCCAACTAAGGTAGTACGCACCGCCCTGCAAAACGCTGTATCAGTCGCTGGCACGATCCTCACAACTAATTGCATAGTAGATTAAAAAAAATTACTAATAAAAATTAGTAATTTCTTTTTTTTATCTGCATTTTGAATGATAAACTATTCCCACAGCACCTGGTCCAGCGTGGCAACCAATCACAGGTCCTATAGGCTGGATCCAAATATTAGCTTCTGGTCCGATAGCCTCTATAACTAGTTGTTTTAAGTATTCAGCATTTTCTAAGTTATCCGCATGGATTATAGATATTGGATGATCTGCTAAATTCTCTCCTATATCTTTCATAGTCTCAACCAAAGCTTTCATACCTTGCTTAAATCCCCTTGTTGTAGAGACCTTACCGATCTTACCTTCTTTATCTATCTTCAAAATAGGCTTCATATTTAAAGCTTTTCCAATAAGAGCTACAGCAGGACTAATTCTACCGCCAGCTTTCAAATACTTTAAGTCTTCAACCAAAAAATATGTAGCAAAATTGTCTCTATTATCCTCTACCCATTTAACAATTTCGTCATCAGTAGCACCATTTTTCCATAACTTAGCTGCTTCATACACAAGTATACCAGCCCCCATACAAATTGACTTGGTGTCTACAGTCTTAATGCTTCTATCAGGATACTTTTCCTTCAATTCTTCAATAGCCTTATCCATGGAATTGAAAGTACCACTCATCTCTCGACTAAAATGGACATAAACAATATCATCACCATTTTTGAGATGAGGTTCAAAATAATTGATATAGTCTAAAGTATTTAACGCACTGGTCTTAACAGTGGCTCCTTGTCTAACATCTGCATAAAATTTGTCAAAATCAGTATTTCTACCAAAATCATAATACAACTCTTCACCATTTACAGTATAAGGCATTTCAATCGTTTGAATACCCAATTCATCTATCACATCATACCATAATTCGCAATCACTATCGCAAAAAAATACGCTCATTTAATCCTCCGCATCATTTAATTATTAAATATAATATCATAAATACGGCATCTTGTCAAAGATTATGTTATATTATCGTATACAAATTTTGCATATTTTACTTTTGAATAGTAAATTTTAGTTTCATCATAAGGTATATTCTGTAAATTAGAATCTACAATAAGCCACTGACTCACTCGCCCCTCACCTGCATTATACGCCATTATTGCTTCTTTTTCTGTATCAAATTTAGTTAAAAGATAACTTAAATACGCACAGGCAAGCATAATATTAATCTTATAATCTTTAAGATTTATCTCACCATTGTAATTTATTTTTTCTGCAATATACTCAGCTGTTGAGGGCATTAATTGCATAACACCTACTGCCCCAGCCGAGGATATGGCCTCACTATCAAAGTCACTTTCACATTTACCCACAGCAAGACCCAAACTTAACGGAATATTAAACTCATTACAATACAATTTATATTCTTCTATATATTGCAATGGATACAACACTGATCTAAGGCAATAACTGCTAGTCAAGATACAGATGGTTATAGCCATTACAATAAAAAAAGACTTTAACTTACTCATATAAATATTTTAGTCAAAGTCTTTATGATTTATTCGTAATCAAGCTTCAATATCTGCAATGTACTTATCGCATTTTTTATCATAATAAACATACATTAAAACACTATAAATAATAGCACAAACAAATGTAAATACTCCAATGCTTATGATTAAATTATTCCCGCTCCACCCAAATACAAAAATATTTAGTAGTGTCCAACCTGCTATAACCAATATTATACTTAAACTTATAGCCATCACTTTAAGAGCACTCATATTATTTTGCATTGCCGAATAAATATTATCCCATTCAAGGCGTGGTGATTTTGCATCGCAAATTATAGAATAGCAACAGATTCCAAAACAAATCAAAATGCTATTAATTCCTATAAATAGATAAATCCAAAAAGGTAAATCAAATACTAACACGCAACATAGTAATGACACAAATACTGATGCAAGCATCATAATGCTAGCAAAAATAAGTTTAGTTTTTGAAAATGTCTTAAAGTCTATAGGCAAAGCCTTTAACCCTGCAAAAGCTTTTCCCTCTCTGGTAAAAGAAGACAGAGCAAAGTATTGCAAAGATCCATTTAAGAAAACTATAAATGCTAATAGTATTAGTCCTAGTATAAAAGGATCCACACCTAGATTAAGAAAATTTGTATTGAACAATATAATAAGTGGTGGAAGTATAAAACTTACCGAACAATATACAACTAACGAGGTATATCTAGTAACATTTAAAATTTCCCGTTGCATTAAGGATTTTTTTGGATTTTGTCCAAGTAAAATTTTTGTAGTTAATAAAGTTTGTTGTATTTCTAGACTTCTTTGAACACCCTTTGTATAGGAATAATTACATATCACTGAAATAAGGACAAACAAACCAACGTTAAATATTATAACGGTTAATAAATTTATTAAAATATCTTGACCTAGAATAAGCCCCGCAAGTGCTGTATCAAAAAATAAAATGTTTGTAATAGTATTAATGACATTGATAGCATTTTGACTTAATTTAATAGTTTCTTCAATTACAAATAAGTCACTTGTAAAAAATTGAAAATAAAAGTACAATACAACAGCTATGCAAACAATCAAAATTGTTGTCATAAGTATTCTATAATTTTTTAATCTATCTATTATTGGCATCAATACAATAAGTAACAAACTAGCAATAAACATAGCCATAAAAGGTACTAATATTATGGCAAAAACCAAACCTATATAATACCCAGCATTTAAGCTAGCAATTATACCAAATGGTATACCACTACACAATAACAATAAAGCCGACAAAACTAAAGCAAACATATACACTACAAATAATTTTGACCAAAATATAGTAGATGGTTTCAATGGAAAAGTACTTAGTAGCTCATGGTCGTGCGCAAAATATAGTGTATTCATAAGCAGTGCTACACATAATACAAGTACTACAACTTGCGTTATAGCAAATAGCAAGCTTATAAATTCTAGCTCCATACTATCATTTATAAAAGTCATTCCAAGGCTTAAACTCATAATAACTATAGTTAATCCAAAAAATAAAATTAGATAGATTGAAGCAATTATCAAAGCTACTTTAGACCATTTACTTTGATTATTCGAACGTAGCATACCCTTAAATAAGCAACCAGTCAAACTAAAGAAATTATTCATCCTTTTCTCCTTCTTTAGTTAGATTAATAAATGCTTCTTCAAAAGTATTAAATTTACCCATACTACTTTTTATCTCTTCAACTGTTCCAATAGCCAATAAATGTCCTTTATTAATAATACCTACCCTATCACAAAGTTTTTCAACGACTTCTAATACGTGAGAGCTAAATACCACAACATTGCCTTTTTCTGAGTGTTCTTTCATACATTTTTTTAATTCAAAAGACGATTGCGGATCAAGCCCCGTCAAGGGTTCATCAAGAATCCATACTTTTGGATTATGGATTAGTGAAGCTATTATACACAGCTTTTGTTTCATACCATGAGAATATGTTTTAATCATATCTTTTAAAGAAGCCGTTAGACCAAATCTTTCTGATAAAATTTTGATATTTTCTTGAGCCTCATTTTTATCTAAATTATAAATGTTAGCCACAAAATTCAAATATTCTTGGCCCGTCAATCTCTCCATCACTTGATGATTATCAGAAACATAACCTAACTTTCCCTTAGCTTTTAGAGCGTCTTTTACTATACTTTCACCATCAAGTCTTATGTCGCCTTCATCAATCTTTAGTATGCCTACAGCCATCTTAATAAGGGTACTTTTACCCGCGCCATTAGGTCCCACTAGTCCAAAAATCTCACCAGGATTCACTTCAAAACTTACATTATCCACAGCCTTAACATTTTTCTTATAATACGTCTTGCTTACTTTCTCAACAACAAACATAAATCACCTCTTTTGTATTAAATATATCATATATGATAAGCAAAAGCAATTAACACTTGCATTTTTCTTTATATAGTTGTAAAATGTCAGTATGGTACTTATAAACTTTAAAGAAACATACCCAAGTCTAGACGTAGCAATTGCTCAAGTTGAGATTGAGATAGACAGGTATAAAAAAACAAAAGATACAGTAATAAAAGTTATTCACGGTCATGGTTCACATGGTGTTGGTGGCGTAATTCGTATAGAACTTAGAAATCGTCTTTATCAGCTCAAACGACAAAAAAAGATCAAAGATTTTATACCAGGTGAAGCTTTGACTACAAAAAGGTTAGAATCTCAAAATTATCCTACTAAGATTTTTAATCAAATTTACTTGGATGAAGATATGTTAAGGCTAAATCCCGGAGTAACCTTTATAATACTCTAGGATAAACTTATAAAGAAATTGACAATAAAAGTAAAATTTGATAAAATAAAATATAAATTAATTGGAGGCAATATGGAAAGAACTTATATTATGTTAAAACCAGACAGTGTAAAAAGAAGATTGGTTGGTAGAATTATTTCAAGAATAGAGGATAAAGGCTTAAATATAACTGCTATGAAAATGTTTAAACTAGATGAGAAAATATTAAAAGAGCACTACTCTCATATAGCAGATCAGCCTTTCTTTCCTGAGATAGTGAAGTTTATGACAAGTGGACCTGTTATCGGTATGATCGTTGAGGGACCAAGTGCTGTGCAACAAATGCGAAATATTATAGGTGCTACTCGCTGTCTTGACGCAGATGCTGGTTCTATTCGTGGTGATTTTGCTTTTACTAATGGCGAAAACTTGATTCACGGCTCAGATACAGTAGAAAATGCAGAGATAGAGATAAAAAGATTTTTTGGTAAAATATAATTAAATTTAAATAAACAAAATCACGGGATTACATAAGTGCACCCCGTGATTTTTTATAACAAAAAACCTCGCAAGAAATCTCACAAGGTTTTTACATTATCAGAAGTTATCGCAAGATCGAAACATTAGCCACTTTTGACAGCAACTGATACTTATTCAAATTGTGATGTCGTGCGACAGCACGATAATTTGTTAAAATTAAAATTTAATGCTAATTAAATTTTAGCATCACTATTTATTATTCAGCTCTAAATGGCAATAAAGCAGCACATCTAGCTCTCTTAATAGCTTTAGCTAATTCTCTTTGATGCTTAGCACAAACGTTAGTTTGTCTAGCTGGAAGTATCTTACCTTTTTCAGTAATATATCTTCTAAGCTTGTTAACATCTTTGTAATCAATAGATGTAGCTTTTTCAGCACAAAAAGCACAAACTTTTTTCTTAGCTACACGCTTTTGAACACGTTTAACTTCTTGCTTAGCTTCAGCGTCAACTACTACAGCTTGGACAGCTTCTTCAACTTCCGCTTCAGTAGTAGTCTCTTGAATCTCTTCATTATTCAATTCTTCCATTGAAACACTCTCCTTTTATATTTTTAAAATGGTAAACTATCGTCATCAATAGGTTGCAAATCATCTACAACTTCAGACTTAGTATCTTCCATAGCACTCTTTGGAGTCAAGAATTCCACATCATCAGCAGTAATCTCAGTTACTGTTCTGCGAGTACCATCTTGAGCATCATATGTGCGATTATGAAGACTGCCAGTTACAGCGACTTTTGAACCTTTACGCAAAAACTTACCGCAATTTTCACCCAAACCTCTCCAAACATTAATATTGAAAAAGTCTACTTCTCTCTCGCCATCGCTATTCTTATAAGGACGGCTTACAGCAATTGAAAATCTACAAACTGTTATACCACTATTTGTAACAGTAACTTCTGGGTCTTTTGTCAAATTACCTATAAAAAAAACTTTATTCATTTTCACTCATCCTAATTTAATTATTTAACTGTAACTACACAACGGAATACAGACTCAATAAGGTTTGCTTGCTTAGTAACATCAGCCACTACTTCACTAGGAGCTGTAAATGTAACTACAGCAAAGAACCCATCACGCTTAAATTTGATAGGATAAGCAAGCTTTTTAACGCCCCACTTATCTACACCATCAATAGTACCTTTACCTTGTTCAACTGGTGCAAAAATCTTCTTGATAGTAGCATCTTTTTGCTCGTCAGTCAAGTCAGGTGAAAGAACAACTAAAGCTTCGTATTTCTTCATATTTTACCTCCTTTTGGACTTAGGCATTCATAAGAATGCAAGGATATTTTAAGTTCTCTTAAAATATACGTTTATTATACAATAACTACGCTAAAATTGCAAGTAGTTTTAGATAAAAAGATAGGTCTTATGACCTATCTCTTATTATTATTTATCTTTATTTTTATTTTTTTGCTTGTTTTCATTGTTTTGAAGTACTTCCAACTGTGCTGAAAGTAATTTACGATTAGTTTGCTCTATTTCTTCATTTAGACGATTTCTTTCCTGTAACAATATATCATACTCGTTTTGCAATTTTTGCAAGGACTTACCATTAGTTAGTACTTTAATTTCTTGCTTTTTAGCTGCAGATTTAATATAGCGTGTAGCAAGATTACAAAGAGGATTATTTTCTGGGTAAACCTTGTACGTCCTAAAGAATTGGTACCTTAATTTTTTACCCATTTTTGCCATTTGCATATATATTTCGGTAAATCCTTTGTATTTGGTATTTGGCTGAGTACAAAAAGCATTTATTTTTTTCAGACCTCTAATAAGATATTTTAGCTCTTTTTCGTCTATATAGTCCAAATATTTATTGAGTTTGCCTCTTATTCCCCTCTTAATTAGTAATTCTCTACCATCTTTGACGTCATAAAAAGCATATTTGAAAATAGCATATACTGTAGGAGCATTTGCACGTATTAAAGTGTTCAAATATTTATATTCGTCACTAAATTCTTCTCTCAATCTTAAACGACGAATATGCTCAGCATCTAACTTTAACTTTTTCATAGCTCAATCACCTCTTTTATTCTTCGTCTTTTAGTGGTAAGTTTTGTTCTACCTCACCTATTGACTCAGTAGTATTAGCTTCATCTAAAGAGTCTTCTGAGTCCGCTAATTTTTCTTCAGAATCAACCACAGCCACAGATACTATCTTAGCATTTTCGCTTACACGCATCAACTTAACACCCTTAGTCAATCTACCAATTAATCTAATATCACTAGCTGGTGTTCTGATTATAGTGCCACTGTCCGTAATAATGATAACATCTTGATTCTCATTAACGGTCTTAAATGCTACTAGTCCTCCAGTAACCTCATTAAACACTCCAGCCTTAGTACCTTTACCGCCACGACCTTGTTCACGATACTCTGTAATAGGAGTACGCTTACCATATCCATTCTCAGTGATGGTCAGTACTTCTGCACTATCATCTACTATAGTTATACCTACAACAGTCTCACCAGCAGATAGATTTATACTCTTCACGCCTTGAGCTATACGTGAAGAATTTCTGATAGCATTTTCGTTAAAGTTAATACATTTACCGCCTGATGAACCTATTAATATATTGTTATTGCCATTAGTTAAGCATACGCCTATTAATTCGTCACCTTCTCTTAATGTTATAGCTACTTTACCATTCTTTCTAATCTTATCAAATTCACTAGAAATAGTCTTCTTTATAAGTCCTAAACGAGTAGCCATAATGAAGTTGCCTTTATCACCCTCTTTACGTCTGACAACAGCCGAAACATGTTCATCAGCACCCAAAGGCAATAGATTGATAATAGCTCTACCTTTAGCTGTCCTTTGAGCTTCTGGAATTTCATAGCCTTTAATCACATAGACTTTACCCATATTGGTAAAGAATAATAAATCATCATGAGTATTGCTTACAAATAGCCTTTCCACAAAGTCTTCATCCTTAGTCTTATGTGCGGTAACACCGACTCCGCCTCTATGTTGTGCACGATATTCGCTTACTGGCAACCTTTTTACATAGCCTAAATGGGTCATACTGATTACCACGTCTTCTCTAGGAATCAAATCAGCAATATCAATATCGTCATAATTTATACAGATTTCACTATTCCTTGGAGTATTATATCTATCTTTAATTTCCAAAATTTCTTTTTTAATTATATCTAATATTTTTGATGGTGTATTTAAAATGTCAGTTAACTCTGCTATCAATTTCTCAAGCTCTGCTAACTCTTCTTGTAATTTTTGTACTTCAAGGTTTGTCAACCTTTGTAATTTCATATCAAGTATAGCTATTGCTTGTTTCTCGCTAAGCTCAAAAGCTTCACATAATTTTACAATAGCTTCGTTCTTTTCTTTACTTGCCTTGATGATAGCAATAACTTCATCAATATTAGCTAATGCTATTACTAAACCTTTTACAATATGTTCTCTTTCTTGTGCTTTTTCAAGATCAAATTTTGTCCTTCTATAAATAACATCCTTTTGATACTCTAAGTAATAGTATATGATTTCACGTAGGTTAAGGATTTTAGGATGTCCGTTTACCAAAGCTAAGAAGATTATACCACTTTTGATCTG
>CALVNN010000013.1 GCA_944349765.1 uncultured Clostridia bacterium | reverse complement strand
TTTCCCTACACGACGCTCTTCCGATCTGGTGCCTTGGTGGACTTTCGGGGGCTTTGGTCCCCTCCGTCTCGCAAATGACTTGCTCGCCCGCTTTGGCTGAAATTTGCTCATTCCGCAAATTTCTTTACGCACGCGCACCGCTTAAGAGTCAGAACCGACTCTCAATCTATTCTTCGTATTTACAAAAAAAAACACCTCTAAGGGGCCTTGGTGGACTTTCGGGGGCTCGAACCCCGGACCCACCGATTAAGAGTCAGTTGCTCTGCCAACTGAGCTAAAAGTCCATAATCCCCGGATTTTCCCTTCGGGGGGCCGGGGAACCCCTTTCGCTTCGTAGCAATGGCTACAAATTAGCGGAAATATGCATAACAATGGTGCGCCTGAAGAGACTTGAACTCCCACTCTCTCGAACTAGATCCTAAGTCTAGCGCGTCTGCCAATTCCGCCACAGGCGCAAAATAAATTATGCAAATGGTGGCTCATCGGAGAATCGAACTCCGGACACCTTGATTAAAAGTCAAGTGCTCTACCGACTGAGCTAATGAACCATAAATAAACCTAACAAAAGTGGCTGGGGTAGAAGGATTTGAACCCTCGAATGCGGGAATCAGAATCCCGAGCCTTACCGCTTGGCGATACCCCAATAAATCCTAAAGTTAGGATAATGGCTGGGGTAGCTGGATTTGAACCAACGAGTGCGAGAGTCAAAGTCTCGTGCCTTACCACTTGGCGATACCCCACTATGGGGTGGAAGATGGGTCTCGAACCCACGACCTCCAGATCCACAATCTGGCGCTCTAACCAACTGAGCTACATCCACCATAAAAATGGTTGGTGTGCCAGGAGGGGTTCGAACCCCCGACCCTCGCCTTAGAAGGGCGATGCTCTTCCAACTGAGCTACTAGCACAAAATAAATCGGATTACCAACAAAGGTGCAATTCTCATTAAATTGTACCCAACCCATTGTTGCTTCTCATAAAACAACTGAATTAAATATACCACTTCACAAATAAAAAGTCAAGAGATTTTGAATATTTTTTACAATTTTTTGAAAAAGGGTACATATAAAACGTACCCTTGTATACTCATCTATACATTAATATCATCAAAAAGCATAGATGTTATTTTTAATTTTAATTCATCCAAATTTATCTTATTTTTAGCACTTATGACAAACACCCCTTCGTCCTGATAATTTTCTATCTTATCAACTTTGTTGTATACAAGTAGTTGTGGGATATTGCCAGCACCTATTTTATTCAAGACATTATTTGCGACTTCGATGTGTTTTTGATATTGAGGATTACTTCTATCAACTACGTGCAATATAAGGTCAGCACTTGCAGCCTCTTCTAATGTTGCCTGAAAGGCTTCAATAAATTCATGTGGCAGTTTATTAATAAAACCAACCGTATCTACAAGCAAAAACTTATGCAAATAATCTAGGCAAACTTGTCTAGTTGTAGTATCTAGAGTCGCGAATAACTTATCATCAGCGTACACATCACTTTTACTAAGTGCATTAAGCAAGGTACTTTTGCCAGCATTGGTATATCCAACTATAGCCACCACTTTTTGATTATTTTTTGTTCGTTGCTTACGCATCAGATCTCTTTGCTGTTTTAGTTTTTGTATTTGCTCGGTCAAATCGTGTATTTTGTCGCGAACAATACGTTTATTAAGTTCTAGCTCTGTCTCGCCTGCTCCACGCATCCCTACGCCACCGCCATACCTTCCATAAGACTTACTTATAGCCGAAAGTCTAGGCTGTATATACTTAAGTTGGGTTAATTTCACCTGAAGCTTGCCCTCATTAGTCTTTGCTCTTGATGCAAAAATATCCAAAATCAACATACTTCTATCTATGACTCTAGCATTTACAGCATCCTCTAAGTTTCTAATTTGAGACCCGCTTAATTCCTCGTCAAATATAACCAAATCAGCATTTTTTTCTTGAACAAGATTTGCTAGTTCTTCAACCTTACCTGAGCCTATAAAAGTCGCTGAATTGTGCTCTCTTAAAGGCTGTACCAACGTTGCAAGCACTTCTATATTAGCTGTTGACGCCAACCCTGACAATTCGCTCAGGCTCTCCTCAATGATTTCTTTTGATTTAAAATCAGCACCCACTAAAATAGCCTGTTCTTGTTTTTCTTCTGTATTATGCATCTTGTCCATATATCCACCTCCACAATCTAGAATAAATTATCTAGTTAGAGTTAATAGCTCTTCACTTAATTGTCTTGCAAGATCATCAAGCTCTTGCAATTCATAATACCCCAAAGTCTCATTAATCTTTCTCATTGAACTTAAAATATTAATAATTCTATAATTTATAACCGATAATCTATATTTTTCTACTTCATCAACACCGTCATATGAGTTGTATAAATTGAGTAGCTGATTTTTATAATTCTCAATATCAACAGCCACTTGCTCGGTTATATTTTTTTGTATGTCACTGCTATCAGCAATAGTTATATAATAACCTACAACAAAATTATACCTTGCCTCTAAATCAGTCACGACAGTGGCTTTTAGGTCATTATATGCATACAAAAATGAACCTTGCTCACCCAAATTATAGAGTGCTTGTACATAATTACCTTTTAAGTAGTCATCCTCATTGCTTACAAATATCATAGACATCTTGCTAATAGAAGCATTGATATTTTCTTGCTCTACAAACTCAATAAAATCAAAATAATCCGCCTCACTAGATAATAATTCATATGATTTTTTTATATACTTATCATTATCTGCTAAAATACTTTTCATATTTAAATAGTACAGGTCATTGATATCATTTGTCTTATGGTAATTATATTCATATGATACCAAACCAGCATTTTTAAAGCCTAAAGCGGTAATAAAATCACCATAAGCTCTAGGAGCTAAAATAGCACAAAGAACAACCACTAAAGTAGTTAGTAGCACTAAAATAGATGTGGTAAGAGCGACCACCCGCCATATTAAGTTTCTTTGTTCGGTATCGTTCATTATAACTCCAAATAAATAATTTCACATGTAGTATACCATTAAAAATAAAGATTGGCAATATTTTTTATCCAAATGCCAATCTTTTTATAATTATTTTTCTTGTAAATTTTAGTTTTGACTAAGCACTTCACCGCTAGTTGAATCTATTACAACTGCGTGTGAATTACCTTCAGTATCTACAATCGCTACATACCAATAATATATGTTTAATAAGTTATTTGGGTCACTAACAACTTTCACATAGCACTCACCCATAAACTTATTTCCCTTTTTCAATGATTGTACATACTCGTCCAGACTTTCAAGACCTAATTCAAAAGCTTGATCGCAGTCTATGAGCCAGTCTTTGCTAATGTTGGTAAAATTAAATGTATATGTATCATCTTCAATACTTACTGTCAACGTAACCGTAGCATCATCAGGCACCAAACTCTCTATATCAGCAACAAAAGTATTGTCATATGGATTACGCTCCATTACTCCGTCATAAGTGTTTTCATTCACGGTCATAGTATAAGAAGGCTCACTCACATTACTAAGAGATGTTCTAAAAACAATCACCCCAAAAGGGACCATTTCGTTATGCACACCATCAATAGCGTAAGGATCTTCTCTATATCCAGAACTTAAACTAACATTACTTAAATCATCACTCGCAATAAAAAAGTTTTGTCTCACTTCACTAAGAGATTTTTTGGCAAGTTCCCTAGCTTCCACCATAAAGAAAAGACTATATACCACACCGACTATTACGCAAAAAATAATTATCCCTAGTGTATACCAAATAATTTTCTTTTTAGATTTCATTTCTACTCCTTTTCGCTTATAGACAAGCACTTTTGCTATATGCTATGTAATGAAAATCCAAAATAGAACAAAAAACGCACTACTAAACAAAAAAATAAAAAGAGCTTTGGACACACCCAAAACTCTCATCATTGCTTTAGATAAAAATTATATATATGAAATTAAAGTGTATATGAATACAACAGCCACTATAATAGAAATTATTCCCATCACTTTATATTTGATGTATTGTTTTTTGAAGTCATTTTCCATACTGCTTGGATCAAACACCATTTCTACGTATTGCTTATCATATCTTTCACTAAGCTTTTCTATAGCTTCGTGTTTAGCGATCTCTAATTGCACCTTATATTTATTGTATTCCGCTAAAAAGCTTATACCCATCAAAGCGAAAGTAATTGCAAAACATATAAAACTTACATACGAAAAAAAGTATACTTTAAAAGCAATACCAAAGCTAATAATCCCTAATACAGCAAAAACCATTATAACTATACTGTTTGGTTTGAATAATTTCTTCATACTATATAATATAACTAATTACAATCAAAACTAAAGCTACTGCATAAACAACCCAAAGCCAAACGTTATTCTTATTTCTAACAAAATAGAACGCAGCAACGGCAGTAATAATGTATGCAAGCAAGTTAGCTACCAAGGTTAAAGCACTACTAATATCGCCACTCAAGCCGACATTAGCCAAAAGCAAAGCAACACCTACAAGACCTATTGCAACAAAAGCCAAAAGGTTAAGAAGGCTTCTGAAATCTTTATTAGCCATTCGACACATCTCCTTTATAAAATAATCAACATAATTATTATACAAAAAAAAGAGTTAAAAGGCAACTACTATTGCACTTTTAACCTTAAAAGATTTAAAAATTTTTCAAAATAATCAGGTAATTCCACTTCAAAACTCATATACTCACCAGTAGAAGGATGAGTAAATTCAATTTTTTTTGCGTGTAAAAGTTGACCCTCAAATTTGAATTTCTCTTTCACGCCATAAGTCTTATCACCGACAATAGGTATACCCATATAAGCACAATGAACACGTATTTGGTGCGTACGTCCAGTCTTTAATTCAAATTCCATATACGTAAACTGCCCTAATCTTTCTAATACGGTATACTTTGTATGTGCCACTCTATTACTACTTTCAAGTACAGCCATTTTCTTTCGGTCTGTAGGATGACGCCCATAATTTGTAATAATTTCACCTACATCTTCTTTTGGTGCGTTGTGTACTATAGCATGATATATACGCTTGCATTGCTTTGTTTCAATTTGCTTGGCTAGGTTCTTATGTGCTAAGTCATTTTTAGCTATAATCAATAAACCAGAAGTGTCTTTGTCCAATCTATGAACTATACCAGGTCTGATAACGCCGTTTATACCGCTTAAATCTTTTATATTATAAAGCAAAGCATTCACTAAAGTACCATTCTCATTGCCATTTGCTGGGTGTACAACCATCCCTTGTGGCTTATTTATAATTGCCAGATCATTATCTTCATACACAATATCAAGAAAAATATTTTCAGCTTTAACCTCCAAAGGTTTTACCTTAGGTATTTGAACTGTAATTTCATCGTTATTTCTTATAATATAACCTGCTTTTTGCTTTGTATCATTAACCAATATGTCCCCGTTTTGGATAAGCGTCTTAATATGACTACGACTAATTTCTGGATGCATATCAAGCACTGCTTTATCAAGCCTAATGCCCACATATTTATTCATTTGGTGCCTCTTTTTTCGCTGGCTTATGAAGAAATATAATATATATAGCGAGTAATATCATACCTATAACCAAACTCATATCAGCCACATTGAATACAGGGTATGTCTTTAAAAAATCCAAGTAAATAAAGTCTCTTACATAGCCAAGCACCACTCTATCCACCATATTACCAATAGTACCCGCTAGCACCAATGCAAAACTTATTTTATAAAGTGTATTTTCTATCTTAAGTTTCCTATCAAAATAAATAAAGACAATAACAAATATCAAACTAAATATTGCAAGTAACCACGTAGAATTACCAAATATTCCCCATGCGGCTCCTGTATTATGGACATACGTAAAAGATATTACACCATCAATCAAAGGGATATTTTTGTAATCTAGCAGTGCCTTAGATATCATATCAAGAGCAAAAACACCTGCAAAAATCAAAACCTTTAATATCAATTAATATCTCCTCTTTTTGTCTTTTTTCTTTTCTTGAAGGGCTATCTCCATACCTTCTGGGCTAACTAAATACAGCTTACCTTGCATCCTATGTACTGTAGCAGAAAGTGCATATACTGCACCATTTAGGTAATCCATTATCTTTAGCATTTCACGTTTGCTCAGAGCTTCCATATTTAAAACGCAGGGTTGCTTAGACGCTAAATGTTTTATAGCTAATTGCAAATCTTTCATATTGTTTATTTTAAATACAACTATTTGAGATTTTTGCCTTGGTGGCGTAACATTAATATAGTCTGTTTGTGGGGCGGACATAGGAATACTTACATTTAGGCTACTGCTTTTTTCTAAGTTGGATAAATTTTTTAAGTTATCCAGACTATTTTCAAAAGGTGGCATATTCCCCACACGGTTGACATTAACATTTTGACTTTGCACATTATTTTGAGGTGTATCTTGAACAATTTCTTCTTCAATATCTACTACTTGTTGCTTCTCTTCCACGTCAACACCTTTCATAAGCCAATTTAAAAATCCCATTTGCTTTACTCCTTTTTACTTATTACACTAAACGTTTTACATAAGCACGTCTTCTCTTGTGCATTCTATGCTCAAAAAACTTCCATTGAGATTGCACTTTTTCATTCTCTTCAAGGTTTAGATTTGTCTCTGCCACCTTTATCCCCATTTTGATAGCATTATTTATAATCATATTTATAACAATACCATTTATCCCACGATTTTGGTGGTCTTTCTTGACTCCAATCAAAGCTAAGTCCATCATTTCTGGATGACGTACATTTTTTAAAATCTTAACTATACAAGCAGGAGTTAAATGACCTTTTGATTTTTGCACAGCCTTTGCAAGTGATGGCAAACATATACCAAAGGCCACCACTTCTTTGTTTTCATCTTCTACAACAACTATCAAATCTTTATTAAGAATCAATTTGAATTGTTCAATCAAAGACTTACGCATTTTATCTGTAAACGGCACTGTCCCATATAGATCCCCGTACGCTTCATCTAATAGATCAAGTACTTTGTCTGCATAGTTGTCTAAAATCTCTTTTTTTGATTTGAATTCCACTACTTTAAGATTATACTTCTTTAAAACTTTTTCGCTAATACTTTGAATTTTAGTCAATGGCTCTTTGGGCATATCAATTTGATATTCTACCCAATCCACTTCCTTTTGATAACCACAAGCTTCTATAAGCTTGGCATAATATTCATAATTATACTGTTCTTCAAAAGTACTTAACTCATCAAAACCTTCTATAAGTAAGCCTTCTCTCTCTAAGTCACTAAAACCTAGTGGACCATGAGCGACTTCCATACCCTTGCCAACAGCCCAGCTTTCCACCTTATCAAAAAGTGCCTTAGCGACATCAACGTCGTCTATACAGTCAAATCTTGTAAAACGAACACGTTTTTCATTGACCTTTTTATTATAAGCGTTATGGATTATCCCTCCAATACGTCCCACCATCTTGCCATCCTTATAGGCATTATAGTACACAATTTCGCAATCATTAAAATATACATTCTTTTTAGGTGAAAAAATATTTTTCTCATCTGAATAAAGTGGTGGTACAAAATAAGGGTTATCTTTGTACATCTTTAGAGGTAAATTTAAAAATTCTTTTTGCATTTTTTTATTACTAACTTCTTTAACTTCTATCATAATTAACCTTCTTACGAAAAAATCATATTTTATTTTAACAAATTTGTCAAAAAAAGCAAGTACTTTGCTTAAAACCATTACGCTTAATTCAACTATTATTTACCTAATTAAGAAGTAATAGTGCTAATATATCTTGCTTTTTATCAAATAATTATTTTTTGTCCCACATAAAGTGAGTCGCTTTTTAGTTTATTAACTTCTCTGATATGTGCTACAGATACGCCATTTTTTTGTGCTACTTTTTGCAATGTGTCCGCAGGCTTAACTACATAGACAGACATATTACGTTTTCGTATCCAAAGTATATCACCTTCCTCTACTTCTGTTAGTTGATTGTCTTCTATTATAATCTCTTTGGTTGTCTTAAATTTATCAGCTATACTGGACAAGGTTTCGCCTTGCTTTACAAAATAAATTATATCTACTGTCTTATCTTTTAATAATTCAACTTTTGATTCCATAAAAAAAGCACTCCTATATTTTTTTTATAAGATATGCTTAAAATTATTATTTTAGTTCTTATTTAAAGATTTATTTACCTTTTGAGTTAAAAATCTATTGACAAAAATCAACCCTATTAAGCCGACACAAACTATAATGATTTTGTCGCTAAAAAAATTAAGATTAATGCCGGGACTCATATTTATCATCTCGGTATAAAAATTACTACTAGTTAATGTATCAAATGTTAGATTTGCTACGTTATTTATTCGATTTATAAAATCTGGATAAACCTCTAGGATATAATTTAAATTGTCATTTTTTGTATGATGAACATTGTCATTATACGCACTTTCCCTAAATCCTAAAGCCACGTCGGTAGCGTTACCGCTAAAAAATGTTATAGAACGTATAGAATTACTAACATATGACAAATTATCTGATTGAAGCCCTATATGCCCATAGCCAAAAGATGGAGACCCAGCCAAATAATTTGCACGTGGATACTCAGGATAATTTATAATATTATAAGAATTATTTTCAAATAACTTCTTATGCCCATTTAAAGTATCTCCAGCAAAGTAGTATGTATATTCACCAACACCAATAGAGTCAAAATTCATAGCTAATAAAATATTTTTTGTAACCAATGCACTTAAGCTTTCTACAAAATGATTAGAACCTTTCATTCCCACCTCTTCAGCTCCATAAAAGATGTAAACCACATCGTATGGTAATGATACATCCTTTAAAGCCTCCATCAAAGCAAGCACAATACTTACGCCACTTGCATTGTCATACACAGCACTTAAAGCATCTTTATGACTATCATAATGTGCCCCGAGGATAACTATTTTATCACTTACGCTAGATTGCTTCACACCAATTACATTTTGACTGGTCTCATCACCAGCACCAAAAGTTTGCAAATAAGAATCCCCACTAAAATACTCCAAACCTAAATTTCTCATTTTATTAGCTAGAAAGTTCGCAGACTTCAACTCTCCGCTGGTATATGCTACTCTACTTACTCCACCTTGTGACAGATACTCATCTATATCCGCACGCACTATCTGTATAGTAGCCGTTTCTTGTGCTTTAACAATAGAAGTACTATTAAAAGGGACTATAAATAAAACTAATGAGGCTATTAAAATCAACAAATACTTTTTCATAACCTACTCCTCTATATAATCAACCAAAATACTAGACATACAGTAACAACTAGGTACACTATAAATCGACTACGTTTAAAACAATTTAAAGCGTTCTCACCATAATACTGACAAAATCTTTTATGATGTAACCATAGGTAGATAGCACTACAAACAATAAGTAGCACCACACCAACAAACATAGCCAAATACGGCCAAAAGCCCATGATAAATACTCCGCCACCCCAAATACAACCTAGCAAACCTAATAACACAGCACAACCGAAATAATACTGTCCCATATCAAGCTTTGAAAAATCTCGAAGTGTAAGATAAGTAACGGTTACAAGAGCTAAAACTACCGCCATTATAAATAGTGCACACCCTACAATTATACCAAATGCACTGAAAGCAGATACTATATCAAACATATGTATAAAGGGTAATGTCGCCATAAAACACCCAACAAACAATATAAGCCCAGCACAAACAAAAGCCCAAATTTTGTTACTTATTTTTAAATTAAAAAATTCCATCAAATTATCTCCTATTTTTTATTAAGGATGTTTAATACAAGGTAATAGGCATAAGTTTCAACGCTCGCCCACGTAGTCTTGGTATTTAAGTCGGCCTCTCTTATCAAATCCAAAATTTCTTTTAGTCTTTTCACTCCAAAATACTTAACTTGAGGTCTACTAACCTTTATGGCGTAACTCTTAACTCCCAGTTGAGAAGCTACCTCATCATCACTAAGCAAAGGATTGACCGCTATGTAAAACAATCTATGAAAATGATTGTAAATAGCACTGATGACTCCTTTTTTACTGTCATCTTGTAATAAATAATCTATGGCCTTAATTGCTGATTTTGCATCTTTTTTACCTAGGCTTTCAGTCAAGGCAAAGACATTATAATTTTCAGCTTTGTTAGTATTTTCTTGAACATCTTTAAGTGTGATATGTTTATTTGCTGATAGTTTTAACGTTTCTTGCGTTATTCGCCCCAAATCGTTATCACAATAATCTATAAGCAAGCTTAAAGCATCATTATCAATAGTGCAACCTCTTTCTTTTAATTCCTTTGTGACCTTAAGCGTTAAAATCGGCTTGTCTAATCTATTACAATCCACCATCACCGCATTATCAATTTGGACTTCTTCGTAAGTGGTTACCACAAGCACTGAAGTTGTATTAGGATTTTTTGCGTAATCTGATATTTGTTCTTTTATGGTTTTTAAATTAAAGTCCTTAAGATATGTAACACGTTTTGGAGCGGAAATCGGCAAAGTATTTAAACTTTCGAATATATCAGCTATATCCGCCTTATCATTAAACGTGGTTACATCAAACTCAGGGAGTTCGCCTTTAGTGGCCTCCATTATATGAGATACAGCTATCTCCATAACCATACGGTCATCGCCATAACAGATATATACGGGCTCAATTTTTGACCTTAAAGCTCTTTTTAATTCAGTAAACTTCATACTACATCCTCTAAATTTACGTTATAATAACTATCACTTTTATAGACTTTGGTATTCTCAGACTCTCCATCAATAATATAATGCCCATCCAAACTATTAATTAGCAAAGATAAATCATCTGCGCTAAACCTTTCGGAGTCAATAATAGACAGAGAGCTATTGTCGGTAATTATTTCAAAATAAAAGCTTTGCTTGCTATAACTTTTTGCTACTACATTATAACCGAAATCATAGACTGTGTCAAATAACATTACGGAAGTTTTATCACCCAAATTACTATCTTCTAAAATATAATTATATTTATCCAAACAACTTTCCAAAATGTAAATATTATTGACATGATACTTATCAACAAATTCTGTAATTCTATCGAGTTTGATAAAAGTGGAATCGACAAGAACAATATTATCCACCTTTAGTATAAGAGCTTCAAAGTTAAATCTATTCAACATAGACAAATCTTGAGAATTTGACGGAAACCCTATAACACTAGTCGTATCGCCACGTATAGTGATAGATTGAACGTTTGTGTTTATGACGCTTACATTATTGTTGTATTTCATCACCCCAAACAAACCAGATAATACAAGTACTACGCACATACCTAAAGCGAGTATCCTTTTATAACGTTTTTCTATCATCACTTTACGACTTATTAAAAACATCGTAAATGTAAATATCACACTCATAGTCATAGTAAATGGCACAACATAAATGATAGAGTAATCAATATCAGCTATTGCCTTTGAAATATAAATAATTGTCGCAAGTAATTCACCAACAATATCAAACAAGAATTGAAATGGTAATATCAATCCGACAAGTACCACTATCATCAGGGCAATGAAAGCAATCTCAAATACTGGCAATATGATAAAGTTTGTTAATAAACCAAATACGCTAAAATAGCCAAAGTATTGACACATAAATGGCAAGGTCATAATGGTGGTAGATAAACAAGTGGCAATAGAAATTTGTAAAAATTTATTTTTAAGTAACGCTAACTTTTGAATAAAATAGTCATTAAACAAAATCATACCTAAAATACAACTGAAAGATAACAAAAAGCCGACATTAAACAAATCCAACGGATTAAATAGTAGTAATATGATGCCTGCCAAAGACAAATTATTTAAAGCATCATAATTCCTATGGACTGCTGATGCAAAATACATAATAAGAAACATCAAACCTGCTCTACATACACTAGGAGCGAAACCACAAAGCCACAAAAACAACAAGACAGGCACAGCTAGCAATATCAAGTTTAAGACCTTATTTTTGCTAAATCTATTTAATAAAGCACCTAACAAGCCAAACATAATACTTACATTTACACCACTTACCGCTAATAAATGTGCAATACCTGAATACTGAAAGCTTTCAGTTATACTGGCATCAAGTAATTGACGGTCACCAAATATTAAGCCATACGCTAGACCAGCTTGAGTCGGATTAAAATAACTTTCTATTCGTTCTTTTACTGCAATTCTCACACTCTCATCAATAGTTAAATAATTGTCTAGCACAGAAATATCATCATTGGATATAGTAGCATTATAGATCACGCCGTTAATCACCGAATAAGACGGCGACCCAAAATCCGTAAATTCCTCTGTACTAACTACTGCCTCAAATTCTATTACATCACCATAAGTAAACCCACCACTACCCGAAACAAAAACCGATACACTACCACTAGTTATCAACTCATCATCTAAATATATCTTACAATTTTCTAAAGTCACTATGCTGTAGTTATCTTCTTTGATAAAAGAATCTGTTACTTTACCTACTACTTTATAAGTTTGGGTTTCAATGTAATTAGCTTTGTAAATTGAAAAGCATATCACAAAAGCCAAAACACCAATAATTAGGGCCACAAACATAATTAAGCAGGTATCAAACTTGCGTCTGACTAGTAATAAAACAAATGCGATGTACGTAATCACAGATAAAACAATCAAGAGTGATAAATTGTATACAAAAGAAAACGCTAATAATATACCAGCTATTAGCGCAACAAAAGCAAAAAACAACGGTCTATTAGCTAATATGTGCTTTTCTCTTGTTAACACACTGCATCACCTCTAACTTGCACATTTTACCATAAATTGACAATTTTCGCAAACAATTAGTTAAGTTACTATTTTGCTTATTAAAATTAAAATAAAAAGAGCTAAAAGCTCTTTTAATTATAACTAAACAAAATTATCTTAAATTAGGTGTCTTAAAAAATAATGCTACTGTATTAGGTCCAGAATGTGTACCAATCACTGTACCTATATAATTGATAGTAATATCATTGATGCCAAATTGCTCTTTTACAAGTTCGGCAACATATTCTGCATCTTCAAGACAATCACCATGACTTATAAATACTTTGCTTGGTATATTGTCTTGACATTTTTCTTTCATAAAATCAACAAGCATTTTTAAAGATTTTTTTCTGCCACGAGCGTTACTGATAGGGATTAGTTTACCATGCTCATCCACGTGCAATACAGGCTTGAGTTGTAATACTGTACCCAGCATTGCTTTTGTACGGCTAACTCTACCGCCCCTATACAAATGAAACAAGTTATCTACCGTAAAGTAATGACATATTTGATATAATTCTTTATTCAATATTTCAAATACTTCTTCCAGATCTTTGCCCTGATTTCTTAATTCTACAGCATAATCCACTAGTAGCCCCTGCCCCATTGAAGCACATTTACTATCTAATACAAAAAGTTGATTAGGGTATTTTTGCTCTAACAATTCCTTAGCCTTTACACCATTGTCATACGTGCCACTAAGAGCCGAACTAAAAGCAATATAAAGTATCTTCTCACCTTGTTTTAAATGAGGCTCAAAAGCACTAACGAGATTATCAACATTAAGTAAGGAAGTTGTAGGTAGTACGCCACTACGCATCAAATCATAAAACTTTTTAGGGTCACTAGAAACCAACTCATCATTAATATAACAAGGCAAATCCATTACATTGATGTCATTTTTCTTGATATAATCTTCTGGTAAATCCGCAGTCACCTCTGTAAAAATTGTAAAACTCATATTTCCTCCAATAAAAGTAAGTAGCTAAATTAGCATATAAAAGATATATTCATAATTTTTTTATATTGCTATAAAATAGCTTAATTCAAAAAAAATAAAACTTGAGCATCGACTTTTTTAGTGTAACATTTTTTTAAAACTTTTTCAACAACATTAAATATAAAAAGGCGGTTATTTATCGCCCTCATAGAAATCAAAAAATTTCATTATATCCTCAAGGTCTTCGGTAGGGTTAACTGCTTCTCTTAAATCAAAACCAGTATGATTCATAATTTTTTGAGCTAACGCATTTTTTTCTTCACCATCACCCACTTCCAAAAACTTATCTACCAAATTTTCAAAATGGTCGTCATTGTCTAATTCAATATTCGCAATTGGTTTAATCTTTGACGGCGAATAATGATGTGATGGCTCTGCGTGTTCGTGATGATGTGGCTTTTCCGGTTCTCTTGATGCTTCTTCTTGCTTGGCATTTTTGTTTCGCTTAGCTATATAGTTATTCATCTTGTTAAGTAAATTACGCATAGGATCATATGCTGAAACGTCTTTTACCTGCACGCTAAAATTTTTGCTAAGTGCCTTATTTATTTCTTGCTTGAAATCGGCTACAATTTGCTTTGTTGTCGCTATATCTTTTGCGTTTGGGTTTTCCTCAATAAGCTTATCTAAAAAATCTCTATATTTGTTAAATAAAAGTCTTAGCCTTTGTATCTCAAGTTCATATACCTTACGACTGCCCTCTTCAATCTGCTTTGCCTTGTCAACAGCTATTAAGAGTGCACTATTAATATTTGATTCTTTATCTGTAAATGACTTTAAATCGTTTTTTAATCGCTCATTTTCATCTTGGAGTGTATGTATTCGCTCTTTTTGTCCAGCAAGTTGATTTTCATAATTGTAAGTTACAGAAGTTATATAGTTATCCACTTCATCTATATTGTAACCATTTTTTTGTTTAGAAAACTTCACCTTTCTCTCCTCCACTATCATTCAAGACATTTTCACTTTTTTGCTTGTCAGAACTATTTAAATTTTTCTTTTTCTTTAAGTATTCTTTTATAATCAAATATGTCGCAAATCCAATAAAGCCAATTACTAATAATAGACTCAGTACTTGGCTAACTCTAAATGGTCCCCAGTACAAACTATCAAGTCTTAATCCCTCTATAACAAATCTTCCTAGCCCGTACAACACAAAGTAACAACAAGTAGTTAGACCACGAATACCCACTTTATAGAAGACCAAAAGCAATACCGCTAATACTATAAAATTCCACATACTCTCATAGAAAAAGGTAGCTTGAAACCACGCACTATCTACTAACGTTCCGAAAGCATTGATTACAGCTTCTGACGCTTCTGGAGTATAGTGTGCACTACTTATCTGCACAGCAAAAGGAAAGAATTGAAGACTAGGATCAGTGACTAGATTGCCGTAAGCTTCTTGATTAGTAAAGTTGCCCCACCTACCTATTGCCTGACCCAAGATTAGACAAGGAGCAACAGCATCACAGACTTTTAGTAAATCAATTTTCTTTACCAAGCAGTAAATCAAAAGCCCTATAAAACCACCTATCACACCACCATATATCGCCATACCACCTTCCCATATCTTAAATATTTCCCAGAAAGTGTAGTCGTGTGTATAAAAAATCACATAATAAAGCCTAGCACCTATAATAGCTGATGGAATACATACTAAGGCTATGTCAATAACGGTATCAACTTTGAAACCTTGTTTTTTCATAGTCTTTATAGCTAAAAAAATCCCAAGCATCATACCAAATGCTATGATTACACCGTACCAATTTACAAAAATACCAAAAATAGAAAACCCTCTATCAGTCATAACCTAATCCTTTTTTCTTAAAGTAAACAATTATAGTAAGTATACATTCAAAAATGTTTCTTGTCAACAATAACGAATGCTTAAAATGTCATATTTTGTATAAAAAAATACGACCACACTAAGTAATCGTATTCAAATATTAAACTACATATATGTTAACGTCATTTAATCTCTTCCAAAACCTCTACTATACCTATTGAAATTAAAAATAAACTATTACAATATTTGATAAAAGTAAAAGGCTTTATTCTAGCAAAGACGAAGGTTTTACTTTTAAAATTCTAAACAGAACACAGCATATAACGGAATAGATTTTATATTATTTTCAAAGCCAAAATTTTTTGCGGAAACACGGATAGCATATTTAGCTGGATAAGTCTTCATAAAAAACTGTAAACTTTTACTGCGAGTGTTCTCACTAGACTTAACCTCAATCGGTATTATATCCCCATCAATTCGCACAATAAAATCAACTTCGGCATCAGATTTACTTTTCCAATAATAAGGAGTAGCACCATTTAGAATCAATTGATTATGGACATAATTTTCGGTAAGCCCGCCTTTAAATTCAAAATCATTATCATCAAATATAATATCTTGAGCTATGACATTTTGGCTAGCACAACACAAACCAACATCATTCATATAAAATTTAAAATCCGATATATCCTTGTTAGCCTCCAGTGGCAAAGAAACTTTATTTAAACGGTATAATTGTTTAGCAATACCTGATAAGCACACCCACTCTACTGCATCTTCATATATTGAAGCTCTAGCACCGCTTTTTAAGCATTTGTATTGAAATTTTTTATTTTCTTTTGCCAATTGTGTAGATATGTTCTTAAACACCAATCTTGTCTTTGGTATTTCGGTGGTTTTATTGTACTTGCTCATATCATTGAAGTACGCCTCAAGGATATCTTTTTGTTTACTCTGCACCAAATCATAAGAATTAATTTTAGTAAATTCTTCCACTACTTCTGGCATACCACCAACAAATAAATAATTTCGGTATAACTCCATAGCTTCGTCGTGTGATATTTTATCAAGAGGAGTAAATGACTCATACGCTGATCTTATCTCTTCTACTAAATACGCATACTTGTCACCATAAGCCCATAAAAACTCTTCAAAATCCATAGGATACATAGTCAAAAAATCCACTTTACCAACAGGAAACGAAGTGCTTTGTCTATTTACGGCGACACCAAGTAATGAACCGGTGGCTATAATATGATATTCATTAGCTTCCTCATTAAAATATTTAAGCGACGTTAACGCTTGAGGACAAGATTGTATTTCGTCAAAAATAATAAGAGTATTTTCTTTTAAAATTTCTTGTTTTTTATAATTTGATATTCTTTTGATAATAGAAACAGGCTCTAAGACATCAAAGTAATCTTTGAGCCTTTGATCTTGTTCAAAATTGCAGTACACTACATTAGCGTATTCATTTTTACCGAAAACATTCACTATATAAGTCTTACCTACTTGCCTAGCTCCCTGTAAAATAAGAGGTTTTCGCAAGTTAGATGACTTCCAGTTTAGTAATTTTTGATAAATTTTCCTTCTCATATTCTACTCCTTTTAAGCCTATAATAACACCTAAGTGCAAAAAAATCAATAAAAATTACACTTTTTTGGAGATGAAATTTGGCAAAAATTACACTTTTTTGGAGATAAATTAAAAAAGAGCATTAACCTATGTTACGCTCTTTTTCTTCTTTTCGTTCTTCTTTACGCTCTTTTTTAGTAGTCAACTTCTTAAGAGACTTCTTCAAATTAGCTTTATTTTCTGTACCTACGAGAAGTCTATCTATATTTTTTCTATGACTTATAAATATGATAATAAACATAGCAAATAATAGTATTCTTATAGTCAAATTTTCAGCGTGGAAATAAGCCTCAAAAATAGTCATAGCGGTAATAACTATAAAAGATGCAATAGCTCCATAATCAAATATCAATAAATAAATGAAAGCCAACACAAAGAAAGCAAGTGTAAGAAGTGGATTAGCTACTAAAAAGACACCTAATGCACAAGCTACGCCTTTGCCACCTTTAAATTTACGAACTACTGGATATATATGTCCAACGACCACAGAAATACCTGCGACATATAATCCCGTATCACCTAATGTAAGATATCCGACAAGTGCTGGCAATGCACCTTTTAGCACGTCAAGGATTAATGTCAACCCGCCCACTTTTACGCCAAAATTTCTCAGCATATTCATAGTGCCGGGGTTACCTGAGCCTAGCTTGGTGATATCGTTATTTTTTTTACGTGAAAGAAATATAGCAAAATTTATATTACCTATAAAATAGCTACCTATAACAAGCAAAGTGTACCATAATATATCCATTAAAATTCATCCTTTTCTGATTTATCTCTAAAAATTAATCTAATTGGTGTACCCTCAAAATCAAAGGCTTGTCTTATTTTATTCTCTAAATATCTACTATATGATGGCTGGATAAGAATAGCTTCATTACAATAGAAAACAAATTTTGGCGGATACTCACCGACCTGAGTACAATAAGATATTTTGAGCCTACGACCGCTCTTGCTTGGAGGTGGAGAGGCTTGTATTGCATCGCCTACAATTTCGTTAAGGACACCCATAGGAATACGACGCCCGCTATTTTCATACACTTTATTTACGGTCTCAAGCACGCTATCCACTCTCTGACCTGTCAAAGCACTGATATATATAGGCTTCAAATACCCCATAAAGGCAAAATCTAACTCTATTTCTTTATTGAATTTATTCATAGTATATGAGTCTTTCTGCACTGTATCCCACTTATTTATAACCAGTACGCAAGGTTTACCCTCTTTGTCTATAAACTCACCTATCTTTTGGTCTTGATCGGTAATGCCCTGCAAAGCATCCACTACAAGTAGCACCACGTCTGCTCGACGCACGGCATCCAAAGCACGAATAACACTATAATTTTCTACACTATCCTCGTCTATTTGGCTACGTTTACGCATACCTGCGGTATCTATAATGACATAATCTTGACCATCAAAGGTAAAAGGCGTGTCTATAGCATCACGTGTAGTACCAGCTACAGAGGATACTACCATACGTTTATCGTTAAGTAGTCTATTAGTTAGACTCGACTTGCCTGCATTTGGCTTACCTACTACCGCAATCTTGATTGTATTTGTCGCTTCTTCTGGACTTACTATAGTTTTAAGCTTTTCGACTACAGCATCCAAGACATCGCCAATACCCTTGCTGTGTTCAGCGGATATAGGATACGGATCGCCAAGCTGTAAGGCATAAAAATCGTAGGATTTTTCCACTTCATAGTTGTCTAGCTTATTTACAACTAAAATAATAGGTTTGCCACTCTTTCTAAGTAACTCCGCTACGCTATAATCCGAAGAAGATAACCCCGCTTTACCATCCACAAAGAAAAGTATTACTTCACTAAGGTCTATGGCTATCTTAGCTTGCTCAAATATGTTGGATTTTATCTCACCTTTGTCTTCAAAATCTAATCCGCCTGTATCAACTAAACAAAACGCCTTGCCACACCACTCTGCATCTGCATAAATACGGTCACGCGTTACACCCGGTTCGTCTTTTACTATGCTAATCTTTCTACCACACACTTTGTTAAAAAAAGTGCTCTTACCTACATTTGGGCGACCAACTATCGCCACCAAAGGCTTACTCATACTATCACCTCACTTTTGCCTTATCTTAAGGTTAAATATAAATTAGTATACCAAATTTTCCGCTCTTAATCAACAGTATATCCTATTTATATAAAAATTTTTACTTTTTTAAGAATTTTGTCAAATAATGTCACTTTAGATCATACAAATAACTAAGTTAATTATTTAAGGAGACTTAGAATGATTTTTGAAAACTTTGTGACCTTTATGAACAAAATTATGTTATTTTCTGGGTATATCAATCGTGTATCATGTTTTCCCAAGCCCCTTACTCCAGAAGAGGAAAAACAAATGCTTATTCGCTACAAAAATGGCGACAACAACGCAAAAGAGATTCTTATAAATCACAATTTACGTCTTGTCGCACATATTGTCAAAAAATACTCAGGTGCCGGCGAAGCAGAAGACCTGATATCAGCTGGTTCTATTGGTCTTATAAAAGCTATAAATACCTTTAATGCCGACAAAAACACCCAGCTTTCTACATACGCCGCAAGATGCATAGAAAATGAAATTCTTATGCTTATTAGGGTCAACAAAAAACACAATCAAGCCATAAGTCTCAACGAAAGCTTAGGCACTGATAAAGACGGCAATGATATTTGCCTTATGGATATTATCCCAGCATATGAAGGGCAATCCATAGAGAGCGTCGAAAATAAAATAATGAATAAGAAGCTTCTTAGTCTAATCAAACAAGTCTTGAATGAGCGTGAATACACCATTCTAAAAATGCGTTATGGACTAGAAGGCACGCACCCCAAGACCCAGCGAGAAGTAGCAAAAGAACTAGGTATATCTAGAAGTTATATAAGTAGACTTGAGACCAAAGCCATAGACGAAATCCGAAAACACACCAAAGACTTTTTATAAAAAAACGCCAAATAAGGCGTTTTTGAAAATTAATTTTCCTTAAATATAGCTACTCTTGATACTACTAAACCATTTTTACTTCGTACCATATTTTTACCGCTAGTACCGTGATTTGCTATAGCAATGTCTTCTGTGTATTTAGATATTGTAATGCCGTTTATATCTTCAACAACTATAGTATAAGGCCAAGTAACTATGCTAGCAAACTGCAAATACTCACCGTCTTTGCCAAAACTAATTAATTTTAATCCTTTCCTGTATCTTGGAGTGACATCGTATTCAGCAATAATAGTACGTTTTGCGTTGGCTTTGCTAGTGATAGTCACTATCTCACCACTTCCGTCACTTAATTGACCTAAAATAACCTTATCACCATCGTTAAGCTTGATAGCCTTGACACCATTAGTGACTCTACCAGTATCCGGTATGTCACTTATCTCACATATAGATACCATACCGCCTTTTGTCACTAATACCATTCGGTCATCATCTACACCCTCTTCGCATACGCCTATCACCTTATCGCCCTCTTTTAGTTTGATAGCTTGTATTAGGCTCTTGGATACATTATACTCGGCAAGTTTTGATTTCTTAACCATACCTTCCTCAGTGAAGATATATAAGCACCTATCTTTGTATGACTTAGGCACAAGCATAATATACACCGCCACCTCATCCGTACTGCATTCTAATAAATTCTTTAACGGTGTACCTTTGTCTTTAAACTTAGCCTCATCTATATCGCCTACGTTCACCTTGTAACAATTACCCAAATTAGTAAACACAAATATACTCTGTTCTGTAGTACATTTCACAAACTGACTATGAGCTTCATACAGTGTACTATTTGTACCAAATTCCTTTTGAGACATTGAGAAATTTTTGACTGGAATAGCCTTAATAGTATTCATAGCTGTGATACCGACTACGACATCTCTTGCTACCTTTAAATCCTCATCAGATGGTATCTCAACCTTATCTTTGTTCAATATCTTGCTCTTACGCTCATTTTTGAATTGTCGTTTCACTGCAAGAAGTTCATCTTTGACTACTTTGAGTTGAAGTTTTGTACTATTGAGTATTGCTGTAAGTTCGGCTATCTTGACTTTAAGGTCGGCTAGTTCTTTTTCTAGCTTATTGACTTCAAGATTAGTAAGCTTACTAAGCCTCATATCTAGTATCGCTTGAGCTTGTTTTTCGCTTAGTAAAAACTTTTCTCTTAGCCTTTGTTTTGCCTCTGTAGTCGAAGAAGAAGTTTTGATTATTTTAACTACAGCATCAATATTTTTGATGGCAATTAGTAGCCCTTCTAATATATGAGCCCTTTCTTTTGCTACTTCTAGGTCAAACTTAGTCCTATTTACAATGACTTTTTGTCTAAAATTGATATAATGTCTTACTAAATCCAACAACCCTAATTGTTGTGGCTTACCCTCAGCAATAGCCACCATATTGATATTAAACTGTGTCTGAAGATTGCTGTATTTTAATAGATAATTAATAATAGGCTCTGGTGCTACATCTTTTTTGAGTTTTATGACAGCACGCATACCTTTTCTGTCAGACTCATCACGTATCTCTTGAATACCAGCTAACGCCGTCTTACCCTTATCCTCTTTGAGCTCTGCAATCTTTTGAAGAAGTAAAGCTTTATTTACTTGAAAAGGTAATTCGGTAATGATAATGCTTTTTCTATCGTCATTGGTTTCAATATTTATCTTTGCACGCATTATGACTTTACCCTTACCTGTCGCATAAGCTTGTTTGAGTTCATCGCCAACTATTACATACCCGCCCGTTGGGAAGTCTGGTGCTGGAATGTATTTCATCATTTCATCAAGAGTAATTTTTGGCTTATCTATCATAGCGACAGCACCGTCAATGACTTCTGCAAGGTTATGAGTCGGAATGTTGGTAGCAAGTCCAACAGCAATACCCGTCGAACCATTCACCAGTAGATTTGGAAACCCAGCAGGCAACATATCTGGTTCTTTTAATGAGTCATCAAAGTTAAAACTCCACGAAACGGTATTCTTCTCTAAGTCTTTTAACATTTCCAGTGCAAGTGGCGACATCTTAGCCTCGGTATAACGCATAGCAGCTGCACTATCGCCGTCCACCGATCCAAAATTACCATGTCCCGTTACAAGAGGTTCACGCATATTAAAGGTTTGTGCCATACGAACCATAGCATCATAGACGCTAGTATCTCCATGTGGGTGATATTTACCCAAACAATCGCCTACTATACGTGCACTTTTTCTAAAAGGTTTGTCAGGAGATAATCCTAGCTCTAGCATAGTATATAATATACGCCTCTGTACTGGCTTTAGTCCATCTTCCACCCTTGGCAAAGCTCTATCTAGTATAACGCATTCAGAATAAGGCATCATTGATTCGTGCATTATCTCATCTATGCTTTTTGTAATTATCTTATTCACATCTAATGCTTCACCATCTGGACCCAACATCGACATTTGTTCACTTCTTGATTTTTTCATCTTTTAATCCTTTTTATTTCGAATTATATGTATCATATATAGTTTTCTTATTGAAATTTGCGTTGTTTGCTATATATTCCTTTCTGGCATCAATATTATCACCCATAAGTATGCTTATAAGCCTCTCAGCCTCTGCTGCATCTGAAAGCTCTACTCGCACCAAACTCCTTGTCGCAGGATTTAGCGTAGTGTCCCAAAGCTGTTCTGGATTCATCTCGCCTAGACCTTTGTATCTTTGGATGCTATACCCTTTGCCAATTCGCTCTATAGCTTCTGGCAATTCTTTATCCGAATACACATACTCAAAGTTATTCCCACGGTATACCTTGTATAAAGGTGGCATTCCCATATACACATACCCGCCAGTTATCAAATCCCTCATATACCTAAAGAAAAATGTCAGTAGTATCGCCCTAATATGTGCACCGTCTTGGTCAGCATCGGACAAGATAATTACCTTATGATACTTTAAATTTTTTGTATCAAAGTCATCTCCTATCCCAGCACCTAAAGCACTTATTAGACTGCGAATTTCGTCATTTTGAAGTACTTGTTCTAATCTTTTCTTTTCGGCATTTAATGGCTTACCCTTAAGTGGTAATATAGCCTGAAATTGTCTATCTCGACCTTGCTTAGCACTTCCACCCGCACTATCGCCCTCAACAATAAATAGCTCATTTAGTTCGGCTTTACGCCCTGTGCAAGCACTCAATTTACCTACAAGATTTGTACTATCTATGCTATTTTTTGCTCTGGTTAGCTCCTTAGCTTTACGTGCTGCCTCTCTAGCTTTTGCTGCTGACTTGGCTTTATTTATAATAGTTTCCATACTTGAAGCATATTCTTTACGTTCTATCAGCTTGCTAAGCTCTGCCGTTACTATATTTTCTACTTCTTGCTTAGCCTCAGGGTTGCCAAGTTTTGTCTTGGTCTGTCCTTCAAATTGGACATTTTGCATCTTTATGCTAAGTGCAAGCGTTATACCCTCTCTAAAATCTTCACCCATAAGATTTACTTCTTTTTCTTTGAGTAGGTTGTTTTTTCTTGCATAATCATTAAAGACTTTTGTTATTGCACTCTTAAGTCCAGTCTCGTGTGTACCGCCCTCGGTTGTAGGGATATTATTCACATATGAGAATACGTTCTCATTATATCCGTCAGTATAGCTTATGGCTAACTCTAATTTCACTATTTTTGAAGAACCCTCTATATAAATACACGGAGATATTATAGTCGTCTTGTCTTCGTTGATGTATTTAACAAAATCGACTAAACCGCCCTCATAATGATAAACTGCTCTATCATTGTCTCGCTCGTCAATCAGCTCTATTTTGACGCCTTTATTTAAAAAAGCTAATTCTTTAAGTCGTTTTGAAACAATTTCTTTACTAAATGTAGCGTCTTTAAATACATCCGCATCTGGCAAAAATCTAACCAAAGTGCCACTACCCTCAGTCTTACCTATAGGCTTTAGATGTTCTTTCACCACGCCACTTTTTACCTTGCCATCTTCACCTTTTATGCTCTCAAACTCCATAAAATAGGTCTGGCCGTCACGCTCTACCCAGACCTTTGTCCATTTACTTAGAGCGTTAGTTACGGACGCACCTACACCGTGCAAACCACCTGAGAAATTGTAATTATCATTATTAAATTTACCGCCTGCATGTAGTTGTGTGAATACCACTTCAACACCGGATATTTTAAGTGTTGGATGTGGATCAACAGGTATACCTCTTCCGTTATCCTTGACAGAGGCACTTCCATCTGTGTGCAAAGTAACTATGATATTGTCTCCATATCCATTACTTACCTCGTCCATTGCATTGTCTACTATTTCCCACAGTAAGTGATGCAATCCCTTGATTCCAGTAGTTCCAATATACATACCTGGACGCAGTCTAACAGCATCTAGTCCCTCAAGCACAACTATATCTTTTGCATCATAATTTGTCTTAGCCATAATACTCCTTTATTAACCCTAAATTTAAGGTTTTTATATCTTTAGAATATCACAAATTCTATCAAAATAAAATACTTTTTAAAAAAAACTATTTTATCATATTTCATACCTTTATTTTATTGGACGTTTAGCCAGTCGACATCCTATGTATGTAACACCTGCTAGACTTCCAAAATTACAATTCATACCAAATAAGCCAGCCAAAGCTTCGCTCCAATTATGCCCGCCTACAGCCACTGAGCGACCGGCAGACCTATTCACTGTGTAAGCATCATAGTAGCCTTTATCAAAAGAAAATTCATCGCTACATTCAATAGGAAATTGAACGAAAGGATTATTTGCATCGTAACCGAGTTTTAAAATATTGTTTTCACCTTGACACGCTAAATAATTTATTTTAGTGTAGTTTTCTATTACTCCAGAGTCATTTAATTTATTTGAATATAGACTTGGTTTGTCACAAACATAAATATTGTACTCGCTTAATACTACTCCGTCTAACCATTCAAAAACATTGCCATACAAATCCTCAATACCCCTATACTTCATAGAATAAGGACTTTCTACTAAAAATCCACTTTTTGAACTTATTTGATTAGTAACACCGCATTTTGTGATACTCATACTATAGCAATTGCCTTTCATTACACTTTGAGTATCTAAAGTGGCAAATTCCACAATAAATAAATCTTGCAAAGCCTTCCACATCCAAATATCCATAAGTTGATAACCTTTCAACTCATCTGTATTATTCTTAATAGCACGCTTTCGACTATTCTCTAGAGTAATATTAACAACGGGCTTTACCTCTACGACTTGTTCTTCACCATCTTTTTTTATACTCTCTTTTAAAATAGAACGCAAAGATCCACTGTCACCAGCTTTGTACTTACCTACCAAAAAATAATCCAATTCATTACCATCTTCGTCTATAAAAGCGGGATTTAGTATATAGCTATTATCCAACTTATTTGCACAAATCTTCACGCCCGTCACATATGTTTGGTCGTCCCTTTTTGAATAAGTATAAGAGGTATAAAATTTAGGTACTTTTATAAAAAAATTCCCCTTATATTCACTAGCCCCGCTCATATCAATGGGATTACCCTCGTCATCTACTTCTATCATCTCGCTCCACGGATATATCTTATCAAAAGGACTATCTATAGTACCGTCTTCATTTATAGTCGGCTCTAAACTAACTGTATTATCACCTATCCTTTGTAGTTTGCCATTAAGATTTTCCTCAGTAATCACACCATACACCTTGTTGTCACTCATATACAAAAAACTCCTACATTTTCTTCAAAAAATAATATACACTAAAACGCAAAAAAAGTCAAACACACTACTCAAAAAACAAAAAACCACGAAATAGTCGTAATCAACTATCGTGGATTTTTATTTATATAATTATAAGCTTTAAGCGACACTATTTGAAATATCTACCGCTCCGCTTAAGCTAGTAACGTTGATGACATTAAGTATATCACCTGTTGCAATCTCTTTATAGGTATTTGTAACGTTATCTCCCTCGCCTGAGGTAATAACTTCTACATCAGCTTCTGTCAATGACACATAGCTAATTGTCTCAGTATTTTGATTACTATACTCCACTTGTGCTATCTTAACATCAAAACTACCAGCACCAGAAGTAACTAACACATATTTCTCGTAAGTAGCCTCAATCTCTAGGTTACCGTCTCCATTTTGGATATTACTATTAGCATAAACATGTGCATATCTTAATTTGACAGCAGCATTGCCAGTAGTTCTTAGATTTAAAGCGGATTGAATGTCATTTACAACAACATTTCCTCTATCTGTCTGAATGTCAATAACCACACTTGGAGCCATCTCTTTAGATAACTCTTCTTGATTGATATTTATATTACCATTTTCGGTGATAACTTTTACACTGCTATAAAGCTCTTCAATATTGACGTTACCGCTCTTAGTAGTAATATCTGTCATATCACTTTTTAATTTACCAATATTTACTGAACCGCTTTCTGTTACCACATTGACTGTAGTACCATCTATCTCTTCAATATTTAGTGAAAATCTTTTACCTTGATTTATGCTTAACTCAGCAAAATCTGTGGTGGATTTTTTAACGCTATTTAAGTTAAGTTGTGCATCAGCTGAGTTGATAGTAGCAACACCATAAATGTCATTAAGTTCAATAAACGCAGCTGAACCATTATAAATAAAGCTGTCACCAGTACCACTATTGTACACATCGTTAAGCTTGATTCTAGAATGGTCACTAGTTATTACACAACCGCCACCAATTTGAGTGTTCTCACCTAGGGTAACATCGCCGTATTCATTCTCAACTGTCAATGTACCAGTAATTCCATTAAGTGCATTTTCATTATAATCAAATGTGCTAACTAGGTTTGCAATAGATAAATCACCTCTTTCAGAAATACTAACAACATTATTTATACTAGCCTCTTCAATGATTTGTCGACCTGTTGTAGTAGTCACTGACAAAGTGCCTGTACACTCAGAAGCGTACGCCGTATCAGTGTTTTCGACGACTCTATTACCATCTGTATACATATGAAATTCGCCATCTTCACAGCTTACTGTAATATCTTTGATAGTTTTTAAATGTACTGGGATAGTTATATCTAAATTATGCTTATTATAACTTAACAACCCATCTACGGTCCTAATAGTAAGGTATAAAGCATTATCACTTACTATAGGTTGATAAATTTTAAATATTTGAGGTGCAATCTCTTCTTCTAGAACTAATCCATTAACATCATCTACATTAACAAAGCCTTTAACATCAATACTTGCAGATATGCCCACAAAATCATATTGATTATTAGAAATTGATACATTCATATCAGGTGCATCAACAACAATCGAATCAAACTCTCCATAATAATTATTTGCACCAGGATTTAGACTAACATAATCTTGGCTGACACCATTTTCCACAACAATGTTAGTGGTAGAATAACTGATATATTTATAGCCAAATAAGGTTGCACCAGTAAATATCATTACAGCAAGTCCAATCACACATATACCAAGTGCTATCAATACTAGAATAAGTGCATATTTAAATATCCCTTTTATAATACTCATACTACCCTCTTTATAATAATTTGATAAATCGCTATTGCTCACAACTTCAATTAAGAACACTTTGTTCTATAATATATTGATTATAGTATAAAAAATAAAAAAAAACAATACTTTTAAATCAAAAAATGAGAATACTAATAATGTAGTAAAAACAATTGCAAAATTTTTTATTATTTGATAAGATTAAAAATACAAACAAAAGGGTAATTATTATGGAAAAAATACAATATCAAAAATATTTTAATGAGGATGAAATCTCAATAGGACAGGCTTTTAAGATAGTCCTTACGTGGGTAGTATACATTCTTCTTGGTGCGCTACTTTTAGCTATGGTTCTTGGGGTGCAAATATACACTGTTGTCGGATGGAGTATGCAACCAACTATTGATTATAAGAGCATAGTTTTTGTAGTGGACGATAAAGACGTATACGAAATAGATGATATAATATCCTTTCAATTTGCTGGCGCTGTGAATACACACAGAATAATAGATATTGAGTATAATGAGGATGGTAGTATAAAGCATTACATCACAAAAGGTGACAACCCATACTTAGAGAGTCAAGAGTACATAGTACCATCAAGAGTTCTTGGTCGTGTCATTACTATAGGTGACTTTGTATTTACTATACCATACATAGGTAACGTAATATTATTTTTACAGGAAAATATAGTTGACCTTATCCTTATTATTATAGCTGGGTATATATACTTCAATTTGACGCCACGCAAGGAAGATTATATGAGATATAATGTGTATGAGGACTAGACAAATGTATAAGATTTTGTTACACTAAAGAAAGATTATTAAATTAAAGAGGTGCTAAAATGTTACAAGTAACCAATGTATCATTACAATTTGGCAGTCGTGTGCTGTTTAAAGATGTAAACTTAAAATTCACAAAAGGTAATTGCTATGGCGTCATAGGAGCTAATGGCGCAGGCAAAAGTACATTTTTGAAAATATTATCGGGCGAAATCGAGCCAAACAAAGGCGAAGTAAGTCTCGGCAAGAATGAACGTATGTCAGTATTAAGTCAAAATCAAAACGCTTTTGATGAAGAGACAGTTATCCGTACCGTGCTTATGGGGTATAAACGTTTGGTCGAAGTTATGGACCAAAAAGACGCTTTATATGCAAAAGCGGATTTTAGCGAAGAAGACGGTCTACTCGCTGGCGAACTTGAGACTGAGTTTGCCGAAATGGGCGGTTGGGAAGCTGATTCAGAAGCACAGACTCTCCTAATTGGGCTTGGTATCCCGACAGAGCTACACAACACTCTAATGAAAGATATTGAACCAAAAATAAAAGTCAAAGTACTACTAGCTCAGGCACTATTTGGTAATCCAGATATACTCCTGCTTGATGAACCAACCAACAACTTGGATATAAAAAGCACTAGATGGCTAGAGAATTTTTTGCTTAATTTTGAAAATACTGTCATAGTTGTATCACACAATCGTCACTTTTTAAATCAAGTATGTACTCATATCTGTGATGTGGATTATGGTGAGATCAATATATATGTTGGTAACTATGATTTCTGGTATGAGACTAGTCAGCTATTACTACGTCAACAAAAAGAACAAAATAAGAAAATGGAAGCACGAGCAAAAGAACTGCAAGAGTTTATTGCTAGGTTCTCAGCTAATGCAAGCAAAAGCCGTCAAGCTACTTCACGTAAAAAAGAGCTTGAAAAATTAACTATTGAAGATATTCGCCCTAGCAATAGAAAATATCCTTTTATTGATTTTAAATTTGAAAGAGAAATCGGGAATGATATATTAAAAGTAGAGAATTTAACTAAAAAAGGATTTTTTGAAAACATTAGTTTTACGGTAAAACACGGCGACAAGATAGCATTTTTGAGTGATAAGAGCCTTGCTATCACTACTCTATTTAATGTTTTAATGGGATTGGACACAGCAGACAGTGGCGAGATAAAATGGGGTAAGACCATTACACCTACATATCTACCACAAGACAACAGAAAATATTTTGAAAACTGCGACCTACCACTCAACGACTGGCTGAAACAATTCTCAAAAGAAACAGACGAAGAATATATTCGTGGATGGCTCGGTAGAATGCTATTTAGCGGTGTGGAAGCTACAAAAAAAGCCAGCGTCATAAGCGGTGGCGAAAGAGTCCGCTGTATGCTAGCTAAGACCATGCTTGAAATGGGTAATTTCATTATACTAGACGAACCTACAAACCACTTAGACCTTGAGTCTATCACTTCCTTAAACAAAGGTATGATAAATTTTAAAGGTTGTATGCTCTTCTCCTCACATGACCAAGAGATAATGAATACTGTCGCAAACCGTATCATTGAGATCACACCAGACGGCAAATTGATAGACAAAGAAATGACTTACGACGAATACCTAGAGCAACAAGGCATTTAGCATAGTAAGTTCGCACTTTAAAACTCAATATAAAAAACACCTTTGATTGTACTATTCAAAGGTGTTTTTTGTCGTAGCATACTCCTTATTATGTTAAGTTTATAAAGGCGTCTATACAAAGTCTTGTTGACCTTGTGTAAAAATACAACAAGTCATACCATTCTATCATAAAATGTAATATTGAGTTCGTGACAAATTGTAACGGTCTATTGTAATATCATGTCAAGTTTATCAACACCCCTGGCATTTAGTCCTTACAATAAATGTCATGTCGAACATAGTGAGACATCTCCCGGAAGGGTTCTTCTTAATACTTATTATGGATACTATTAAAATAAAAATAGAACGTATATATAAAATTATACGTTCTATTTTTAATATACTTTGTCCCCTAACTTCCTTTTACCCTTCCGGGAGACCCTTCGACAGGGCTTTAGGGTGACATAATGGGGTCGGTCGTTCTATATTTACTATACCATCACTCCTAGCACCCGTTTCCCTTCCGGGAGATCCTTCGACACAGCACTTTCAGTGCTGGCTCAGGATGACAACATAATCATCCGTTATGCAAAAGTCATGACGAAAGCAACACGCATGCCACGATTTGCATAGGTAACAGCACCATTCGCAATTGTACCACTGGTATAAACGTAATAAGCGTTACTCGCGGTGTTATAGTTGCCAGATCGCAACCACCAATACCCCATTCCTGTGCTGGAGTTAGTGTAAATACCTGACGCCTTACCCAAGTCTGTAGGAGTTGCTTGTCTAGATGTAGTACTTGATAAATAATTTGATAAATCGTAATTGTCTGTATAACTTGAGTTATATTTTCGGCTTAATGGAAACAATTTAGCATCAAACATATCAGTGCCATAATGTGCACCATTATCATAATAAGTGGAATTTATACTAATAGTTTTAATTAACTCTTTTTGTTCTATTGAAAATATTTGCTCATACAACAATTCATTGTTCGTCTTTAATACACTGTCACTATAATTATTATTGGTAGTATCGAATTGAGATGAAATTAGTAACTTCTCACTTAATAGTAAGAGTCCAGGTTGACCATTTGTACCTGTATAAGGTGTGGACTTAGCTGTATCTATATAGGCATTCTGTCCGTCTATGGTAAAGTTAGCAAATTTATAAGTAGACGTATCATACCCCTCTTCATAGCCTAGAATTATCCATCTTACTGGCTCTATTAGGTAGTAATTACTATTATAAAGCACATATCTATCGTCGGTGGTATTGTTTTGGTATACGATACAAGCGGTATCATCTATCGTAATTTGTTCACTAGTAGCAGTCACGTCACTGGATGACACACTAGCTAGACTTTGTGGATACTCACCCATTTCTACATAGTACTTCTTACCACTTGCATGATCAACCTCTAATTCACCAAAGGTGTATGGTGGTGTAGGCGTAAATACGAAAGCAACACGCACGCCGAGCGTACCAAACACATTGCCGTGATTCAAGGAGCCACTAGTGTAAACGTAGTGCACATATTTATTGACATTATAGACACCCGAACGCAGCCACCAGATATAAGTCGAACCTGACGAAGACACCAACTCAGTAGTATAGACTATTCTCTCACTATCTGTAGGTAAATAGTCGTTTACATCGTAATTATCTGTATATGATGCATTATATTGACAGCCTAATGGAAATAATTTGGTAGTTACTGAGTCTCCACCATAGTGAGGAGAGCCATCATTGTACGTGGAATTCACCGTAGTGGATTTTATTAGATTTTGCTGAGAAACGGTAAATAGCTCATCATACATTCTATCTATAGTTGCTTTTAACGTACTACTACTATATTGATTACCATCACTGAAGGATGGGTTAAATTCCGAACTGTTTAGCACTTTTTCACTTAAGAGTAAGAGTCCAGGCTGACCATTTGTGCCTGTATAAGGTGTGGACTTAGCTGTATCTATATAGGCATTCTGTCCGTC
>CALVNN010000012.1 GCA_944349765.1 uncultured Clostridia bacterium | reverse complement strand
AAATTAGACGGATATATTTAATTTCAAACTAAATTTAGTAAGTTTTGCGTGATTATAATAGAAAATACACTTCTTAAAAATGAAGTGTATTTAAACAACTACTGTATTAATAAGATTTTAAATTACTACACTTAAATAATGCTATCCTTTAGCTTTTTACCAGCTTTGAATTGAGGCAGAAGTTTTGCTGGGATATTTATCATTTGTTTGGTTTTTGGATTTAGCACCTTGCGTGATTTTCTTTGTTTGACTATAAATTTTCCGAGTCCGCTTACCACAACTTCTTCACCTTTTTTTAGTCCGTCTGTAATGGTATATACAAACGCCTCGTAAAATTTGTTGCACTCAGACATACTCTTTTTAGTTTGTGATTGAATAGCTTTGATTATATCTTTTTTATTCATATTTCCTCCTTTTGATAAGGATGTTTACCAATTTGAAAAAAATAATACTTAAAAACAAATAAAAAAACTTTTAGCAAAAAAGCCACAACATAAAATTGTGACTTTTCTTTTATTCTAATACAATATTTACAAGTTTGTTCTCTACCGCGATTACATTTTTTATTTGTTTGCCATCTTTTGGGTGAGCGTTGTAATAATCTTTAGCTAATTTGATTAGCTCTTCTTTAGATGTGTTCATAGGAGTGGCTTGTTTTGAGATGAATTTACCATTATAAGAGATAACCAATTCAAAAGTATCATTTTTCAGCATATTTTCATCATAAGTAGGCCACTTAGCTGTCGTTATACTCTCGTTATGTTTAAATACTTGTTGCCAGACTTCTTCAGCAATAAATGGACAAATAGGAGAGATTAATTTTATAAAATTCTCAGCTAAAGTGTTATTTAGTTGCTTTTCCTTGTAAACTGTGTTGATAAATATCATCATTTGACTAATGGCGGTATTAAATTCTAGTTTTTCAAAATTTTCGGTAACTTTTTTGACCGTCTCATGATAAACCTTAGTTACAGCATCATTTTGTTTGTCGTTTATATAATCTAATTCAAAATACAATCTATATATTCTATCTATAAAACGTTTTACACCTTCTATATTGCTAGTATCCCATGGGGCAGTATCTGTTATAGGACCAATAAACATTTCATAAAGTCTTAGAGTATCAGCACCATATTCGGCTATGATATCATCTGGATTGATAACATTACCTTTTGATTTACTCATTTTTTCGCCATTAGGGCCTAAAATAAGTCCTTGATTGACCAGCTTTTTGAAAGGTTCTTTATGTGGGACCAAGCCCTTGTCATAAAAATACCTATTCCAAAATCTTGAATATATGAGGTGTCCTGTTAGATGTTCACTACCGCCGACATACAAGTCTACAGGCAACCAGTGTTTCATAAGCTCATAATCCGCAAATGTGTCGTCATTATGAGGGTCTATATATCTCATATAATACCAACAACTTCCAGCTGATGAAGGCATTGTAGAAGTCTCACGCTTATAAGTCTTGCCGTTGCGGTTTACATACTTCCATTCTTCAGCTGATTCAAGTGGTGCTTGACCGTTAGTGGCCTTAAAATCTTTAAGCTTTGGAAGCTCAAGAGGTAGCTCTTCATCCTCTAGAGCTATGCATTCATCTCCGTTATGAAGAATAGGCACAGGTTCGCCCCAGTATCTTTGGCGAGCAAATATCCAGTTGCGTAGTTTATAAGAGGTGGTAGCTTTGCCTAGATTATGGTCTTCAAGGTATTTACACATCACATTGATAGCTTCCTGTTTGTCTAGTCCATTCAAAAAGTCTGAGTTGATATGTTTGCCGTCCGCCTCATAAGCTTGGACGCTTATATCACCGCCTTCAATTACCGGAATAATGTCAAGATTGAATTTTTTTGCAAATTCATAATCTCGTTGGTCGTGTGCAGGGACAGACATTATAGCACCAGTACCATAAGTCGTTATTACATAATCAGATATATAAATAGGTAATTTGGCTTGATTTACTGGATTGATTGCGTATGCACCAGTGAATACGCCAGTTTTTTCTTTATTTAACTCAGTTCTCTCTAAATCGGATTTTGTTAGACATATCTTTTTGTATTCTTCTACAGCCTTTTTGCATTCATTAGTTGTTATAGTGTCAATCAATTTATGCTCAGGTGCAAGTACGCAATAAGTTGCACCAAAAAGAGTGTCTGGGCGAGTGGTAAATACGGTAAAATGTTCTTTTGTACCGCTTACCTCAAAAGTAATATTAGCACCTTTGCTTTTACCTATCCAGTTGCGTTGAGTAGTCTTAGCTTGCTCAGTCCAGTCTAGTTCGTCCAGTCCTTCAAGTAGTTTTTCAGCGTAGGTAGGTATATTTATTACCCATTGCTTCATATTCTTTCGCACCACAGGAAAACCGCCTCTTTCGCTCTTGCCATTTATTATTTCATCGTTAGCAAGCACCGTGCCTAATTCTTCGCACCAATTAACTGGACAGTCTTCGTATTTTGCATATCCGTCTAAAAATAACTGCTTAAACATCCATTGTGTCCATTTATAATACTCTGGGTCGCAAGTTGCTATCTTTTTGCTCCAGTCATAACCTAAGCCCATAAGTTTCATTTGACGAATGTAATTATCAATGTTTTTATAGGTAAAATCTATAGGAGAGTTTCCAGTCTTTATTGCGTATTGCTCAGCAGGCAAACCAAAACTATCAAAACCCATAGGATGTAATACGTTGTACCCTTGCATACGCTTCATTCTTGCAACAATGTCTGTAGTGATATACCCTCTTGGGTGACCTACATGTAAACCTTGACCACTAGGATAGGGAAACATATCCAAAATATAATATTTTGGCTTTGAAAAATCCCTAACATCGGTATAATAAGTGTTGTTTTCGTCCCAAAAGTGTCTCCACTTTTCTTCTATTTCTCTAAAGTTGTAATTGCCCATTTTTTATGCTAATCTCCTTAAAAAATCTAAAGAAAAGTATAACATATGGGGGCTTTAAAGTCAACTATTTTGAAGTCTTAATAAGCTTTGTTGTTAATAAAATCAAAACGTATAGACCGTATAGGATAAATACGCCAAAAGATATGTAAAGCAATATTGTTAATATATTTTGAGATATAAAACCTAATAGTATTATTATCACACCAGCTATTAAATTGCCTAAGTTTATAAAGCACCACGAACTAAATGGCTTTAGGTCACAAAGTGAGGCTATAACACAACTTGTGTAAAACCCCGTAAGTGGGATAGGAATAAGTGTGAATAAGCACAAAAATAATAGCTTTTTAAATTCGTTGTTTTGGGTGGTTAAGGTGGCGGTTTTTTTGTGGAATTTTTTTTGTAAATTCACATAAAAATTCAATTTCTTTATTTTAGGCATTATTTTGCTTAAGATAATAGTGAATATTCCAGTTGCTACAGCACCACCTAGTACGCATATAGCTAGACTAGTACTGGCACTTAGAGGGCTGTCCCATACGCTACTCATTCCAAAAGGTAATGCACCTTTTATCTCAATAACGGGTAGCATTGATAGTAAAAAGGTGATAAGTAATGGATTTTGACCAAATATTGAAATGAAAATATTTTGAATTAAACTTTCCATACGCTCCTTAAAAGTTAATTGACATTAGGTGTCAAAAATGTTAATATATTTTCTATAAATATATGAAAAGGATTATATGTTTATAACATTTTTAAGCTAAGGTGATTTTAATAATGAAGCGTAGTAAAAAACTTACCTTTAATAAGATAATAATTGAGATGCCAACGCCAAGATTTGTAACCGTTCTTGTGCCTTTAGATTGTGAGCTATGCGTGCAGAAAGAGGAAGAGGTAAATGCTTATCAAAAATTGGGTGTGTGTGATAATGTGTATTATTTTAGCCCTTGTAGCGGATACATACTTGATTGTTCTATAGAAACTGACGAGTTTGGAGAGAAATGTAAGTCGGTGGTTATACAAAATGATGGGCGTAATGAAGGGGTGGTATTACCCAGCATAGAAGGCACCGAAGATGTGAAGCAAAGGATAGTAGAGAGTGGGCTAAATAGTGTCTTTAAAGGCGTGGAATTTTGTTTATGTGCGACCGATGATAAATACTATATAAATAATGATGATGCTTTGCTTAATACCTACAAAAAAGAGATACTAATTGCAATAAATTTACTGAAAAGTTTTGGTCAGATTACTACAAATGATAAAGGCTTATCAAAAATTTTATCTTTAGATTTTGATAATGCAAAAGGTAATCTTATTACGCTAGAAGATTTGTATAAATTGTGGCTTGCGTGTTATAAAGGAATTCCTAACATATATAAGGTCATTACTGTGAGCGGTATGAGTGTCAAAGAGCCAAGAGTTGTAAGGGTGGCGGTCGGCACAGAATACGGCGAGATTATGGATTTTTGCGGTGGTGAAAGGTATCCTTTAGCTGAGTACAACAAGCTACTAAATACGGCTAATGAGTCATATGGTAAAGTGCTTGACCTTAAAGAGGAATACAAGGCGAGCGAAGAGCCTGAAAAATCTCATATAGCAAGCGAGCTTGTGGCTACTCGCAAGCAAAGTTATGCTGATATAATTGAGTTTTTGAAAGTGGATAAGAAATACTCCAAAGTTTTGCTAGATGGGCTTGTATATGGTGACTACTTAAATGGCATAGCAAGTGAGGACTTTAACAAGGTAGTTACATTAAAATCAAAGGGTATGCTACTGCTTAATAAAAAAGAAAATGCGAGGAGGAAAAAAGATGTTTGTAATAAAAGATAAATGCGTTAGATGTGGCGGTTGTGCTTCTATCTGCCCTGTGGGTGCAATTGAGCTTACAGATGAGGGAGCTAAGATAAATAAGGATTTGTGCATTGAATGTGGTAGCTGTATGGGAATATGTCCAGTCGAAGCTATTAAGCTAAGCGAAGAAAAGCAAAATGTTGAGGCGTGACTTTTAAGCCTTTAAAGCATATATTCCGTAATGCAAACAAACTTTAAAAATGTTGATTTTTTTTGTTAAATTAGTTGACATTTTTTTTGTGCTTTGTTATAATAACCTTGCTTTACTAAAAATCAAGCGATTTTTTTTGTTAATTTAGCCCCTTAACTGATAAAATTACCTTTGAATTTGAAGTAAATGAAAAATTTAAAAGTTTGGAGAAGATTATTATGAAGACATATATGGCTAATCCCCAAACAGTGGAGAAGAAGTGGTACATTGTAGACGCTTCAGGTGAGACTTTAGGACGTCTTGCTAGTAGAGTAGCTATGGTGCTTACTGGCAAATCTAAGCCTACCTATACTCCGCATGTTGATACGGGTGATTTTGTTATTGTAATTAACTGTAAAGATATCGTTTTGACCGGTAATAAATTGGAAGACAAGTACTATCGTCATCATTCAGGTTATGTTGGTGGATTGAAAGAAGTTCAATACAAGACTCTTATGAGCAAGAAACCTGAATTTGCTGTGTATGAAGCGGTAAAAGGTATGATGCCTAAGAATAGCTTAGGTCGCAAAATGATTAAGAAGCTTAAGGTATACGCTGGTAGTGAGCACGGTCACCAAGCTCAAAAGCCTGAAGTTTTAAAGCTTACAAAAGGAGATAAGTAAGAATGGCAGATTTAGAGAAAGATGTTGTAACTGCTGAAGTAGAAGCAGAAGCTAAGCCAAAGAGAGCTACTAAGAAAGCTGCAGCTGAAAAAGCTGAGGGTGCTGAAAAGGAAGCTAAGGCTACAAAAACTAAAGCTACTAAGACTACCAAAGCTGAAAAGGCTGATACGACTGAAAAAGCTGTGAAGACCACTAAGGCTAAAACTACCACTAAGAAAGCTACAGCTGAAAAAGCTGAGAAAGCTGAAAAGGCTCCAGCTAAGAAGACTACTAAGAAGACCGCTGTAGCTAAGGATAAGACTATTCAATACTTAGGTACTGGTCGTCGTAAGAAGTCTATCGCTAGAGTTAGATTGATACCTGGCGAGGGTAAGTTTGTTGTTAATAAGCGTAAGATTGAGGAGTATTTCCCATTAGCTACTTTGATACAAGTATCTAAGCAACCTTTGACTTTGGTTGATCTAGAGAAGAAGTTCGATGTATATGTAAATGTGTCTGGTGGCGGACTTACTGGTCAAGCTGGTGCTATTAGACTTGGCGTAGCTAGAGCTATCGTTAAGTTTGATGAAAACTACAAAGCTGAGATCAAGAAAGCTGGTTTCTTAACTCGTGATGCTAGAGCTAAAGAGCGTAAAAAATACGGTTTACACAAAGCTCGTAAAGCACCTCAATTTAGTAAACGTTAATAAATATTATCTTATTACCTCTATGGTAGTAAGGTATATAAAAATCCCTAAGAACGTTGAAGTGAACCCCGTAGGGGTCACTAAAAATAAAAAACCACTAGGAAGAAATTTTAGATTTCTTCCTATTTTTTAATCTTTTTGTGTTATAGAATTCAATCCAATCTTCGACTAGTGCTTGATATTCTTGTAAACTTTTGATATCATTATTATACAAAGTTTCTTTTTTGAGAATTCCATGAAAACTATCCATTGGAGAGTCGTCAATAGGAGTGCCTTTTCTAGACATAGAGATTTGTATTCCATTGGATTCACAAATAGCTTTGTATTCGTAAGATGTGTATTGGAAACCCTGGTCTGAATGTAATATGGTTCCATGAATTTTTTAAAAGATAAAAACTATGTAGCTGATTACTATAGTAACATAGAAAAAGACAATATAAGGTGAGAATTTATGAAAAAAGGCAAGATTAAATCATTTTTAAAGACGACATCCACAAATTTGACAATAGCAATGGTAACTGGTTTGACTTTTACGTCTATTGCTCTTGCTTCTGAGACTCAGTTGAAAGATTATGTAGAGCCAAAAGATCCTACTGTAACTGCAAAAGATTTAAGCGAACTTGAGGTAGATAGTAATTTATTATTTGATAGGAATTTTCATGGTTATAATACATGGTTTGCAAAGAAAGATGGAATAGCTATAAGTGTTAGTGACAAGCTGGATGAAAAGTATCACGAAGCAACAGCGCAGAATGTCGAATATCTAAATAGAGCTTTTGAACTCATAAATGACGATTACAAATTCAAAATAGTACAAGGTGAGGGTGATATAAGAATATTACCACTTGAAGATGAATGGATAAGTGTCAATAGAGAAAATATTGATGAGACAGCTTATGCTGGTGCTAGGGTAGCTACACCTTTTAGTAGGATGGTGCTAAATAAGAATGTTATAGGAAAAGTATTCATAAATACTGAGGATATAGAAAAAGGCGGAGTACATAATATTAGGCGTATTATACTTCACGAGATAGCTCATATGTTGGGACTCAATGACGTGTATAAGGATGAGTATAATGGGCACACTTTAATGAATAGTTACGCTATCAATTCACAAGATGCGAAATTTCATCAGAGAGATTTTCGAGCACTTGCAGGGCTCTATAAAAAACCGACTATTACTAAAGAAATGGTGCTTGAAGCTCTAAAGGATAAAGATATTTGTGCCGATTACTACAGACCAGTAGAGCAGAGTGCAATGTCACTTGAAAAAGAAAATACAAGATAAAAAGGTCATTATTATTAATTGACAAAGGCGTATTTATTTGATATACTTTTGTGTAAAGTGTTCTAGGGTTTGAGGCTTCTAGCCTGCGAATCCTTTTTTTGAAGTTTTAGGAGTTTAAAAATGCGAAATTGGGAATTGAGTAAGTGGATAGTAGATGCTTTAAATGAAAGAGGGTTTGTCGAACCAACCAAGATACAGGCTGAGGCTATTCCTTTAATATTGCAAGGTAAAGACGTGCTTGCTGGTAGTGAGACGGGGTCGGGTAAGACTTTGGCTTTTGGTTTGCCTGCACTTGAAATGATAGATGTAGAGCAAAAGGGCGTAGAAGTGCTTATTATTTGTCCGACTAGGGAGCTAGCCATTCAGGTCAATGACGATATAAAAGCTATAGCCAGTTTTAAAGAAGGGGCGAGTGTAGTGCCTTTGTATGGTGGTTCTGATTTTGTTAGACAGATAAAGCTAGTGAAGAAGGGTGCAAAGATTGTTGTTGGTACGCCGGGGCGTTTGATAGACCACATAGATAGGCGGTCGCTAAAACTAAAAGATATCAAAATGGTTGTCCTAGACGAAGCTGACGAAATGTTAAATATGGGCTTTAAACCTGACATAGATAAAATACTCGGCGGTGTAAATAAAGATACGCAAATAGTTATGTTTTCGGCTACTTTAAGTAATGAAGTAAAGAAGATTACTAACACTTATCAAAAGAATGCGGTTCATATTCAAATAGGTAAAAGTAATTCACCTATAGATAAAGTAAAACAATTTTATGTGAATGTAGGGCTAAAAGATAAAAAACAAGCATTGATAGAACTACTAAGAGAGTACAATAAAGAGCGAAAAATTATATTCTGCAATACTAAGAAAATGACGCAAACTATAGCTAACTTACTAAGGGATAATAGCTATAAAAGCTTGACTTTGCATGGCGATATGGATCAAAGAGAGCGAAAACAAACTATGTCACTTTTTAAAGACAATAAATGCAATACGCTTATAGCTACTGATGTGGCTGGGCGTGGTATAGATGTGCAAGATTTGACGCTGGTTATTAATTTTGATATGCCACTTAAAAATGAGCCGTATATTCATAGAATAGGTCGTACAGGTAGGGCTGGAAAAGACGGCAAGGCAATAACTATTATCAATAATGGCGACCAGCTTAGAAGACTAAAAGAATTGTGTAAGTCAACAAATACAAATTTATCTGAAAAAATTATAGGTAGTAGTACTGCCGTAAAACATATAAAGAATAATGCAAAAAAGTCTAATAAAAATGTTAATCAAAAGTTTGCAGTTAAGTCTAAAAATCACAAAAAAGATAATAAATCTTATAAAAGTGAACATTTTAATAACAAAACAAATAAAAAAAGTGTAAGAGCAAAAAGTCGTAAAAAATAGAGGAGTAAACTTTATGGACAAACTTCTTATTATAGATGGTAATAGCTTGTTGAATAGAGCATTTTATGCACTGCCTCTCTTAACTAATAGTGATGGCGTGTATACCAATGCTGTATTTGGATTTTGTAATATGCTTATAAAGATTATACAAGAACAAAAACCGACGCATATTGTCGTAGCTATGGATTATGAAAGGAAGACCTTTCGTAACGAAATTTACAGTGATTACAAAGGGACGAGAGGTGAGACTCCTAGCGAACTTGGAATGCAATTTTCGTTGCTTCAAGAAGTGCTAGATGCAATGGATATAAAGACCATTAAGATACAAGGCATAGAGGCGGACGATATTATAGGTACGTTAGCAAAACGCTTCAAAGTGCCTACTATGATACTTACTGGAGATAGAGATAGCCTACAATTAATAGACGACACTACCGATGTATGGCTTACGAAAAAAGGTATAAGTGAAATAGCCGTAATGAATAAAGAGTCGCTTATGAGTGAGTATGGGATTACCCCACGTCAAGTCATTGATGTAAAAGCTTTGATGGGTGATAAGTCAGATAATATCCCCGGCGTAAGAGGAGTGGGCGAAGTCAGTGCGTACAAACTCATAAGAGAATACGGGACCCTTGATAATGTGTATGAACATTTGGAAGATTTGACTACTTCGTTAAAAAACAAACTTTCAACTGATAAAGATATGGCATACTTGTCCTACACTTTAGCTACAATAAAGACTGATTGTGATATAGACTGCGAGCTAAAAGACTGCAAGTATCAGTTTCCTTTTAGCAATAAAGTGAAGTTGCTATTTATTAAATATCAGTTTGCTATACTTATAAAAAAAGACAACTTATTTTTAAAAGACGAAAACTTAGGGCTTGAAAGTTGTGAGGTCAAAGAAGTGGGTGGGGTTGAATTAGGCGACTTCTTAGAGTCAATATCAAGTACTCAAAGATTAGCTTTGTATCTAAATGACAAATTGCACATATGCACCGATGGTAAGACGGATTATGCATTGAATTTATCTGAAGATATGCTAGGTATGAATGATCAGCAAAAAGATAAACTACAAGAAATCCTCAATAAAAATATTGATATAGTAGTGTACGGAAAAAAAGATTTAAGACGCAAGTTAGGTGAAATAGGACTTCAGGTAAAAGCTTGCTTTGATGCAGAACTTGCTCAATATTTGATAGATGCAAATGATAAAGCTCTTGATATTAAACAATTTTGCATAAGAATGGGTTTTGAATCTGAAGTGGTGAGTATCTATAATTCGTACGAAAAACTTTTACAAGAATTAAAAGATGAAGATTTGTACGAATTGTATACCAATATAGAAGCTCCTCTAACCGACATTTTATATGATATGGAAGAGGCTGGTATAAAACTTGATATGGATCTAGTTAGGGATAGCGAAATTAAGTATGATTCCGAACTTAAAGAACTTACCGAGTATATTTATGAGCTTGCGGGGCACCCTTTTAATATAAATTCGCCTAAGCAAATGGGTGAGGTGCTTTTCAATGAGTTGAAATTGTATAGTAATAAAAAGCATTCAACAGCAATAGAGCATTTGGAAATGTTAAAGGACAGCCACCCTATTATTCCTTTGATAATAAGATATAGAAAGATCTTGAAAATGAAAAATACCTATATAGATAATTATATTAAATATGAGAAAAATGGTTTTATTCATACTACCTTTAATCAAATGTCTACAGCCACAGGAAGATTGAGCAGTACAGATCCCAATATGCAAAACATTCCAGCTCGTGATGACGAGGCTCGTCTGATTCGTAATATGTTTGTTAGTAGATTTGATGGCGGTGAACTAATTAGTGCGGATTATAGCCAAATTGAGCTTAGGTTAATGGCTAGTTTTAGTAAAGACCCCGGTTTTGTTGACGCATTTTTGAAAAACGAAGATATTCATGCTTCCACAGCTTCAAAAATATATGGAATTCCTATAGAATATGTTACCAAAGAACAAAGGCGAGATGCAAAGGCTGTAAATTTTGGTATTATCTATGGACAGGGTGCTTTTGGATTAAGTAAGGGAATCAATACTGACTTTGGCACAGCCCAAAGATTTATAGATTCATATTTTGCTACTTATCCACTTGTAAAAAAGTATATTGACGAATGCAAACAAAATGCAAAAGATAACAATAATGTCGTGCATACGTTATTTAAGAGAAAGAGGCGTATACCAGAATTGTCTTCAAGTAATAGACAGCTTCGATTGTTTGGAGAGAGAGTGGCTATCAATACACCTTTACAAGGGACGGCGTCGGACATAATTAAAATAGCAATGATACGATTATTTAATAGTTTGAAAGAGGGTGGCTTTAAATCTAAACTTGTTTTGCAAATTCACGATGAACTTGTAGTTGATGCCCCTAAAGAGGAGATAGAGACGGTAAGTCAATTAATGAAAGATTGTATGATGAATGCAGTAAAACTAGATATTCCTTTAACAGTTGACATAAATAGTGGAAAAACTTTGTTGAAATAGTCAAAAAAACACAAAATATTTGATAAAAATAGTATTTTTTACCTCATATTTTTAAATTTCATAAAAAAATTGTTGAAAATATGTTGACAAAACCTCTTGCATCTGTTAATATAACTGGTATATTATGGGGTAGTTTGCATAGATATGAAGTTTTTGGGTGTTTATAACTTTAAGACAATTTAAATGAATATTTTTAAGGCACGTTTTGATAGTGCCTTTTTGTCGTTTAAATTGGATTTTGGGAAAGTGGACCGTTCTATGTGAGTTCGCATTTCATTTGACTACTTAATATGCTAACGTCTAGAGTTGATGTTTTTATTAAAAAAATTGCTTTAAGTGATTTTAAAGTTCAACCTTAGATGCAAATACAACATTGTAGATATAGCCAAAATTTAAGATTACTAAGAATTAAATATATTAAGGAGAATACTAAATGGCGGATTACTTGTCAAATATTAAAAAAGTCAAATTAGGCAAAGCAGAACGTTATTCTTTTGGTAGAGTGGAAAATATCCAACCTATTCAAGACTTACTTGAGATACCTAAGCAATCTTACAAAAATTTTTTGGAAAAAGGTATTGGCGATATTTTAAATGAGTTTTCACCTATAATTGACTTTTCTGGTAAAGCTTACTTATATTTTGTAGATTATCATGTTGATCTAAATCCACGCTTTTCTAAGCAAGAATGCAAACGAAAAGGCATTACTTATTCGGTGCCTTTGAAAGTTAAAGTGCGTTTGGTCATTACTGAGACTGGTGAGGCTAGAGAGCAAGAGGTTTTCTTAGGTGATATACCTTTTATGACCGAAGATGGTTCTTTTATCTCTAATGGCTCAGAAAAAGTTGTGGTTAATCAAATTGTTAGATCCCCTGGCGTGTACTATGATGGCGAAATAGACAAGACTGGTAAAGAATTATTTAAGTCTACTCTTATTCCTTTCCGTGGTACTTGGCTTGAGACCGAACAGAGCAGTGCTGATGTAATTAAAATGGTGCTAGATAGGTCTAGTAAAGTTACCATTGTTACATTCTTAAAGTGTTTCGGGCTATCTAATCAAGATATTGTTAAATATTTTGGAGACAATAGAGTCGTTTCATCTTTGCTTGAGAAAGAAGATATGAAGACTCAAGAAGAGTGTCTTATTGAACTAGCTAGACGTATGCGTCCAAACGATATACCAGATGCTAACGCAACTAGAAAGTTTATAAATGACATTTTCTTTACTCATCAATACAACTTAGCTGAAGTTGGCCGTTATAAAATCAATAAAAAATTATATTTACCTACTCGTATCAAGGGGATGACCAGTGCAAATAATATTACTGTAGGTCGTAAGACTTTGGTGAAAGCTGGCGAGGTGATTACTTACGAGCAAGCTGTAAATATGGTAAATCAAGGCGTTAATGTTGTAGATGTAATAGTTAACGATAAGGCGCATAGAGTAGTAGGTAACAATCAAGTGTTTGCTCACGAAATTATAGGTTGTGATGCAAAAGACCTTGATGTTAAGACTTCTGTATATTATCCAAATTTAAAGGATTTATTAGAAGGAGCTACCACAAAAGAAGAGAAAATTAAGATAGTTAATGATAATGTTGAGAACCTTTGTATTACACATTTAACATTAGATGATATATTAGCAATGATTAGCTATCATTTAGATTTGGATGCTGGTTTTGGTTATAAAGACGACATTGATAACCTTGCTAATAGAAGAGTGAGCCCAGCTGGCGAACTTATGCAAAACGCATTCAGAACAGGTGTTATGAAGCTGGTTACTTCAGCAAAAGAGACTATGCAATCTCAGGATATGGACAATTTAATGCCTTCACAGGTTATGAATGCTAGACATATCAACAAAGAATTGAAGAATTTTGTTAGTTCATCTCAACTTTGTCAGCTTATGGACCAAGTTAACCCTATTTCAGGTCTTGCACAAAAGCGTAAATTAAGCTCCGTAGGCCCTGGTGGTATTAAGAAGGAAAGAGCTAGTGCTGAGGTTCGTGATATCCACTATACTCAATATGGTCGTATTTGTGCTGTGGAAACTCCTGAAGGACAAGGTGTTGGTCTTGTCACTAACTTAGCTTTATACGCTAAGATAAATGAATTTGGATTTATTGAGACTCCTTATAGAAGAGTTGTAAATAAAAAAGTAACAGATGAAATAGTATACATGACAGCTGATGATGAAGTTGGCTATTATATAGGACAAGCTACAGAACCACTAGACGAAAATGGTTGTTTGGCTAATAGTATAGTCATAGCTCGTCAAGATGACAACATTGTAGAAATCCCAGCTGAAAAGGTTGACTTTGTAGATTTGGCTCCTAACCAAATAATATCTGTTACCACTTCACTTATTCCATTTGTGGATAAAAATGAGGCAGCTCGTGCTGCATTTGGTACAAACATGGAGCGTCAAGCTGTGCCTCTACTTCAAACAGAAGCTCCTATTGTAGCTACTGGTATGGAATACTATATAGCTAGGGATAGTGGCTCAATGGTTCGAGCTAAGCGTGATGGTGTAGTAGAATATGTGGATGCTTTAGAGGTTAGAGTCAGAGCTGACAATGGAGAGCTTGACACATACACTCTTATCAAGCACAACAAATCAAACCAAGAGACTTGTTTCAACCAAAGACCAAGTGTTGAGAATGGGGAACGTGTAAAAGCTGGAGATTTGATAGCTGATGGTTTTTCAACTCACAATGGCGAACTTGCATTAGGTCGAAATGTATTGGTAGCTTACCTAAACTGGGAGGGCTATAACTACGAAGATGCTATTATCGTGAGTGAGAGAATGGCAAAAGAAGACATTTACACTTCAATTACCCTAAAAGTAGAGGAAGTAAAAGCTCGTTCTATAAAACTAGGTGATGAAGAAATAACTAGAGATATACCTAATCTAGGCGAAGAGGCTTTGAAAAACCTTGACGAAAGGGGTATCATTCGTGTAGGTGCTGAGGTCCGCCCAGGTGATATACTAGTAGGTAAGACAACACCTAAGGGTGAGACAGAGCTTACACCTGAGGAGAGACTACTTAGAGCTATCTTTGGTGAAAAAGCTAGAGAAGTTAAGGATACCTCACTTCGTGTACAACATGGTCACGGCGGTGTAGTAGTAGATGTTCAAGTGTTTAGTCGTAAAAACAAAGACGACCTAGAAGCCGGCGTAAATATGATGGTAAAAGTCATAGTTGCTCAAAAGCGAAAGATTTCTGTTGGTGATAAGATGGCAGGACGTTATGGTGACAAAGGTGTTATAAGTAAGGTGGTACCAGTTGAAGATATGCCATTCCTTGCTAATGGTCAACCTATAGATATATTGCTAACTCCTCTTGGTATTCCTTCTCGTAACAACTTAGGTCAGTTATTTGAGACTCATTTGGGGTTGGCTGCTAAGAGCTTAGGGTGGAATGTTGTTACTCCTTGTTTTGATGGAGCTACTGATGCTCAAATACAACAGCTACTAAGAGAAAACAACTTGCCAGAAGATGGTAAGATGACACTTTATGATGGTAGAACAGGTTTGCCTTTTGATAATAAGGTAACTGTAGGTTATCGTTATATGATCAAGCTAGACCATATGGTTGATAGCAAGATGCACGCACGTTCTACTGGACCTTACGCTTTAGTTACTCAACAACCTTTGGGTGGTAAGGCTATGTTTGGTGGTCAACGTTTTGGTGAGATGGAAGTTTGGGCTCTAGAAGCTTATGGTGCTTCACACATTTTGCAAGAAATGTTAACTGTAAAATCTGATGATATTTCTGGTCGTCAAAGGACATACGAGTCTATTGTACAAGGCAAACCTATAGGTGACCCTGGTGTTCCTGAGGCGTTTAAAGTGTTGGTCAAAGAAATGCAAGCTTTGGCTTTGGATGTGTCAGTTATGAATGAAGAACATCAAGAGATATCACTCAATGATATGTCTATTGACGAACATGATTTACTTGCACCTAAGCAAGAAGAGCAATTAAGTGATATAGATTTGGAATTGGACGATACTATCTTAAGTGAAAATGGTGATGTATATCCAACTGATGAACAATTAACCACAGAATTTGATGAAGATTCTATGTTTGATTTGGATGAGTAATTAAAGGAGATTAGATATGTTTGAATTAAATAATTTTGATTCTATTAGAATAGGTCTAGCATCGCCAGAGAAGATAAGAGAATGGTCGTATGGTGAGGTTACAAAGCCTGAGACCATTAACTATAGAACGCAAAAACCAGAACCTGATGGTTTGTTTTGCGAAAAAATCTTTGGACCAACCAAAGACTGGAGATGTCGTTGTGGCAAATATAAACTTATAAGATATAAAGGCGTTATTTGCGATAAGTGCGGAGTAGAAGTTACTAAGTCTAGTGTTCGAAGAGAAAGGATGGGACACATAGAGTTAGCTACTCCAGTTAGTCATATTTGGTTTTTTAGAGGTGTACCTTCTCGTATAGGTACTTTGCTTGATATTACTCCAAAAAATCTTGAACACATCTTATATTATGTGACTTATGTTGTTACTGACCCAGGAACAACACCTTTGGCTTACAAACAAATCCTTACTGATAAAGAGTATAGGGAAGCTGAAGAACTTTATGGTGAAGGTAGCTTTAAGGCTGGAATGGGTGCTGAAGCTGTTAAGGAATTGTTGAAACAAGTTAACCTTGAAAAAGAACGTGATGAATTAAAACAAATAGTTGAAAAAGATAAAGGTCAGAAGAAGATCAAGGCTACAAAGAAGCTTGAAGTAGTTGAAGCTTTTATTAAGAGTGGCAACAAACCTGAATGGATGATACTTGATGTTATTCCTGTTATGCCACCAGAACTTAGACCTATGGTGCAGCTTGATGGTGGACGTATAGCTAGTAGTGATTTGAATGATCTATATAGAAGAGTTATAAATAGAAATAACCGTTTGAAAAAGCTTATAGAAATGGGTGCTCCAAACGTAATTATTCGTAACGAAAAGCGTATGCTACAAGAGTCTGTAGACGCTTTGATTGAAAATGGAAAGCGTGGTAAGGCTATTCAAGGACCTAAGCAAAGAGAACTTAAGTCACTCACAGCTATGCTTAGTGGTAAGCAAGGTCGTTTCCGTCAAAACTTACTAGGAAAGCGTGTTGACTATTCTGGACGTTCTGTTATTGTTGTTGGTCCAGAACTTAAGATGTATCAATGCGGACTTCCTAAAGAAATGGCGTTGGAGCTATTTAAGCCATTTATAATGCATGAATTAGTAAAAATGAATGCAACGCACAATATCAAGAGTGCAAAACGTATGATTGATCGTACAAAACCTGTTGTTTGGGATGTGTTAGATAAGGTCATCAAAGACCATCCAGTACTTTTGAACCGTGCACCTACACTTCATAAGTTAGGTATACAAGCTTTTGAGCCTGTTCTTATAGAAGGTAGAGCTATACAAGTGCATCCTTTGGTATGTAAGGGCTTCCACGCTGACTTTGATGGTGACCAAATGCCAGTGCATATTCCACTTAGTCTCGAAGCACAAGCCGAAGCTCGTACAATACTACTATCTACAAACAACCTTTTAAAACCTTCAGATGGTAAGCCAATTTGTACACCAAGTGTGGATATAGTGTTGGGTGGTTATTATTTGACTATATACAGACCTAACGCTAAGGGCGAGGGGAATGCCTATACCAGCGAAGATGAGGCTATTATGGCACATGAGACTGGTAACCTTGATCTGCAAGCTAAGATTTGGGTACGAAAAGAGGCTGATTTTGAGGGCGAACACATTGTTGGTAGAGTAGAGACTTCTGTTGGTAGAATATTATTCAATAGATGTGTGCCTCAATGTCTTGGCTTTGTGGATAGGTCGAAGAGAGAGAATGCTCTTACTTACGAAATTGATTTCCCAGCTAATAAAGGTATTTTTGGTAAGATTACCGAGTACGCATACGATAAACTCGGTGCAACACCTACAGTAAAAATGCTTGATGATTTGAAAGCTTTGGGATTTAAGTACGCTACACTTAGCGGTATCACGATGAATTTGTTTGATGTGGTAGAATCTGAGCAACGAGCTATACTTATAAAAGAAGGCGAAGAAAAAGTAGCAAAAGTAGAAAAGAATTACGCACGTGGACTTATAACGCTTGACGAAAAAAGAGCTAAAAACATTGAAATTTGGGCACAAGCAAGTGAAGAATTGCGTAAGCACGTAATGGATTGTATGGATGATTTCAATGATTTGAAGATAATCATTAAATCTGGTTCTCGTGGTAGTGACGGACAGTTGAACCAAATGGCTGGTATGCGTGGACTTATTGCTAACAACTCTAACCAAAAGGTCGACGTAGCCATTAAGTCAAACTACAAGCGTGGTTTCTCACCTATAGAGTACTTTATATCATCTCGTGGTGGTCGTAAGGTTATTTCTGATACGGCTATTAAGACTAGTGAGTCTGGATATTTGACTAGAAGATTAGTAAATGTAGCACAAGAAATTGTTGTTACTGAAGAGGATTGCTTTGCAAGCCTTAATGAATCTGTTAAAGGTATGGTAGTAAGAGAATTTGCTAACGATGACAACATTCTTATGAGCCTTGAAGATAGAATTGTTGGTAGATTTACTGTTAATGAAGTAATAGATCCTAATACTAATGAAGTAATAGTTCCTGCTAACACTATGATTACACGTGCACAAGCAAAAGCTATTGTAGATGCTGGTATCAAAGAAGTAGCTATAAGAACTTTATTTACTTGCAAGTGCAAAAATGGTGTATGTGCTAAGTGTTACGGCAAGAATATGTCTAACAATGAAGTAGTGCCTATTGGCGAAGCCGTAGGTATCATTGCCGCTCAATCTATTGGTGAGCCTGGTACTCAGCTTAGTATGAAGAACTTCTCTGCAGGTGTTGTAGGTGGAGAAGATATTACTCAAGGTTTGCCTCGTGTTGAAGAGATATTTGAAGCTAAGACGCCAAAGGGTATGGCTTATATAAGTGAAGTTAGTGGTAAGGTAACTATTAATCAAGTGGATAAACGTTATGAGGTAGTCGTAAAATCTAGCGATGGCGATGTGAGCTACTTGTTACCTTTTGGTGTAAGGCTAAAGGTTAATGAGGGTGATATGGTAGAGCCTGGTACTATTTTGTCTGAAGGTTCTGCGAACCCTAAAGATATCTTGAGAACGAAGGGTGTGAAGGGTGTAGAGGAGTATTTGCTAAAAGAAGTTGTTGCTGTTTATAAGGCACAAGATATTAGCATTAATCCAAAACATATAGAAATAATAATTCGTCAAATGTTAAGGAAAGTAAGAGTTGAGAGCACAGGTGATACAAATCTTATCTCTGGCGAGCTTGTAGACGTATTTAAGGCTGAAGAAGAGAACGAAAGAGTCCTTATGGAAGGTGGTGTACCTGCAATGGTAAGAAGAGAAGTATTGGGTATCACTAAAGCATCTTTAAGTACCGAAAGCTTCTTATCTGCTGCTTCGTTCCAAGAGACCTCAAAAGTGCTTACTGATGCCTCAGTTAAGGGTAAGGTAGATAATTTGGTAGGACTTAAAGAAAATATTATGATAGGTAAATTGATTCCTGCTGGTACTGGTTTGAAGGATTACACTAACATCGCACCTAAAGTAGTCGAAGATACAATTCCTAATACATTTGTAGAAAACGCACAAGAAGAAATTTAAAATATTTTTGCTAAAGGGTATTTACTTTTTTAAGATAGTGTGTTATTATTTACTTGTAAATTAAAGGGAAACCTATTATAATTTAGGCAGGTGATTGTTGATGAATCAATTAAGTAATAATTCTTTTAAAATTGTTAATACAATGATTAAAGATGGTTACAAAGTTGTTGGTAGATGGGACAAGGGTGTTGTTCTTCAGAAAGACGACAAGATTGAGATAGTTCCATGTGAGCTTAGGAGCAAGACGGCTTGTGAGGCTAAGACCATAGATGTGAGCAATGAGAAGACTACTCATGGCAAAGAAGAGCTATTTAAGCTATATAAGGCCAACTTAGCTACCGAAGCTCAGGTAAAATCTGCGGTAAATACAAAAGACTGCGGAAGGGCTTTGTAATATTTATACAATGATATTGATTTAGTAAGATAATTAATTTTATAAATCTTAGCTGATTTTTGATGCTAAGATTTATTTTTTTTAAAAAAATAAAAAAAGTAGTCTATTATATTTTACAAATAACAAAAATTGTGATATTCTATTACATATTAGTATGTTTACTTTTCAATAGGAGACTATTTGTATGTTGTTTGTTTATCCAGCTATTGTGTATGATAAAACTGAAGACGAACCTTTTGTTATTGTGGTTCCAGATGTAAATATTGTTGCCGAAGGAGATACACTAGAGGATGCTGTAATTGACGCAAAAAGTCAATTAAAGATTTACTTGCAATGTGTAAATAAGTTTGATGCGAACTTACCAAAACCTACAAATTTTGAAGATTTTAAAGTGAAATATCCTGATAATACAATGATGTTTATAGATGCTTCTATTCAAAATGATGAGGATGACGACATTACAATAATTTTTTAAAATTTAAAAGGTGGTATTGTATGTACAAGATAAATGCTGAAAAGTGGCAAGAGATTGCGTACTACATTAACAATTTTTTCTTGCCTGTACAATATACGAATGGTAGGGGTATTTATCCAGATAGATTGACTTTAGTTCGCTCTAAAAATTTGGATACAATGTTTTATGAGGATAAAGATATGGAGTTTGCTATAGTCAATGCTAGAGCTTTGGATAGTACCCATAAGGTGCAACTCTCTAGAGAGATTTTAGAGAAGTATTTAAGAAATCCAATCCTTATAAATGAAATCATAAATGTGGGCAACGATGTTCAAAACGACTATACAGGTTTATTTGAAAAAGTAGCTAATTCTCTAAAAAGAGCCAAAACAACTGATTTTGATAAATTAAATAGGTTTGTTATTGCTGCGTATAAGTTGCTTGAACCAAAAGATGCTCTAAAAATAGCTGGTTTTAGGGAGTATGCTTTCAATATATGTATCAAAGAAGAGCTGATGGATGAAGATTTTTGTAAAGAGCAGATTGCTTTATTACCTAATAGTTTGGTCGCTTTAAGTGGACTTAAAAGTTGAAATAGTGTATTGACATTTATTGAATTTTAATATATAATGAGATGTATGTTAGGAGGGCAAGTATGCTTTATCTTTTAGGTGTTTTTGATTCCATCCTCAATTTCTTTAGAGGGATGAGTACGGTAGTACAATGTGTTATCTTTGTCGTAGTACTCTTAGCTATGCTGATGACTTTTAGGCAGACACTAAAAAATAAGGGTGGATATAATATTGGGTGGCTGATAGTTACCATATTGTTATTTATTTTCTTACTATTTTTCGTTTATGCAGTATTTTAAAAAAATACTTGCATAATTGATTGATTTATGTTAACATTAATGAAGCTAGACTTTTAAGGAGTAGATATGTTTAATTTATTAACTTTTGTAGAGGGTACTTATTTGTTGCCTGACTGGTTTGTGAATGCATTACCTATTTACAGATCTGTACTTATGTGTTTGATAGTCGTAGGAGCTATCGCCATCATCGTATCTGTACTTATGTTAAATACGACATCAAGTGGTGCAAGTGCTATTACTGGTATTAGTGATACTTATTATTCACAAAATAAAGGAAGCACTAAAGAAGGTAGGCTAAAACGTTTGATTGCCATTTCTGCTATCACTATAGTGGTGTTGATTGTATTATTTTTTGTACCAGAATTATTTTATGGTGGTTAATAAAAAATTCACGGATTTTGACCGTGAATTTTTTTTACATATTGATATGTTTTATATTACTTTTTATTTGACTGATAGAATTTTCTAATTGTGTTTTTTCTTTGTTAGTTAATGCAATATCTACTTGTCTAATAGCTCCATTTGCATTAATGACACTTGGGTATCCGTAATAAATTTTATTATTTTCATCGTAAGTGGATACTGTCATTATAGTATTGTCATCATTAAGTATTGCTTCCGTTATTTTCATTAGGCACATACCTATGCCATAGGCGGTATTGCCTTTGAGTTTTATTATTTCATATGCACTCTGTCTGACTGTATGAAGCAAATTTTCCTTATCTTTATCAGTTAAAAATTCATCTATTTGATTAAGCCCAATTCGGCACAAACTCCAAGGAATCATTTCACTGTCTCCGTGTTCGCCTATAACGAATGCGTGTATGTTATCGGGATCTATAGATGTCTTATCACTGATAAGGCTTTTTAATCTTGTGGTGTCTAATGTAGTACCGCTACCTATTACTTTATTTGGGGTGGTGTTGGATAGTTTTAAAGTAACATAGGTCATTACGTCGAGTGGGTTTGTAGCTATTAAGTAAATACCATCAAAGCCACTTTCTTTTATACTACTTATTATAGAATTAAAAATTGCAACATTTTTATCTATTAAATCCGTTCTCGTTTCTCCAATGTTTTGATTTCTGCCTGCGCTAATAACCACTATTTTTGCGTCGCAACAATCTTCATAAGAACCTGCATATATCTTGCACTTATTACTTCTAAAAATAGCTGAATGGGACAAGTCCATTGCTTCTCCCTCTATCTTGTCTTGAGCTATGTCTATTAATACTATTTCATCAACTGGCAAATTTGATATAGTCAAAGCATAAGCGTAAGCCATACCAACATTTCCGCATCCAATAACTGCTATCTTATTCATTTTATACTTGTCCTTTTTTATTTAATTTTTGATATTTTATATTTTTTATTCATTAATTTTTTTAAGACTAACCAAAGTCTCTATATGTTTTGTTTGTGGAAACATATCGTAAGGTTGAATAAATTCTATATTATAATAATCCTCTAAATAGCTTAAATCACGTGCTAAGGTCGCTGGATTGCAACTAATATAGATTATTTTGTTTGGTTTGCTTGAAATTAGAGCAGCTATCACCCTTTTATCACAACCCTTTCTAGGCGGGTCAAGTATCACAGTTGAAGGTGGTAGTGTACTGATCAACTTAGGAAGCTCAATGGCACAATCTCCATTTATGTTTGTCAAATTATCTATACTATTTATTGCTTTTAAGGTATTTGCATTGTCGGTAGCTTCTTTTATTATCTCTATCCCATAGACTTCTTTTGCTTTTGTGCATAAGATAGCACTCAAAAGACCTGCACCGCTATATGCATCTATCACAATGTCATTATCTATAAGTTCGAGTACTTTTGCGTATATAAGATTTTGAACCTCTCTGTTTATTTGTGCAAAGCTCAAAGGCAAAAGTGTATGTCGTATTCCAAAGTCTATGCTAGTTTGTTCTTTTATACCGCTAACGTGTACAAACTCATTAGTCAAGATAGTATTGTTTTTTAGTTTGTTAATGTTGTAATAAAGTCCGTATTTTTTAAAATTATTTTGTAGTAAAGAGCTAAGTATCTCTAGGTGAGTAGGAATCCCATTACACACAATTGTTACCATTATGCTATCTTCATTAACTCTGGCTAATACATTTCTTAATGTTCCTTTTCCACTTTCTTCATCGTATAGACTAATATGACTTTTGCTCCGATAGTCGTGGATGATACCTATTAGTTTTTTGCACCAATCTTGAGATAACGGACATTCATCAAGAGGTATCAATCTATGCGAGTTGAGTGCATACATACCAATACCATTTTTGTTTACAGGGAATTGCATCTTATTGCGATACCCATAAGACTTTGGGCTCGCAATGGTAGGGTTGACAGAAAATGGCTTTTTTAACATTTTATTTAACGTATTATACACAATGTTAGTCTTAATTTGTAACTGATTAGAATAAGCGGTATGTTGTAGATTGCATCCACCGCACTTCATAAAAACAGGACACTTCGGCTTGGCTCTGAATTCACTAGCATTTATAATATTAACTATTTTTGCATAGGCAAAATTTTTGTTCACCTTTAGTAATTTTACTTGTACGAGTTCGTCTTTTAGTGCAAACGGCACAAAAATTACATAGTTATCTATCTTTGCTATGCCTTCTCCGTTTACGCCAATGTCTATAATTTTGACTTCTAGTATATCATTTTTTTTCATAATCAAAAATATATCATATTTTAAAGTAAATTACAACTATTTAAAAAAAGTGTCTAAAATACCAAAAAGTGTGCATAATTATGCAATACAAGTAATAAAAATACAATTTATAAAAAATATTTAAAAAATAAAAAAATTTTTATAGGAAATTTGTATTTTGTGTAGTATATATATATTAATCATTCCAAAAAAGAGAGGTATGTGATGCCAAAGGGTGGTATTGATAATGAATGGCTAAGCAGACTCCGAGACGCTAATGATTTAGTTGCTATAATGTCGACTTATTTACCATTAAAGAGGATAGGGCGTAAATATTGGGCGAATTGTCCGTTTCATCACGAGAAGTCGCCCTCTCTTTGTGTTAACGAAGATGAGCAGTACTATCATTGTTTTGGATGTGGCGAATCGGGGAACGTAATATCTTTTATAATGAAGATGGAGTCTTTGGACTTTATAGAAGCGGTAACATTTCTAGCTAAAAGATGTGGTATGCAGGTACCTAGTTTTGATGTTAGCAATGACTTGAAAGAGAAGAAACAAAAAAGAGACCGTGCCTATCAGATGTTGACTGTTGCAAAAGAATTTTACAAAAGAAATTTATTCTCATCTCAAGGTAAAGTTGCTTTGGATTACTTAACCAAAAGAGGTATTACTCAAGATGAGATAAATAAATTTGAGCTAGGGTACAGTCCTAATTGGGAAGGCGTAATTAACGAATGTAAACAAAAAGGCTTTAAGGATGAAGAGCTAAAGGAATTTGGATTGATGGCAGTAAGTGAAGGCAAAGAATATGATTTTTTTGCAAAGAGGCTAATCTTTCCTATTCATAATAAGTTCGGTGATTGCGTAGGATTTTCTGGTAGAGATATTGAGGGGAAGACTCACGCAAAGTATAAGAATTCTCCACAAAGCATAGTCTTTGATAAATCTAACTTAATATATGGTTTACATCTTGTAAAAAAATTGAAAAGTGATGAACTTAAGAGTCTGATACTGTGTGAAGGGCAGATGGATGTAATAGCTATGCATAAAGCTGGTTTTACAAATAGCGTAGCGTGTCTAGGTACAGCATTGACTGAGTCTCACGCAAGGGAAATAAGTAGGCTGGTTGATAAAGTATATTTATGCTTTGACGGGGATGATGCTGGACAACACGCAATTTCAAAAGCTATAAGCATACTAAAAAACTTTGATTTATCTTTAAGGGTTGTCCAACTACCGAGTGGTAAAGACCCTGACGAAGTAATAAAAGAAAAAGGGAAAGAGGCTTTACAGGAACTTATTTTAAATGCAATAGACAGCATAGAATTCGAGATAAGATATATGGCAAAAAAATACGACCTTGAAGACAATTTAGGTCGTACAAAGTTTTTAAAGGAAGCTATTGCTTATTTAAATACCTTAACCTTAGAGGCTCAAAGGGATGTGTATATACCATTAGTTAGCGAATTGTCAAATATAAGCACCGAAATAATTAGAAGAGATATAACAAACAAAGCTATTATAGTAAAAGAAGTCAAAGAGGAGTCTTTAAGTGATTTAAAACATAAACCCGATGCTTTGCTTAAAGCGCAAAGATTTATATTATCAAGTATGCTACACAAAAAAGATTATGTAACACTAGATGATGATTTTAAGCTTAGCAGTAAAAATATGTTTTATAACAATTTGTATGATAAATTGTATTCCTATCTAAAAGATAAAAAAGAATTTGCGGTTGCGACTATAATGGATGAGACCGACGAGGTGGACTTAAAGCAACTAAATGAAATAATTGATATTGATTTGGATAATTTCGAGCAGTCTCAGGCAAAATATTTCAAAGAATGTGTTAAGCAAATAAAAGTATTTAACTTGACTGAGCGTGAAGATGAATTAAAAGCAATGATAAATCAAGAACCAGATTTGATACTTAGAAGTAAATTATTAAAAAATTTACAAGAAATATCACAACAAAAATATAAGATAAGGACGGAGGAGTGAGAATGGCTCAATCTGAAAAAGATAAGTTGAAGGAATTGATTAAGAAAAAGCAAAATATGATTATAGAAAAAGAGCTTAAAGTCAAAGAAGTAAAAGTCAATAGTCCTTCATACAAAGAAAAAGATTTGAAAATGGTTTTGGATAAAATCAAACAAATAGCAAAATCCGAAGGTAGTATATCTGAAGAGGATGTGTGTTTAAGATTGGTCAATATAGGCGTATCTGCCAAAGAGGCAGAGGATTTTATTGAAAAACTAAGAAAAGAAATCAAGATTACCGAAGCACCTGACATATCACTTAACTTTGATATAGACGATATTATCAAAAACTCTACTTTAGATGACCCAGTTAAGATGTATTTGAAGGATATAGGTAGGATTCCATTGCTTACTCCAGCTGAGGAATTGGAGCTGGCGAAGAGGTCAAGTGATGGTGATGAAAAAGCTAAGAAAAAATTAGTTGAATCCAACCTTAGATTGGTAGTCAGTATAGCCAAGAGATATTCAAGACCTAATAGACCAAACCCTAATATGCAGTTTTTGGACCTTATTCAAGAAGGCAATCAAGGTTTGATTAAGGCAGTGGATAAATTTGACTATACAAAAGGATTTAGATTTTCAACATATGCAACGTGGTGGATAAAACAGTCTATAACTCGTGCTATTGCTGACCAAAGCAGAACGATTCGTATTCCAGTCCATATGGTAGAGACTTTACACAAGCTCAACCGTGCTGGCCGTAAATTGTCTCAAGAGCTAGGTAGAGAGCCTACTATAAGCGAACTTGCTGAAGAGATGGGGATGGAAGAGCGAAAGATAGCTGAGATTCAAAAAATATCATTAGATCCAGTATCATTGGAGACGCCAGTAGGTGAGGAAAATGACAACAAGATAGGTGATCTAATAGAAGATGAGAACACTAGAACACCAGTAGAAGCTACTATGAAGACAATGCTGAGAGAGCAACTATTAAAGATAGTTAGCGAACTAATGCCAAGAGAACAACAAGTAATTAAGCTTCGTCACGGTTTAGATGATGGCCGTCCTAGAACACTTGAGGAAGTAGGCCGTGAATTTAATGTAACAAGAGAGCGTATAAGACAGATAGAGGCAAAAGCTTTAAGAAAGCTTAGACAACCAAACCGTAGTAAAAAATTAAGGGATTACATTGATTAATGTCAAGAATAGACGAGTTGCTTAAGTATGCGGGTGATTACGACAAATTGATTGATGTCGGTTGTGACCACGGATATTTAGGTATAACTGCTTTACAAAAAACCACCGCTTCAGTGGTTTTTTCCGATATTAGTGAAAAATGTTTAATGAAAGCGAGACAAAATTTGCCGAGCAAGTACGCAAAACGTGCTGAATTTTTAGTATGCGATGGCGTGCCTAATATTGATGCTGACGTGGTGGTACTTGCGGGTATGGGCGGACTAAATATTATAAATATCCTTAAAAATTCAAAAGCAAATATTTCTAGGTACATACTTCAACCTATGAATAATATTGAAAAATTACGAGAGTATGTCTACTCAAGGTATGAAGTCGTTATAGATGATGTGATTATAGAAGATGATAGGTTTTATACATTTTTAGTCGTAAATAATGTACCTAAATTTATAGAAATAAACGATGATATTAAGTATTTTGGAGCGTTTCAAAAGCCTATAAGTGAGAATAAATATAAATTTTTATTGTATAAGCGTAATATCATCAAAAAGTTTCTTGCTTTTAATGAGCAAAGTATGCTACAATTAAAAAGTATTGACAGCTTGTTGAATGAGCGAAGCAATAATAAGGAGTAAGTTATGTTTGAGGACATTTTAAATTATCAAAGAAAAGAATTAGATTTGAGAAAGCTTCAAAGAGAATTGGATAATTTACCTAGCCGAAAAGTTGTTACAGATATGGTGGCTTTGGTAAAAGAGCTTCAAATAAAATCTATCAATTTGGAAAAAGAGGCTACCGAACTTAAAAAGACGTACGATAATCTTGGTGTTGAGCTAAGTAAATTGAATGAAAAGCTCGATGAATTTGATAAAAATTGTGTAGTCGAAGAAGGGATAGCTAGTTTAACTAAAATCAATAATAGTATAATAAACTTTCAAGCAAAAATCAGCAAACTTCAAACAAAAATTGAGGATGTGTTGAAACAATTTGACAACGCAAAAAAGAAAGTAGTTATGGCTAAAACAAAGCATAAAGAAGCTAAACTTAACATAGAAAAGAATGAAAGTGTGCTTATACCAAAAATAGAAAATTTAAAGAAGGAAATAGCCACTTTGCGAAAGGATATTAATCCTGTTCTTATAAAAAAATATGATGAGTTAAAGGCAGATAATGTAATGCCTGTATTTGTGCCAAAGATAGGAAATTCCTGTGGAGGATGCAGAATAGAGCTGTCTTCTAGGGGGCTAGAAAAATTAAAGCAAAATAATCACATAGAGTGTGAACATTGTAGGAGAATAATTATCAACAAGGATTAATATATTTATGACAAAAGACGAATTGACAAAATGGTTTTTGTGTGACGACAAAATTATGCTTTCAGTAGCTAAGACTACGACACTAGTAAACAAAGCTATAAAAGTGCATGGCCTTACCTGTACAACGGGTGCAGTGCTAGGAAGGGCTTTGACGATGAGTGCCTTAATGGGTGCTAAATTAAAAAATCCTAGTGATAATATTACAGCTATTATTACTGGAGATGGACCTGTAGGTAGGATTGTCACGGTAGCTAGGTATGGTGGAGTCGTAAAAGGATACTTGGATGTGCCAGAAGTTGACCTTATGCCAAACGATAAAGGCAAGATAGATGTCGGCGGTGCAGTGGGTAAAGGTAAGCTTAGAGTAATAAGCGACTATAGTATGACGAAGCCTTATATAGGAGAGGTCGAGCTAGTCACGGGTGAGATAGCAGAGGATTTTGCCATGTATTATGCTAATAGCTTACAACAACCTTGTGCTATTGGTCTAGGCGTACTTATGAAAGACACCAAAGCTTTAAGCGGAGCGGGATTTTTGGTGGAAGTTATGCCAGATGCTATGGATAACGATATTGAGGAGATTGAAAATGTCACAAAGCAATTGTCGGATATAAGCACTATAATGAAAGATATATCTACAGTTGATTTTGTTAACCAGTATTTCGGTCATTTAATGCCTAAACTTTATGAGCAAAGTGAACCTAAATTTAAATGTGATTGTAGTATGGCTAGAGTCAAAAAGGTCCTCAAATCCTTACCAGCAGAGGATAGAGAGTCTATATATAATGAGAATGGTGAGATTGAAGTCAAATGTGATTTTTGTAATAAAACACGATTGGTATCAAGAGAAGATATTGAATAAAAGGAACATTTTAAATGGCTAAAATTATTTCATTTGTACCGAAAGTTATATCAAAAAAGCATAGTACACATCCAGCTCAAGTTATTAATATTGAAGAGGGCGGACATATAAATTGTCTAAAGCGTGCAGTATTAGCAATCAATAGTGGGGATATGTTGTATGCTTGTGAGCAATACAACAAAGCTATTGACATATTTTTAAACGGAGTCTTCTATCCTAATGATTCTATCTGGCAGGATATTTTAGAGCGTATTTATGGATTTACTGGAAACTACGAGTTGCTATTTAATAGTATGGCAAGATACTTACGATTTGATAAAGATATGCTATACCTATTTAATATGTGGGGGATCTTAAAGGTAAGTAGACAAGAAAAGAAAGCTAGATTGTTTCAAGAATATCTTATAAATAATAATTTGGTGGATGCTTTTTTATTTGATGACAAAAATATTATTTTGAAAGACTTTGATACTACAAACAACTTAAATGTCATTATAAATAAGGTCACAAATGACATTAATAATAAGAGATTTGATAGAGCATTCAAGTATTTGCATTTTGCGTATGAATTAGACCGAACCAATCCTTTTGTGAGCTATTTGTATTTTAATGCGGATGAAGCTTTTGACGGCAAGCTCACCAAGACATTACCAGAGATGTACATAATGCAAAGGATAAAAGAAATAGAAGACGCCGTTGACGACGAAAAAGCATATGAGGACTTGTGGGGAAAAGAAGACTCAGAGAGCCTTATTAGATTTTTGACAAATTATGGGTCTATAGGCTTGAATGAAAAATTTTACGTGCAAATGCTGTCTAAACTCACCAAGAAAGCTATCTATTATTGCGAAACGGCACTTATCAGCGAGGGGAAAGGATTATTAAAGAAGCAATTATTATTGTACTTGTTGGCAAGTGGACTATCTAATAAATTATGCATCATACATAATGATTTACCAAGGGTAGTAGTACTTCACTCTCTAGCTAGAGCGAGGAGAATACACCCAAACCTTGAGCTTAGCATAATAGAGGCTTTAAACGTATTGCTCGACATTACTAATTGCTACAGCTTAGATTTGACATATGAAATAAATACCTTGTTAAAAGGTTGCAATAAATCTAATATCATCACTTTTGATAATATAGACTTGACAAGAGATGTACTAGTGTATTTTTATCTATTAAGACATAACAAAAAATTGTTAAAGAAGTTGTTTGTTAATGATGAGATATTTAAAATAATTTTTGAAAAATTTAATATCAATACATCCTTTGATTTTGTTGATAATAAACACATACTTTTATTTAAACCTAAGGAGACATTATGATTACAACCAAGACATATGAAAGCGGTTTTAGATTGGTGGTAGAAGAGCGAAAGGGCAGTACAGTATTTTTTAATCAATATGTAAAAGTAGGCTCTCAAGACGAAGCAGAAGACGAACAGGGCTTAGCACATTTTACAGAACATTTGATGTTTAAAAGCACCAACACTAGAAGTACGAACGAAATTAATCAAGAGTTGGATTTTTTAGGTTGTTCGAGTAATGCTTTTACTACTTATGACAATACATGTTTCTTTTTTAAGTCTATTAAAGAAAATTTTGAAAAGGCGTTAACCGTCTTTGCCGATATGCTTCAAAATGGTATTTACAAGAAAGAAGAGGTCGACTTAGAGCGTGACGTCGTATTGCAAGAGATCAATATGTATAAAGATGATTCAGAAGATGTGTCTATAAATGCCACTATGGCAGACTTTTATAACGGCACTTGTCTTGCACATCCTATATCAGGTAGTGAGGAAATAGTCAAAAATTCGTCTATTGATAAGCTCAAACAATTCAAACAAAAACATTACACGTCAGATAATATCATAATATCAGTAGTTGGAGATATTACTTTTGACGAAATGGAAGCTTTGGTCAAAAAGTACTTTCCAAAATACTTCGAGGGTAAAGCTACTGCAAAGCAATACGCAACAAATCAATTGGAATTAAATGTAAAAGATAAGTTTTGTATAGTCAATAAAGACGATACTCAGGTAAGATGGCGAGCAATCATAAAAGGGGAAAATATTTATTCTAGCGAATTATATAAGCAAGCTGTCTATACTATTATCTTAGGTGGCGGATTGACTTCAAGGCTTTTTGTGAAAATTCGTGAAGAACTGGGATTGGCGTATAATACATATACTGAAAGCTTCACTAATAACAATGCTGGTGCTTTAATTCTTTATCTTGGTACTACTAATGAAAACCTTGAGACAGCTATAACTTTGGTTAAAAATATTCTAAAAGAAATGGCTGACGGAGTCACTCAGTACGAAGTGGATAAGGCTAAAAACTTGATTAAGGCTAGCCTTATATTTGCAGAAGAAAGTGCCGAAAGAAAAGCCTTGAAGAATGCTAAAGACCTATTTATTTGGGGCCGAGTAAGAGAGAATGAAGAAGATTTGAAGCAAATAGATAGTATTACTGTAGATGATGTAAATGAATTTGCCAAAAGGATTTATAACGAGTCTACCTTTGCCACTTGTGCAGTAGGTAAGGATATAGACATTAATGACCTTAAGAAGTTTGATAAATAATCCATTATAAATATTGACTCCACTTACAACTTCACTCAATATGATATAATTTTTAGAACGACCGACCCTATTATGTCACCCTAAAGCGATGTCGAAGGGTCTACCTTAAAGAGGAATATGGCAGTAGGAATATGGAATAGTGGAGATAGAATGTATAATCAAGCATACGTTCTATTTTTATTTAATGTAGTAACCTTTTATTGGTGTCAAGCAGAACCCTACCGGGGGATGTTTCGACTTCGCTCAGCATGACATTAAATGTAGAACGTGTGACCTTGGTAATGTCATTCAGAACAAGTGCGTTGCACGCCGTGAAGAATCTCCCGGAAGGGATAAGGATGCTGGGACAGCGTACGACTAGTGTAGAACGACCGACCCTATTATGTCACCCTGAGCCCTGTCGAAGGGACTCCTTAAAGAGGGATACATTAGTTGGTGCAGTGCGTGATCTAGCGTAGAATAAGATATCTATTATGTCACCCTGAGCGAAGTCGAAGGGTCTCCCGGAAGGGTAAGGGGAGTTAGGGGTAAAGTATAGACTGTAGAACGTATGTATAAAAGAATACGTTCTATTTTTATTTTAATAGTATCCATAATAAGTATTAAGCTGAACCCTTCCGGGGGATGTTTCGACTTCGCTCAACATGACATTATGGTAAAACGATAGCCCTTATAGAGTGATAACTCTTCTAGAACGACCGACCCTATTATGTCATCCAGAACAAGTGCGTAGCACGCCGTGAAGGATCTCCCGGAAGGGAATACGGCATTAGGTGTGATGGTGCGGTAAATATAAAACGACCGCCCCAATTATGTCATTCAGAGCAAGCACTTTAGTGCGAAGCGAAGAATCTCCCGGAAGGGATAAGGATGCTGGGACAGCGTACGACTAGTGTAGAACGACCGACCCCATTATGTCACCCTAAAGCCCCGTCGAAGGGTCTCCCGGAAGGGGATGGGGTAGCAAAAGAGTTAATTACTAAGTAATACAACATAAAAAGCATAAAAATGAAAAAATTTCACAAAATA
>CALVNN010000011.1 GCA_944349765.1 uncultured Clostridia bacterium | reverse complement strand
ATCGGAAGGTGCGGCTGGATCACCTCCTTTTAAGGAGTAGCTAAGGCTACGACCAAGTCGAGACTTTACTATATAGATATATTCTATTGTATATACATTTAAAAGAGTACTTGCTACGGCAGGTACTCTCTTTTTTTGTATTTGAACATACAACCTTAGTGTTGTCACTCAAAGACTAGTAGAATGGTCGCCTTTATTGCATTCAGCTCTAGCTTAGTGGAATGACAATTGTCACCCTGAGCGTAGTCGAAGGGTCTCCCGGAAGGGGATACGGATACTGGGTTAGTATAAAATGTAGTACGTAGAATAAGTCGAACATTCTGTCTGTATTTGAATAGTATCCATTATAAGTATTTAGGTTGTACCCTTCCGGGGGATGTCTCGATAAACTCGACATGACATTTGTTGTAGAACAATCAACCCCATTGTGTCACCCTGAGCTAGCACAAAGTGCGACGTCGAAGGGTCTCTCGGAAGGGGAAAGAAGAAAAGAATGTTGTAACCTTCCGGGGGGTGTTTCGACTTTGCTCAACATGACATTGAATGGAGAACGTTTGACCTTGGTACTGTCATCCAGAACAAGTGCGTAGCACGCCGTGAAGGATCTCCCGGAAGGGGAAAGAAAAGGAAATATGGTGGTTTGGATAGTCTTGATTTAACGTAGAACGACCGACCTCATCCTAAGGCTTTGCTGAAGGATCTACCTTAAAGAGGAAAACGGATGAAATATTTCCTTTGAAATTATTGAAAAGAACAATAAGTCATAAAAATTTATGTGATCATACACAGTTAAGTTGACGCTTTTTTATTTAAGTGTATTGATTATTTTATATTTTTTTGTTACAATATATTATATACATTTCTTTAAAGGGCGGGAGGTCGGATATGGATTTTATTAATGCAAAGAAACAAAAAACAAATCAACTCTATATGCAGTCAATCAATGCATATTTGGATAAAATGATACCATACGTCTTAGAGCATGGCTACCAAAGCAAAGGCATTCCAAATATTAAAAGTGTGAAGTGTGACGATACACCAAGTGTCGGTATCTATGATACTCTTAGCTATGTGTATGATTCGCTTATGGGATTTAGGTCAGATTTACCAATTTTTAAAAGTGAGGGCGAGGAATTAGTAAATTTTAAACTCTCAGTAGTGGACAGAATAGAGTCTATGAAAGAAAAGATGTCTATACAAAGAAAGAACAATACAAATAATTTAAGTGAGGGACGATAGTTTTTTCTAGTGGCTACGTCCTTTTTTATGTTTTTGGTGTAAAGCTGTACCCTTCTTAGGTGTTCTCGATAAACTCGACATGACATTTGTTGTAGTACGGTAGACCCCATTATGTCACCCTGAGCCCTGTCGAAGGGCCTCCCGGAAGGGGAAAGAAAAGGGGAAGTTGTACCCTTCTTAGGTGTTTTCGACTTCGCTCAACATGACATTATGGTAAAACGATAGCCTTTATAGAGTAATAGCCCTTTTAGAACGACCACCCCTATTATGTCACCCTGAGCCCTGTCGAAGGGTCTCCCGGAAGGGAAAAGCTAAAAAGTTATTGTCCCAAAGTAAATAGCAAAGCATAAAAATGAAAATATTTTCACAAAATAAAGTAAATTGTTTGACAAAAAATTACATATTAGGTATACTATAGATATTAATCTGAAAGAGGCAAATTTGTGCAAAAGTGTTATAAGGGGTGCGATTTATACTATCCAAATGGTATATATGAAGTAAATAACGTATTTTTTGCATACAGACATTTAGGATAGCGTACCCTAAGTGCCTTTTTGTCTAAATAAGGAGGATGTATGACTAAGCTCAGAAGGAGAAATACATACATAGCATTTATTGTGGTGGGGGTACTAGCTATTCTTGGTATTACTTTGGCTAGTGCTTTTAGAGTAAGTAAGTCTACTGATGTAAATGTGTATCCAGTTACTCTTGAGGCGAATATAGATTTGATTGAGAATTTGCAGGATGTAGTATCAGGAGACACTATTGTCAATGGCGTGTCTTTTAGTCGAGCAACAGATAGCAACGATATATACGTTAGGGCAGACCTAAGGTACGAGGCTACTGGTACACTTAGTGACGAGGACAAGAGATTTTTACTTGCTATCAATTATGACGATGTGGCTACTCATGAAGATACTTCATACAAATGGGTAAGGGCAGAGGATGGGTATTATTATCTTACCGACCTAAGTGGAGCCCCACTCAAGGTAACGAATAGTGATGACTATATCTTTTGTAGTGGGCTAACGTATCAAGGTGCAAAGTGTATAAATAACGACGCTCCAGCTCCAGCTACTTTGAAGTTAAATGCCGAGATTCAAGCCATACACGCTAAAGATATGGATAGTGTAACTCTTACAGACTTGAGTACATTATTTAATACTTATTTTGGTGCACCAGCGAGCTTAGGCTATATAGTGGCTTTTGATACTGACGATGCGGGGTTGGTGAAGGCACAGACGTTTCTCAGTAGTGGGCTTACCGTTACCGAACCTCCAGAGCCTACCAAATTAGGCTACGATTTCGCAGGCTGGTACACCGACCCTGAGTTTACAAACGAATACAACTTCGAGATAATAGTGACCAAGAGTTTCACTTTGTATGCCAAGTTTGAACTTCCAACCATCGAAATTATTGAAAATGGTATTGTACTCAATAAAATTCACAACAATAATTACACATTAAGAGAACTTATACTCTCCACCTCAGAATTACAAAACACTTATAATTTTTACAATGATCAATTGCTCTCAGATAATATCACACTAGATGACGTTCTTGCTGACGACCATAAAATATATGTAGAACCAGTAACAGCTGGATTAAATTATAATAAAATAACGAACAGTGACGCTTGTAGAGTGGGTGATGACTCATTGACTAGTGGTAATGCTATGACGTCCGCTGTGACCGATACTGACATAGTTATAGCAGATAATTATACACTTGATGGCAAAATTGTGTATCCTGTTACTGAAATAGGTCAATATGCATTTCGTTTCAAAAGTACCCTTACTAGTGTAAAAATGCCAAACACTATAACGAGTATAGGTACTTATGCTTTCGATACATGCAGTAGCTTAACCAGTATAACTATAGGCAGGGGTATAACAAAGATAGACACTAATGCTTTCCACGATTGTTATCAATTAGTACAAGTAATAAATAATAGTAACTTAACATTAACGAAAGCTAGTAAAGACTCAGGTATGGTGGCTTATTATGCAATAGAAGTAGCAAATGTTGGTGAAATAACCACAGGGGAATTTATTGATAATGACAAATATCATATTTTTAGTTTTGATAATACAGAATATTTAGTAGGATTAAAAGTTATAGGTGTAACTACAATTAATGATCTGTCAAATATTGATGTTATAAATCAGTATGCGTTCTATTCACGACCAATAAAAAGCATAACAATACCGTACAGTGTAAAAAGCATAGGAACATGTGCCTTTAGGTATTGTACTGATTTAGCAAGTATGACTATACCATATAGTGTGACAAATATAGGAAGTTATGCTTTTGGAAATTGTACTAAGTTGGCAAGTGTAACTATTGAATATGCTACAACAGGTACAGGGGGATCTCTTGGTGTATCAACTATAGGAAATTCTGCTTTTGTAGGGTGTACTAGCCTAACAAGAATAACTATACCAAATAGCGTGATAAATATAGGAGATGGAGCTTTTAGCGGATGTAGTAGTTTAAACAATGTGAATATTGGAAGTGGTGTAACAAAAATTGAAGCATCTACATTCAGTTTTTGTAGTGCTTTAACAAGTATTATTATACCAAACAATGTAACTAGCATAGGTAGACTGGCTTTTTATATGTGCAGTAAATTAAACTCTGTGGTTTTAGGAAGTGGGGTGATTACCATAGGAGATTCTGTTTTTGGGGGATGTACTAGACTATACTGTGTTATGATCCCGGCAAGTGTAACGAGTATAGGAAGTGGCACTTTTATTAGTTGTGATTATGCATATCTGCTTTGTGAGACTGAAGCTGTGAGGACGTTAGCGACGGATAAAGGTATAAGCGATGCAAGTAGGATACTTGTTAAAGTAACTGATAGTGCTATCAATTCGGCTTTGGAGAGCCGAAGTTGGAGTGCGGTTAATACTATAGTAGCGAGTACTACTTATGATGGTGTTACTTACTATAGAGGGACTAGATTGGCTGAGTATTACTGTCAATAATTTATTTGTAACAGAAGACCTTGTAAAGAGGGCTTCTTTTTTTGTGTGTAAGGTTTTGGCTTGTTTTGTCGACGTTACATAAATTAAGGGTGTAAGCTACAAAATATTTTTGATTTGAAATATGTATAATTTAAAGGGGGTAGATTTTAATGAAAATATTTACTTAATTTAATTGTATTTTTATTAAAAATGCTATGAAAATGATTGACAAAATTCGTGATTTAGTATAAAATTGATTTGTTTTAGTTAAATATATATAGTTTTAGGAGATTGATATGAAGAGACTAACAAAAATTGGAACTGCTACATTTGGTATAGCTTTAGGTGTGACCTCGCTTTGTGGTCATCCTTTGTCTATAAGCAATGTACTAGCTGACACAAATGTGTCTACTTATACTCTTCCAGCTTTTGAGACCGAATTTAGCGGTTACAATCTGATAGAGTTGCCTTATGCTACTGGTAACGGTTCTAGTGTTGCACCTAAGGTGTACAACCAAAGTGGTGGGGAAATAAGCGATAGTGATGATAGTGATGATGTATTTACTTTTGCCCCTACTCGTTCTGTATACAAAGTAGTATATACTTTAAATGGGGTGGATAAGACTTTTACTATTAATGTAAATTTGGTTGACCCTGTTTTATCTATTGACGAAAATACCATTATTCCTGATTATACAGTTGCAGGTACAGCGATACGAATACCTTATCCAACCGTAGTGGATGCTGATGGCAATGCGTTACTCAATGCAAGCGGTGAGCCTTATACTGAGGATGAGCTAAAGAATTTTGTATCTATAGTTGTTACTGCTCCAAATGGTAATGTAGTTACTGATACTGATGCTGAAGGTAATCAAGGCACGTTTGTAAAAGATGCTCAAGGTAATTATACTTTGACTCCACAGGCTTTGGGTGATTATACTGTCAAGTATACATTCAAGACTAACAACACTTTGACGGGTGAATTGACCGAGACCATTACTGTAAGTAGTACCTTTAAGACTGAAAGAGAGTTAGAGTACAGTCTTAGTACTTCTATGCCTACAGCAGTGCTAGGTGTTGAGACCACATTACCTAGTGTAAATGTAAATGACGTTACTAATGATCAGACCGGTATAGATGCAAAAGTTACTATTACAGCTAGATATGTACAAGCTGATGGTACTTATAGTGAGCCTATAACAGTTAATGATTATAAGTTTACTCCAGAAGTTGCTGGCGACTATATCATTACTTATAATGTAGAAGATTATTATGGCAATAAAGCTGAAGCTACTAACTATGTAATTCGTGATGTAAGAGATAGCCGTGCTCCAAGCAATTTGACCGTTGTTGATGCGTACAGTGTAGAGGGAGATGTAACCACTGACGAGTTTAAGGAAGCTAGAGTAAATGTAGATTACAAGATACCTAGCAAGGTAGCTAAGGGTACCGAGGTGACCTTCCCAGCAATCTATGCTGAGGATAATGTAAGTGCTTTGGAAGATTTGACCTTTGTGCGTAATGTAAGAGTTAAGTATTCTAGCTCTACAACAAGCACCACTTTAGATGCTAACTATAATGAAGAAGCTAAGTATACCTTTGAGAATGCTGGTACTTATGTAGTAACTTATAGTGTTACTGATGAGGCAGGTAGGACGACTAGCAAGACTTACGAGATAATTGTTACTGAAAATTATACTGATACAGTTGACCCTGTGATTAATTTTGGTTCAACTATAGCTAAGTATTACACAGTTGGGGACAAGATTACTTTCAACAAACCAACAGCAATAGATTATAACGATGAAGAGCACACTACTATTGGTGACGCTAGAATTAATGTATTGACTTACTGGTACGTTGGTGATGATTTTGATAACAAGACTTTAATGATCCCTGAAAATGGCGTATATGAATTTACTGTTCCAAATGTTGCAAGTAATAGTGTTATAACTATTTACACCGAAGCTGCTGATACTTTTGGAAATGTAGCTACTCATGAGCAAAAATTTACAGTTATAAATGACGCTACTCCAGCTACTATCAATATGCCTATACTTAGTGGTACTTATTCACAAGGTGAAGACATTGTATTGCCTACAATTGAAGTAATGGATGGCGCTAGTGTTGAGACTATTAAGAGCGTGTCTATAGAAGTATACAATAAATATGGTAATAAGGTCAGCGTACAAAATGTTGAGCCTGTAACTGGTACAGATAGGATAACTATTTCTGATGCTTCATTTAGAGCTATAAATAGTGGTGATTATAGTATACTTTGTATTGTAACTGATATGGGTGACAATGTTACTGTAGCTAGCCAAAAGATTAATGTTGCTAAGACTACTGTACCTGTATTGAAGCTTGATTCAGAGAGTGTTGAGGTTGCTTTGGGTGATACTGTTGACTTGAACATCTTCAATGTATACGATGAAGGTAGCATAGTATCAGATGCTGATGTTAAGATTACTATTAATAGTGGCGTGGTAGCTGTAGACAATACATTTACTCCTACTTCTGAAGGTAGATATGAAGCTGTATTTACCTACGCTTATGATGGTGGAGAAATAAAAGAAACTTTGGTTATCAATGTTAATGATGATGACGCACCTACACTTGAATTTACTAATGGTACACCAAATACTGAAGTGCCTACAACTGGTAAAATAACTCTTCCTAGCTTTGACGCTAAGGATAACGCTGGTAATGTGACACTAAGTGTTACTGTTACTTATCAGAGCAGTAGTGCTAGCGATGAAGATGAGGAGCTCATAGTTACTAACGAAACTGATGGTAGTTATTCATTCGAAGCAGAATCAGAAGGTACCTATGAGGTAGTTTACAGAGCTGTAGATGCTGCTGGTAATGAAACTACTAGAACATTCAATATAACTGTTGGTGACAAGACTGGTCCAGTAATCGAATTTGATAATGAAGATGTATTCTTGCCTACTACTAAAAAATTGAATGATGTATTAGCATTTGATTTAAGCGAAGTTAAAGTATCCGACGCAGTAGATGGTAGTATAACTTATAGAGATGTCGTTGTTAGATTAACTGACCCAGATGGTACTAGAGTATCTGACCTAGATGCTGGCGAATATAGTTACAGCTTCAATCTAGACAAAGTTGGTACTTATAGATTGACTTATACTGTAACTGATGAGAATAATAATACTACAACTGTTAGTCAAAGTATTGAAGTGTCAACTGAGACAATTGAACCTGCTGAGTCTAACGATGTTGGTATGGTATTAGCTATTATTGCATCACTTGCAGTGCTAGCTGGTGTAATTATCTACTTCTTCAAGCCTGAAAAGTCAACAAATAAGGAAAATAAGAAGAAAAACACAGAAAAGAAAGATTAATTAACTAAAACAAACTATATATATTTTTAAAGTAATAAAAGCACCTATTAGATATATTCCTAAAGGTGCTTTTTCTAATTTTAGATTTTATTAACAATTTAAAGTAAATGTTTTGTTAGAATTTTTGTAAAAAAGTTGATAAATTACTAATTAATATGTTTTAAAGTTGAGATTTGTTTATTCTTATGCTATAATATTTTATCTAAAATGTTTCATTATTTAATAATGCAAAATATAATATTGTATTAGGAGTTTATTTATGTTAAAAATTTATAATACCAGTACTAAAAAAGAAGAGGTATTTAAGCCACTTCACGAAAATGTGGTGACGATGTACAGTTGCGGTATGACTGTAAATTCATTGCCACATATAGGTCATTTGAGACGATACCTTATGAGTGATATATTATATAGGTATTTGGTTTTTAGCGGATACAATGTAAAACACGTAATGAATATTACCGATGTCGGTCACGGTGTGGGCGACGAAGACGATGCTGATGATAAGTTGCAGGTCAAGGCTATCGCTGAAAACACTTCGCCTTGGGACATTGCACACAAGTATGAAGAGGCATTCTTAAACGAACTTGGCAAAATGAATATTTTAAAACCTAATATTATTGCGAGAGCTACGGAACACATTCCAGGAATGATAGATTTGGTAAAAAGATTAGAAGAGAATGGCTATGTGTATGAAACAAGTGTCGGCTTAATGTACGATACTAGTAAATTTTCTGGCTATTCTGATTTTGCGAAACTGGAAATAGATAAACAAATAGCTGGCGAAAGTACTACAGCCGATGAGGAAAGAAGAAATATAAGTGACTTTGCTCTTTGGATAAAAAATAAACCAAATCACATAATGAAATGGAATAGTCCTTGGGGCGTCGGGTATCCTGGCTGGCATTTGGAATGCTCGGCAATGTCTTTGCATTATTTGGGGGAGAGTATAGACATTCATACGGGTGGTATTGAACATATTAATGTCCATCATACCAACGAAATAGCTCAAAGTGAGGGCGCTACTGGTAAGAAATTTTGCAATTACTGGGTGCATTCGGGACATTTGCAAGTGGATAACGAAAAGATGAGCAAATCGCTAGGCAATGTTTATGGCATATCTGATTTGAATGCGAGAGGTTATAGTGCATTAGCTTATAGGTTTATGTTGCTTAAAAGCGATTATAAGAAGTCATTTAATTTTACTTGGGATAATATTCACAATGCACTCAATGAATATGTGAAAATTTTAAAACAAATTAGTGCAATGGAGGATAGTGTAGGCGGTCAAGTTAGCGAGGAGTATATGGAAAAATTCAAGTCAGCTCTAGATAATGACTTAAACACTTCTTTAGCTATTACCACATTGCACGATCTATTAGCTAGCAAAATCAGTAATCAAGATAAATATGCTACTATAGCAGAATTTGATAAGGTACTAGGCTTGGATCTTATGAATGCTAGATATCAATTAAATATGCTTGAACAGTTACAAGGTGTAGATTATCTTCAAAGACAAAAAGCTCAACTAGCGTTAAATGAACGCAATATAGCTAGAAAAAATAAAGATTTTGCTAAAGCTGACGAGATTAGAAGTCAAATTGAAGCTTTGGGCTATGATATTTTAGATGGAAAAGACGGTTCTACTTTGGAACTTAGAGATTATGGAAAGATTGAATAGTATATAAAAAGGTTGCTAAGTAAGCAACCTTTTTAGTCTTCTAATCCTAACAAGTAGTCAGTTGTTACATCAAAGTATTGTGATAACTTGATAATGTAACTGGCTTTGGGTTCGTTTATACCTTTTTCCCAAAAATCAATGGCTTTTTGTGTAACGCCAATTTCTTTAGCTAATACAGCTTGTGTAATATTTTTCTCTTGTCGTAGCTCATAAATGCGTGAAGAAATATTTTTATCCATATTTATTATGTTATCAAAATATTTTAGATAAATCAACAATTTAAAATTTATTTGCGTAATAATTTTTTAGTAAGAACTTTTTATATATTTCATTTTACTTACAAAAAAGTCGCTAATAAGTAGCGACCTTATTTTTTTACAAATATTCTGCCGACTAAAACCGTCATATCATCTTCGGCAATTGTCTTTTGGGCTATGGCTTGTTCTAATATTTGGTCAGCTAGAAGTTGTGGGTGGAGAGTGTCTGCGTCGTTGATTAGATTTTTTAATATTTGAGGATTTTCAAAAGCGTCTACTACGCCATCGCTACATATAATGATTATATCTCTATCTTGTAGTACTGTTTTTTGTATTTTGGGTGACATTTGTTCAAGTATTCCTATAGGAAGCGAGTTTGTGTCTATAATATCGGTCGTATTACTGTGCTTGATATAACCTACACTTGCTCCAAGTTTTATAAAGTCGGCATAGGAATTATTAAGGTCTATTACACACAGATCAAGAGCTGTAAATGTCTCTTCTTCGTTTAGTCCTAATAATTTATTAACGCTAGACAAAATTATATCGTTGTCAAACCCAGCTTTGTAAAAATTTTCTATTAGGTTTATGGCGAGCTCGCTGGTTTTGTGTGCTTTTTCTCCGTTACCCATTCCGTCGCAAACTGCCATCATAAATTTATTGTCACCGAGCCTCAATAGACTATAAGTATCTCCACTTATGTCTTCACCTGTTTTTGGTGTGCCAGCGTATCCAAATACAATGTCATATTTGGCACTAGTCGTCAGGCTAACTATACTCCATCCACCAACTTCAGCCGGAGTCACTGAGGTGATAGTGAGTGGACTTTTGAGAACGTCTTCAGCTATTTCAATTAGTTTTGTATTCTCTAAATCCATATTTCGTATAACTAGACTAACTTCGTTATTTAAGTTGTTTGTGTTATAAATCAGTGCTTCATTACAGATGATATTATTATAAGAAAGTTCTTCTATTAGTTGATTTTCCTTCGCAGTATCAAAATTAACACGCTGATTCATCTTGATACCTAGATCTTTGCATATCCTAGATACCCCGCTTAATTGATCGGCTATTAGTATTCTAGAAGAATCAAGATTTCCTATCATAGCAGAGTAGTGCTTAAATTTTATCAATGACTGGTTTATTGAAGTGAGTAGTTGATTGACTCTTAGACAATTTGATGCTAGATAAGGCGTTATATCAAGTAGTGTTGTTTTGCCACGTTCAAAGCCTACATTGATAAGCTCTGTAATTATCTTTTTTGTGTCTACCTTTCCTCTGTAACATTTGCTACGTTCGGGACAGTTTGCACAAACTTTTGAATAAGTTTCTTGCGTAAGCATATCAAGAGCGTCTTCACGGCTCATTTGACCTTTTATCATCTGTCTAAAAGCTGTGTCCATTTCTCCGAATATATCGGACAATTCTAGCAATTTTCTATTTATGCTGTCTCTGCTTCTATTAACAATGTCTCTGCTAGCAAATTTGTCCCCACTATCGCAGAAGTACACATACATTGAGTCGAGCCAGTCTTGTTTTAATGCCAAAAATATTGCACATCCAGCCAAGCTTTCGACCAGTGATATGACGGTATAAGTATATGTTTCAAAGAATAGTCCGAATACTAGGTCTATAGCTATAATTGCGAATACACTAAATAGTTTGAGTCTATTTTTAAAGGCTAGCGAAGCAATTCCCATTAGCGTGTACATAGCAATAAATGACACATCGTTTGTAGCTAAAGCATACCCTACACCTAAAAGACCGGCTATACATAGAGCGTGATTTTTTTTCATAGTGTATGTAGCTAAAAGTATTATTAGTATACAAACTATATGATAAATACTAACTGTAGTCAAAGGTATTGAGGCGAGTCCTGCGGATAACATAACTAGACTAAGGCCAGCCGAAACCGCTTCATCCATAGTTAACCTAAATACATATGGTCTAAGCATTATTGCGCTTATAGCTTGTGATAGTATTACAAGTGAAATGCAAGATAACATAAGACTAATAACACAATTTACAGTATTGTTATCCATTATTTCATAGTAAGCAAAAGCACTTAAAGATATTAGCATATAAGGTAGCGCATAATATACTTTTAGTCGACGTGTTATATAGAATAGTCCAACAATTAAAAGTACGCCAGCACTAACGCCACTTACAATTAGGTTTTGTATAGATATATCGGTTAGAAAATTAGCTATCAGATACAAAGGAGCTACTATGTATGATTTTTCAATTGTCACTAGTAGTGCAAATGCTAGAGCTATACCAAATGGCGCTATTCCGCCTCGTACTTCTGCTAAGCAAAATAAATACAGCAAAATAAACATAATTAAAATTTTAAATAAATAGGTCAATTTAGATTTAATCATTTCTTACTCCTCGAGTTTATATGTACCAAGTATACATATATTAAGGATATAAAGTTAAATAAAAAAAATAAAAAAAATTGAAATATTAAGCAACTTTTTGACTTTAAATGTTTGAATATTTATTATAATAATGATATACTATAAACATACTAATATGGGATAATATAATTTCCTATACTTTAGAAAAGAGGTCTATATGAATAAGATTAAGTTTACTTTACTAACTATTTGTTGTATGGTGCTAGGATTGACCACCCTTATGGTCGGTGTCGGTCAGCCTCTCAATACCTATGCAAATGTAGATTTTGTATCTGCTCCGTCGAATGCTACAGCACCGATACTTGAAGGGCAGGAGTCTATCATAAATAATGTAATTTTTGTTACATTAGCAGGTGAGGAGGAGCAAGCTTCTTCTAGTGATTTTAACGATTTAGTTGAAGAAATAGATGGTATATTAAATACTAATACAGATTCAATGAAAAATTATTATAAAGCTTTGTCAAGTGGCAAACTAGATTTGACAAGCAATATAATGACTCAAACTCGTAGCGGTAATACTAATGTCTTTGTGTACAATTCATCTATCACTAGAGAAGAGACTATGCCTTTTAGTACTTTATATCCAAACGGCTTTACTGGTCTTGAGGATAGAAATCAAAAAGAGACAGCTATTATTAGCGGTGCATTGACTGCTTTAGATAGTTATACAAATAATTTGCCGTCTTCTGCTAACTTAGATCAAAATAATGATGGCTATATAGATGCTATAACTATTTGCATACTTAATGAAGGAAGTTATTATCAAAGAATTCCTGGTGATAGTATGCTTTGGGCACACAATTGGGTGAGCTTTAACCCACCTTCTATAGGCGATAAAAAGGTGAGCAATTTTATAATGTTAACCAGTGACAAAATAACTGGAGGCGGTTTATATGTGACCGGTTCAGCTTTAGCACACGAGATGGGACATCAGTTAGGATTTTTAGATCTTTATGAGGCTAAAGATGGATCGGCTAATTATGTGGGGTCTTGGGATCTTATGGCTAATGATAGACTACAATATATGAATTCTTACAGCCGAAAGAGTGCTGGCTGGATCGAAAATGGTCAGTTTGTGAAGCTTACAATGGCTGGTACATATACTCTTAAAGCGGTTAGCTATGATGAGTCGCGTGTATTAAATGATCAAACACAGACTAAGCCAGTTGTTTGTTATTACATAGAAGATCCAAATTATGAAGGTCAGCTAATTTGTCTTGAATATAGATCTCAAACATCAAGTAATTTTGATAAGAATGTGCCAGATAGCGGGTTGATTATATATAGGGTGGATACAAATAGGGAATCTAACGGCTACTATTTTGCAGGTAATTATTATAATACATCACCAGCTACTGTATATGTATTTAGACCAAACAATAATGAACGACCAACCACAGCTTTTAGTGATAGTGGGCTAGATAACTTTGGTGTAGCGGATAACGCATATCAAGAGGTTAATGGTGGTAACTATATTACCTTCCAAGAATATAACAAGACTCAGTCGGTAGACGCTAATATACCTTATACCACAATCAATAGTGGTATAGTAGTAAGCAATGTTAAGATAAATGCAAATGATACAATAACTTTTGATATAAATGGACCTACTTTATTATCAAATCCAGAAATTACTAGTGCAGATTTTAACGATACGAATTTATTTAATAAGTTAGCAACTGCTATAGGAAAATCTCAGTTTGATAAAATATATGCAAATGATTTTACAGATTTAACAGCCTTAGACCTTAGTGGACAAGGTATAACTGATTTGACTGGACTAGAATTGCTAAATCTTTCTTCTTTGACTTATTTAAATCTTTCATTAAATAATATTACAAATGGATTAGATTTAATAAAAGGTATCACATCCCTTGAGACTTTGGTTATGCAAGAATGCCAATTAACAGATATTAGCTTTATTACTGGAATGGGCTTAAAGTATGTCAACTTCGTTAGCAATTCAATTAGCGATTTTTCACCACTTTTATCACTTAATAATCTAGTTAGTGCGTTGATGGTGTTTAATAACTTTGACGCTAGTTTGAATAACAATCAGCAAATACTAACAGCCGTGCAAAATCTTTCCACTAAATATTTGGTAGGTATTCAAAGTGTGGCTAGTACCAACTATTTAGGAAGCAAGTATGTATTATTTAGTGCAAGCAATTTCGATGCTAATGCTATATTTACTTTTACCAAAGATAGTCAGGACTATACTACACTCAATGCTGGATATGTGGAATTAACTACCGGTAGATATAGCGCGGGAATATCTGTACCTAAAGGCGTGTTTAATCAACAATCTACTTATACAAGGTCTATATCTTTTAGAGTAATCAATGTTCAACTAATTGAAGATTATGTGGAGGTTATGCAAGGAGACCAATATATACCTGACACAGCAGCAAGTCTTACAGGCTTTGCTGGCAATCAACTTTCTTTATCTATTCAGACTAAATTTGGCGAAAATGGGGAATTGCAAGATGGTTGTCTAGTAGATACTAGTGTACCTGGTGTATATTATGTAATATTTAACATAACTAGCATAAATAGTGATGATACAATAGTTTTGACCAAGACTGTAAAAGTTTATGGCAATGAAGAAATAAAAAATGATGAAACAGGTATCCCTGACACAAATCTTTATAAGGCACTTTTGACCGCAGTTGGTAAAAATCCAGAGCTTATAGGAGTAAATGACAGCGGTAAGTTGTATGTACAAGATTTCTATTTCTATGAAATGAACAATGCTAATGTGGAGCCTATAACAACTATTAATTTAAGGAATTCTAATATCTCAAGTCTACAAGGCATAGATAAATTAAACTTAAGCAAGGTAACTAAGATTGTTTTAAATAATAATGATATTATAGATATTTCGCCTTTGTTTGGATTGTATCATTTGACAGAGTTGCATCTAGCTGGTAACGAGATAAGCTCTATAGAGGGCATAGAGACTTTAACTAATTTAACAAAACTAGACTTGTCATTCAATAATATTATAAGTGTATTACCACTTAAGACCATCACCGAACCTTATACTATTTACAATAGCAATGGAGAGCAAAATCTAGTCAATGTTAATATAATGTTTAATCAACTTGATATGAGCTTAGAGGATAATAATTGGATTTTGTCGACGAGCAATGTATCTATAGGTGATTTTGTAACGCCTAACGAGATATTTATTGTGCTTGTGCAAGGGCTTTCTGATGGCGACATTTACACCGAGACGTCTAAGTTTACTTATCATCAAACCAAAGCTAATGAATATACCGACGCTTATGGAACAACAGCTTATAGGTATATAGTGAGGAATAATAATGTAGCAGTGAAGTGGACTGCGAGCGAAGAAATATTACAAAATAGTGGTAGGTATACGATAGGTATTGATACTATCAATAGGTTGTACGAGATCACTTATGATTCGAGATACGACAAAGTATGTTATGTATATGATGTGGATTTGGCAGATTTACAATCTGTCGACCCAAATAAGACTTTGTTGTTACAACAAGATGATCCGAACGCTATATTAACCACAGAGACTATTTTACTACCTACCAGTACGGATGTTGAGTTTTCGACAATTCGAGGGATGACTTTGACCGATGAACTTAGACATATTGAGGTGATTCTGGTTAGAAATTCGCAAGGCAATACCTTTGCAAACCATGTAGCAGGTAACTATACGATACAATATGTTATTAGTACATTTAATGCGAATACACACGATTTAAGCGATGAGACCACGTTAAGTCGTACTATCCGAGTTATCCAAAATAATATGGTAGTTTTAGATCTCAACTTTTCTGACCCAGAAAATGCAGCTGGTATAATAGACCAAGTATTATTTGATGCAATAGTAGAAGCGACTGGAGCTACAATAAATCAGGCTACAGATCAAAATGGTGGTATATATTATTATCTATATCAATATGATACCTATAATCTAACTTCTTTGGATTTGAGCTACAAGGGTATTACTTATGTAAATGGTTTAAGGGACTTTAAGTTTGATAATTTGAGAGTTTTAAGGCTTAAAGGCAATAATATCCAAAGCATTAAATATTTGGCTACGTCTCATCAAAGTAGCAATACCTTCAAAAACTTAATGGTGCTAGATTTGAGCTTTAATCAAATTCAAGATGCATCCTATGTAAAGGATATAGAGTCTTCACTTAAAAACTCTGATGAGTCTAGAGCAACGTTATATATTAATTTGATGGTTAATAAGATAGACCTAAGCGTACAAACTAATAGAATTATTATGAATCCGGAGGAATATAATATTAGGACTACTGGTGCTATTAAAGAAGTTTTAGTAGGTATTCAAGGTCTTGATGCTGAGCAGGAAGTGGTGACTTTTGGTGATGATTTGTGCCAAGCTGGATTTTATTATTATGCTGACAATCTTAAAAACGCCACACTTACCTCAACAGCTCAAAATGATGTAGTAGACGAATCAAGTCCGAATTATGTAAGAAATCAATATTACTATTTCCCTGAAGCTGGTATACATAATGTTAGATTTAGTTCTTATTTGAATGTATCGAATATTATTGTCGCTAGTGTTGATTTTAGTGCCACTATACGTCACGGTAAAGTGTACTTAGAGAGCCCAAGTGTTACCGTCGACTATAGTGCAAGTGACACTGATGAAGAGCGTCAACAGTATATTGATGATACAGGATTGGTATTTGAAGGAATGGATATAAGTGAATTCAATATAAATTCGCAGATACCTAGCTTTTCTTTGAGTAAATTAATAACATATACTCAAGTTACTAATGTAAGTTTCAAAAATGATAATAATATTAGTTATACATTTAACAAGTCTGTAGTTGTAGCAGATAGAGAAGCTCCAGTTATTAGTTTTGTAGGTGAACCATTGATTATAGTTCAAAAAGGCAACCCTACAGGCTTAAATAGTAACTATGGCGTAGATGTTGATGTATTTGTTACTGATAATTATGATCAAAATATTACGATAGATTACGTAATCACAAACGAAGAGGGCACTACAGTAGATCGTGTAGATGTAAATACTCCTGATACTTATACAGTTACATTTATGGCAACAGATTTGTCAAATAACAAAGCTACACCAGTGTCTAGAACAATTAAAGTCAATTATAGACAATATAGCGTTGTTAATTTTGAGCAACCAGAAGCACAAGTTATAACTGGTCAAGTAGAATTCAAAGCTCAAATAATTATAGCCGATGGCGAGGAAATGTACGTCAATCCTAATCCTGTCTTCTATTGGTTTGTTGACGGTGAATTTGTAGGTTCGTCAGTGGCTGAAGAGTCAGACAATCAATATATTATAAATACTACCTATCTTTATGAAGCAACAGAAGCCGGTGAACATATTGTCACACTTAGAATAAATAATGCGACGGGTGATCTATCTGAAGAAAATAGTCAGTATTACGAAAAGACCTATTTCGTATTGTTGGATAATAGTGTGGTACAAGGTTTGATAATAGGTGGAGTAGCTTTGGTTGTATTAATAATAGTGGCGTTGATATTGATTTTCTACTTTAAGAGACGAAGAAGGGATAAGTATCAAAAGTACGATAACAATACTTATAAGGCTTAAGATATGGATAATTTACATAGTGGACATAAGCAAAGATTAAGAGATAAAGCAAAAGAAGATATTGATACACTTAGTGAACACGAAGTATTAGAACTTATACTAAATTATACAGTAGTTAGATCAAATATGAATCCGGTTGCACATAAGTTAATCAAAAGATTTGGCTCTTTGTCTAATGTGCTAGATGCTGATGAGAAGAGTTTACTTAAGGTCGAGGGGTTAGGACCAGTTAGTGCTAGTTTTCTAACTCTTATCCCCAAGATTGTCAAACGTTACAAACAAAGTAAAGCGACTAAAAATAATAAGATAGATACTATTCGTGATGCAATGGACTATTTCTTAGATTTATTAGATACATTGAATAAGGAAGAGCTGTATGTACTTTGTTTAGATAAAAATGACAGAATTATTACCTTGCTAAATGTAGCTCATGGTAATTTGGATACTATAAATATTGATATAAAAGATATAATACGGCAGATTTTAGTATATCTACCAGCTAGAGTTATATTTGCTCACAATCACATACAAGGTGTGGCTTATCCATCTCAAGGTGATATTGATGCTACGAAAGAACTTGTCAGAGCGATTGAGAGCTTGGGTATAGAATTTTCGGATCATATTATAGTAGCTCATAATGATGTATTTAGTTTTAGATTATCAAAGATGTTAAATAAAGAATAAAATACTTGCCTTTTATGTGGCTCTAAGTAGAGCTACTAAAGGCGGTATTTTTTCTTAACGAATTTTGATTTTTTTGCATACAATAGTGTATGAAGAATTTAGATTTTATACATAAAATATTACCAGAAGATAATATCAGCTCAGACCAGGAATTAACCAATTTTAATACAATGCATTTACCTTGTGTGGCTAAACATTTTTTCACAGTAAACAACGACAAGATGTTAATAAAAACTATCAGTTTACTTGATGCGGTAAAGGAAAATTATATTATTTTAGGTAATGGTAGTAATGTAATTTTTAAGTCAAAGTTTATAGATAAGGCAATTATCCATTTAAGTGGTGAGGATATTCGTTTTTTCCCAAAAACAGACGGATATCTTGTCTCTGTATTTGCCGGAGTGCCTTTGTCAAAAGTAGTACATAAATGTATTAAAATGGGGGCAAGTGGATTAGAGTGGGCGGTAGGTATACCAGGTACAATAGGTGGAGCAGTCCTTATGAATGCTGGTGCGAATAGCAGTTCTATGAGTAGTGTTGTACATAAAGTAACATATTATAAAGATTTGAGCGTCCATACGGTGTTAAATAAAGATTGCGGTTTTGAGTATAGAAAAAGTAATTTTGGCGACTGTGTTATAATTCGCGTTGTATTATTTTTACCTTATGGCAATGTATCTACCATTAAGCAAAAAACCGAAGAATTTTTAGCTCTTAGAAGGTCTAAGTCTGCTAAAGGATACAGTGCAGGAAGCGTGTTTAAAAATCAAGATAAGCCAGCTGGGTATTTGATAGAGCAAACGGGTTTGAAAGGTTTTTCTTTCGGGGATGCTCTCGTTTCTAATGAGCATGCTAATGTCATAGTTAATAATGGGCAAGCGACAGGCAAAGAAGTATGTAAACTGATGAAAGTTATTCAAAAGAAAGTGTATAAAAAGTTTAAAGTAAGATTAGAGCCTGAAGTCAAGATAATAGAAAATTAATAAAAAATATTCGCTAAAGCTAAATAGCGAATATTTTTTTGCCTTTTTAAAATTTAAGACTTAGCATTTTGTTTTGCGTATACGTCATACAAAATTACGCTTGCAGCGGTGGACACGTTAAGAGAATTAGACATTCCAAGCAAGGGTAAATGAATACTAACATCTGCTAAATCTATAAGCTCTTGTGATACCCCATCATATTCTCTTCCAAATATCAGACAGACAGCCTCTTGGGGCTTATATTTTCTATAATCCAAACTATTATCGGTTACTTCAACAGCGACTATTTCAATGCCTTGAGACTTAAGCTCTTTAGTTATTTTAGTTGCATCTTTTTCGTATTGCCAAGGTACCCACTTTTCGGCACCTCTTGAACCGGCTTTTATCTTTCTATTTGGCGGTAAAATAGTGTCGCCACAGATAAAAACTTTTTTGACCAGCAAACAATCCGCAAGTCGTAAAATACAGCCAATGTTATGTGCACATTTTAAACTATCTAATATTATGTAGATGTTATTTCTTGGTATTGATTGAAAATCAACTCTTTTACTTTTAGTTTCCCTTAATTCCTTTTTTGTTAATTGATGTGTCATAATTTTTACCTCTTACCTTACTTAAAATTAATGCAAATAGTATATGCTTTTATATTTTAAGTATAGTAAAACTTGAAGTATAAATCAATAAAAACAAATAAATTAAAAAAAATTACATAAAATTCTTTTTTTGATACAACCTATTTATGATAGGAGGTAATTTATGAAGAAATTTTTAAAATTTGGTATATTTATGGCGTTATTATTTGTTTTCTTATTGCCGGCAGTATTTCCAGTAAGTGGTAATCCAGAAAATGATGGTAATCCGAGCATAAAGAATGTAAAAGAAACTACTGTACAGGAATCTATCCTAAGCGAAGAGGAAAAACAAAAAATAAAGGAAGCCGAAGAAAAAGACAATGCTAAGGCAACCTTATACAATAAACCTTTAGTTGAAGCTGATTTAGAAAGTGCTTGGGTAAATATTCAAGATATAGAGACTACAGAGAATGATCAAACTGAGCATTCTACCTTTAATCCTATAGCTATAGAGGAGTTGAAGGAAACAGCCACAACTAACGATCCTAATAAATGGGTATCCATTAACGGTGAACAAGACGATAAGGTAAAAGATACACAAAAAAGACCTAGAGCTGACAAACCAGAATGTGATAAGCCAGAAATGGAAAAGCAACAAAACTTAGCTTTTGAAAATTCAAATGAAATTGAAATGAATAAACCAAATACAACTTTAGTACCAGAAAAGAAAGAAAATCTTGCTTTTGATTTTGACAAAGACGATATAAAGAATATGCCAGCACATCCACAGAAAAATAAAAAGCCAGTATCAATAGATGTTTAATAACGAAAATACAAGTCGGGTAGGACTTGTGTTTTTTATTTGCTTTATACGACTTTAAATGTTATACTTATTAAATAAAAATTACAGTTGTTTTTACAGGTAAAGATAATGAGATTGGATTTGGAACTGGTAAAAAGAAATATTTTTGAAAGTAGAAATAAAGCAAAAGATGCTATACTAAATGGCAAAGTATTTTGCGACGGAATTTGCATTGATAAGCCCTCATATGAGGTGAATGATAACACCTTAATAGAGTGTAAAGAGCAATTAAAATATGTGTCTAAAGGTGGGCTAAAATTAGAGAAAGCGTTACAAGCCTTTGATATAAATCTAAAGGGGCGTGTCTTGCTTGATATAGGCTCGTCGACGGGTGGCTTTACAGATTGTGCCTTACAACATGGTGTAGGTAAAGTTATTGCTGTGGATGTGGGTGTAAATCAAATGCATAAGACTTTGAGGGATAATCCTCAAGTGTTACTGTACGAGGATACGGATTTTAGATATTTGGATAGTGAAATATTAGATGATGCTGATATTGTAAGCATTGACGTTTCATTCATTTCTGTGACAAAGTTATTAGAAAAATTATCCACATTAAAAAATATTTCGCAAATAGTTTGTTTAATTAAACCTCAGTTTGAATGCGGTAAAGAAATAGCCTCTAGATATAAAGGCGTTATAAAAAGTAAAATAATACATTATGATGTGGTGACATCTGTAGTAGGTGCGTTTAACAAAGCTGGATTTTATTTAGATAATTTTACTTATTCACCAATAAAAGGTGGTGATGGTAATATAGAGTACTTAGCTTTGTTTAGTAAGACAAATTGTAGTTTTACAAATATAAAAGAGGTTATAGAGCAAGCTTTTAGCGAGCTTATGTAAAGACTTTGCAAAAAAAGAATATAAGTGAGTCAGAAAAACAATACTCTTTGAAAGGACTGGTTTTGCAGACAAAAAAGCTATCAGACTTAATAACGAATATCCTCAAGCTTAATAAGTTAGAGACTCAACAAATAGTCCCTGAGATTGAGGAGGTGGATTTGGCAGAACTTTTGAGGCTATCCATTCTATCCTTTGAAGATCTATTTGAAAGGAAACAATTAAACTTAGATTGTGATATAGACGAGATGAAAATAGTAACTTCTAGCAATTTGCTTGAAATTGTATTTAACAATCTTATTTCTAATGCAATTAAGTTTACAGACGAAGGTGGTAAAATTAGTATTAGTCTTAAAAGTGATAAGACTCACGCCACAATAAAAGTTCAAGACACAGGGTGTGGTATTTCCAGTGAAGTAGGAGAAAGGATATTTGAAAAATTCTATCAAAGAGATACGTCTCATTCTGTAGAGGGTAATGGATTGAAACTCGCTCTTGTCTATTCTGCCCCTAGTAGCGAGGAACGAAAAGAGATAGAACGCATAAGAAATAAGTATATTAATAGCGAAAGTGATTCTAAACTTAATGAACTTAAGGCTTTAGACAAAAAAGTAAAAAATATCCCTAAAATTTTTTCCATCACTTGTGGTGTCATTGGTGTATTAATTTTTGGATTAGGTCTTGCATTTATTCTTGAATTTAGTATAATAGTATGGGGTGTAGTCGTTGGACTACTTGGCATATTGATTATGTGTCTAGCATATCCTATTGCGATACATCTTTCAAAATATTTAAAAAATAAATATTCATCAGATATTATAAGACTTAGTGATGAATTGTTAAATTCGAAAGATGAAAAAACGAACAAATGAGGTTTAATTAATGAATAATAAAAAGCAAACACCTTTAAGGAAAAAAGGACATCGGCTTTTATGTGGATTTTTGCGAATTTTTGTCCGTCGACCAAAATTCATTTATCTAGGAGAGCGTGTCGAAGAGCAGTCAATAATCTTGAGTAACCATGTGGGTAAGCTGGCACCTTTGAAATTTGAATTGTACTTTGACAGACCTTTTAGATTTTGGGGTACTCACGAGATGAATGAAGGTTTGATTCCCTTGTATAAATATCAAAGTAAAATATTTTATCATCAAAAACAACATTGGAATTTGTTTTTGGCTAGGGTGGCTTGCTTAGTAGTCTCACCATTGACCTACCTTTTTTATAAGGGGTTAAACCTTATTTCTACGTATAGAGACCATAGGTTTAAAAATTCTATAGAAGAAAGCATTAATACTTTGCAAGATAAAAACAATATTATCATCTTCCCTGAAGACTCATCTGAAGGCTATTTTGATAAGTTAAAAATGTTTTATAGTGGGTTTATGCTTTTAGCACAGGCTTGTTATAAAATGGGAATGGATTTGCCTATATTTGTTACCTATTACAAGAAGGAAGAAAATGTCTTTATTGTGGATAAACCAGTTAAGTATTCAGAGCTTATAAAAGACGGTGACGATAGAGATACCATTGCTAATATGCTCTGTGATAGAGCTAACGAGCTTAGAGATGTAAAGGTTGATTAGGTTTTACAATTATTTAACATAACTATTACATGATAATAACCTTAATTTTATAAAACAGAAATAATCATATCATATAATTAACTGTCAAAAAAAACGGAGGTAATTATATGACAGATGAAAAAGATTTAAAACTAGTAGAAAAAATAAAAAGTGAATATACCGCAAAAGGTGAAGTACAGTCTCAACTTGATGAGTTAAAAGCTCTAGACAAAAAGGTGAAGACTCCAGCTAATATCTTTGCCTATACTTATGGTATTATAGGTACTTTGGTGTTAGGCTTTGGTATGTGTCTTGCTATGAAAGTGATAGGCGATTTGATGGCACTTGGTATTGTTGTTGGGGTAGTGGGTATTGCCATGGTATGCACTACTTATCCAATATTTTCTAAAATACTTCAAACCAGAAAAGAAAAATATGCTAATGTTATCATAGAAAAGAGCGATAATATATTAAGAAATGAATAATACAGACTAGCTTATAGTTTTGTTTATAATAAAGTTTTAAGACCTTTTTAAAAAGGTCTTTTTTATAATTTGAAACCTTTTAAGACAATTTTATCTAAAAAGGCTTGATTTAATAATTTATTTATGATATATTAATACTATCAATATTTTTTTGAGCCGATGTGGTGAAATTGGCAGACGCAACAGACTCAAAATCTGTCGAGAGCAATCTCGTGCCGGTTCGACTCCGGCCATCGGCACCAGTAAAAAACACCTCCTATGATAATTGTATCATAGGAGGCACTTTTGTTGAAGTGGTTTTTATTTTTGTGGTGCAAAAACGGGGTTCACTTCATATATACACCAGTATTTTTTGTTGTTAAAAACTAATTTATTGCTGTTGGATAGAGTGGCAATTCGAATACGCCCGCACAGACATCTTGAGTGAATTCTATGCAAGGTGGTATCTCACAGTAGCCGTAGCTTGGAAGACATAAGTCAGCCTCAACTGTGACTCTTATTATTAGGGTAATACATAAGTCTAAGATAAATGTAGTACCTGATACCCATCTACCTACATTGGCATTTAATGCTCCAAAAGCCTCTACTTTATAAGGAATAATAGATGCTTGTGGCACAAATAGTATTACGTCAAAAGGCACGTCAACCGTAGCTGTTGCAGAGCCTGCGATTCCGTTAGCGTCTGTAAAATTAACTATATAAGGTATTACAGCAGTACCGCTAACACGAGCATAATTTGGACGGTCAGCTATTCTATCTACAATAAGATTAGTTACAGTTGTTTCTACATTTGGATTGGTGTTGGCGCTGACAAAGGTCAAAGGCTCCGTAGGTGTTGGAGTAGCTAAAGTAGTAGTGACTTCAGTATTAGCCAAAGCTACTTGTCTAAGACAAGAATCAAAAACTTTTGTTGTATGTATACACACTTTTTCACATAGTCCATTTAAAGGGTTGCCACTGATAGGTCCAGGACAGCAAAGTGTGGTTCTATTACTAGTATAAAAAGACATTTTTTCCTCCTATTATTTTATGAAGATATAAATCTTCACTATATAGTATGCGTGAGTGCAAAAGTATGTGCTATTTTTTTCTAAATACATAATATTCTACATTATTTAATAAAAGCCTTAAAAAACTACAAAAACATTTTAAGTCCTCTGGCGACAATTCTTGGTGTAATTTACCCGCTATAGCTGCCGCTAAAAAAGCTTCATCATAACAATTATTCATTTGGTTACCTCTTTAAAGTATATGATCAAACTATAAGAAAGTTAATAATTAACCTTTCTTAAAAAGATTTCATAAGATAATTAGATTTTTAAGGAGGTAAATATGGTATATTTGGATAATTCGGCAAGTACCTATTACAAGCCCCTATCCGTTAAATGGGCAGTAATAAAGTCGCTTTTTACTCTTACAGCAAATCCCGGTAGGAGTGGACATAAGGCGAGTCTTAGATGTGGTGAGGCTGTATTTGATGTTAGACAGACTCTAGCAAGTACCTTTAATACAAGTGCTGATAGAGTGGTATTTACAAGTGGATGCACAGAAGCTTTGAACTTAGCATTAAGAGGTAGTGCGAAAAAGAAAGGGCATATAATAACTACTTGTTTTGAGCATAATTCAGTACTTAGGACGTTGGAGTATATGCGTGCAAGAGAAGATATAGATTATACGGTTGTAACTCCATGTAGTGAAAATGGTATAATTACTACAGCTGAACTAGACAAAGCAAAAAAATCTAACACTTATATGCTTGTGATAAATCATATAAGCAACGTTATCGGAGTCAAACAAAATATTTTCGCTTTAGGGAAATGGGCTAAAGAAAATGGTATACTATTTGTTGTAGACGGGGCACAGTCGGCTGGACACGAAAGTATAGATATGAAAGCAAACAATATCAATATGTTGGCTCTTGCTGGGCATAAGGGTTTATACGGTCTTCAGGGTGTGGGCGCACTACTAATAGATGACACCACAGCGCTTAAAGCCATTAAGTTTGGTGGAACGGGCACTTATTCGGAGAGTTTGATTCAACCAAAAGATATACCAGAGGGACTTGAAAGTGGTACTTTGCCGACTCCCGCTATTATAAGTCTAGGTGCTGGATGTAAATACGCATACAAAAATATAGATAAACATTCATTTAGAGAACAAATCTTGACTAAATTTTTGTTGGATGAACTAAATAAAAGAGATAAAATTATAGTTTATACGCCAGATAACACTTACAGCGGTGTAGTAGCTTTTAATATTAAGGATAAGACTGCTAGTGAAGTGGCAGATGAGCTAAATGAAAAAGGTTTTGCAGTAAGAAGCGGTTTACAATGTGCACCACTTGTGCATAAGTACTTGGGTACGTTGGATACTGGAGGGGTGGTGCGTGCAAGTCTTGGCCGAAAAAATACTAAGACTCAAATAATAAAATTTTTAAACGCTATTGATGAAATTATATCAAATGTCTAAAGCAGAGCTTATGGCTTTGCTTTTATCTTTTAAAGTAAGGGTAAGTAGTAATATATGCATATAATTTTTATAATACAACCAAAAACTTAAAATTTTTTGTAACCAAAGCGTAAGTTGATTAATAGAATGTAGTGTACGAATGAATTTTGACATACAAAAGATGAATTTATTTACATAAGCCAAATGATAAAAAATGGAGGATACATATGAGCGGTTTATTTGGTAACTGCGGTGGCGGAAACAACTTCGGTTGTAATTCTGGATGCAATCCTGGATGCGATAATGACAGACGTGGTGGCGGATTTAAGATGTTCGGTTGTGAAATTGATTGTTGCACCTTAATCCTTATCTTGTTATTATTAACCAACTGCTGTAACTGCGACATTGACTGGTGTACAATAATTGTTATATTCTTACTTTTCAGTTGTTGTGGTTTTAATGGCTTTGGTGGCAAACACGGATGCTAATTAAAATGAAAAGACGCCTTTGAGTTTTAAAATCATAATTCACCATCCCAAATAAAAAGGTGTCTTTTTTTGTTATGTAACATTTTATATAAATTATGAATAAAATGTTGTATGTATTGAGAAATACTATAGAAAAATTTTTGGAGGTTTTATGGCGTGTATAAATATTTGTCGTCGTTGTAATGCAAATCCTTGTTGTTGTTCGTGTAGGCGTGTATGTGGGTTTAGTGGTCCGACAGGTCCGACAGGAGCAACAGGTGCAACGGGTGCCACAGGTCCTACTGGTCCAACTGGTCCAGGTGTAGGGGCTACAGGTCCTACCGGTCCAACTGGTGCTACTGGAGTGACTGGACCTACTGGAGCAACTGGTTTAAGTGTAACAGGTCCTACCGGTCCAACTGGAGCAACTGGCCCAACAGGAGCTACAGGTCCTACTGGTCCAACTGGTCCAGGTGTAGGGGCTACAGGTCCTACCGGTCCAACTGGTGCTACTGGAGTGACTGGACCTACTGGAGCAACTGGTTTAAGTGTAACAGGTCCTACCGGTCCAACTGGAGCAACTGGCCCAACAGGAGCTACAGGTCCAACAGGCGCAACGGGACCAACAGGCGCAATTGGTTTAAGTGTGACTGGTCCGACAGGTCCAACCGGCCCGACAGGAGCTACAGGATCTACTGGACCTACCGGTCCTACTGGAGCTAGTGTTACTGGGACAACAGGTCCTACCGGTCCAACTGGTGCAACTGGTGATGCTGGTGCTACAGGACCAACAGGGCCAACAGGTCCTACCGGTCCGACCGGTCCTACAGGAGCAGACGGTGCAATAGGATTGAGTGTTACTGGTCCAACAGGTCCGACTGGTCCAACAGGTGCGACAGGTGCTACTGGTGATGCTGGTACAACGGGAGATACAGGAGCAACAGGACCAACAGGCGCAACAGGAGCTACCGGAGAGACTGGACCAACAGGTGCTACTGGTCCAACGGGTGCAACCGGTGCCACTGGTGATACTGGCGATACAGGTCCAACTGGTCCAACAGGGCCAACCGGTCCAACTGGACCAACAGGAGCCACCGGGGCGACTGGAGCAGGAGCTTTAAATGCATTTGCTTATGGTGCCTCGACGGTAGCACAATCTATAAATCGTCCTACAACTCCTGTGGCTTTAGCTACAAGCAATATGGGGAGCGGAGTGACTATGGATCCTAATGGTTATGCTACTATAAACACACCTGGCGTGTACGGTATAACGTTTGCGGTGTCTCCATCATCAAAGACCAACAAGATATTAGTTGGGGTTGATGTCAATGGCACTCTTATACCAGCAAGCAAGTTGACTTTATCAGCAGCTACTATAGGGTTAGCCCCAGCTACTATAATGTTACCATTATCAGCAGGTGATGTGGTGTCTTTGAGACTTGACGATGAAAGTGACGAATTGCAATTAGACGATGGTGTGCTTAACGCATATTTATCACTAGTAAGGATTGGTGATTAAATTCAATAAAAAAGTGCTTTCTAATAAAGCACTTTTTTGGTTGATGACTAATACGAGATGATTGGGTATCAACTATTATTTTGTTGGTTTTTATATTGAGCTGTGATTTTATCAGTTTTTTCATCATATGTGGCTAATATTATATTTTTTAAATCTTTTTTCGATTTTATGTGTAATTTTTCTTTTACCCAAGCTTCATTTTGATTTAAACTTGTCAATGTGGATTTTAATATGTGTCCATCAACTATTAAATTTTCTGTAATTGAGGCACGTTCAATTTTTGAGTTGTCTATGTCCTGTATTACGACTGGGCGTTTTGCACCTACTGGTAAAACGCTAATATCTCCATTCGTTTCAAAATAAGCATATGCAACACCTGTTATATCAAAATATCCTTGTACTCTTAGTAACATTAGCAGTGAATTGACATCAAGTTTACTTTTCTTTAAATTCTGATAATTAATTCTCCCTTCTTCAATAAGAACTAGTGGCGTACCATTGAAGACCTTTTTAAAAAAATAAGACTTTCTTGATATCCAGTTTACTAACATATTTGCAATAAAAATCACGCCAATTGCTATAACATAGTTGTACCAAAGGTTTACTGTGTCAGTTGTGAATTCCGCTGCTATAGAACCTAGAGTAATAGCAATAACATAATCTGAAAAATCTAATTGAGCGATTTGCTTTTTACCTTCTAACTTTGATATTAGTAGTAGATATACGTATGCACCAAAAGAAAAGATAAGAATTTTTACAATATCATCCATTTTTATACCTCCACTTTTATATTGTGCATAAAAAAGATTTTATTATTTGCTTGAAATTTGTTTTTAAAGAAGTTATAATTGTATTCGTATATTCTAAAATAGTTAGAAACATAAGTAAACTTAAATTTTAAAGATAATATAATATTAAATGAAAAGTTTTTAAAAATGGAGGCGAAAATTTTATGAAAATGAGTCGTAGTGAAATATGGCTTATAGTTGCACTCGTATGTATACTAGCTCTAAGTCTTCTGGGTGTTTTTTTATCCACAATACTTCCACTTTGGATACAAATAGTTGCGACTGTAGTGTGCGTTGGCTCAACACTTACTAGTTATATCCTATTTAAATTCAATAAAGAGGAGTGGTATAAAACATTTTTAGTCTTTTCCATTCTATGTCTTTGTGTGGTGTGGTTGTATATTTTTTGTGAAAAAACTGGATTTGTAAATGTTTTTTTGGTAGATGATTCTGTTCCAAATAGAGAAGAGGCTATACAACAAAATTTGGTGGAGTACATGGAGCGTGCTGGTAAATGGGCTGTAATAGTATTTATCTTTTTGCAATTTTTGCAAACTACTATTTTGCCTATTCCAAGTTTTGCTACGACCGGAGCGGGCGCACTTTTGTGTACTGAAATCTATGGGAGTGCATTAGGTCCACTATATAATTCGATATTTAGTTTGATTGGTATACTACTTGGTAGCTTTGTTGCGTTTGGTATTGGGCGAGTATTTGGAAGCAAATTAGTTGCGTGGATTATTGGTAAAGAAAAACTTGAAAAAGTGCTTAATATGGTCAAGGGAAAAGATGCTATAGTGCTAACCGCTATGTTCTTATTGCCGTTCTTCCCAGATGATATATTGTGCTTTGTGGCTGGTCTAAGCTCTATGAGTACTAAATATTTTGCCGGTATCATTATTATAAGTAGATTGATAATAGTCTTTGGTACGTCATATTTATTTGGACTAATACCATTAACAACATGGTGGGGGCTTTTGATCTGGGGTGTGTTAATTGCGTTGATCTTGGTTGTATTTGTATTGATATGGAAAAATCGTGAAAAACTTGAGGCTTTTTACGAGAAAAAATTCTGTCGCAAAACTTCGACAGTTTCGGAGCTTGAGTTTGATATAGAGAAAGAAGAAGATAAAAAGTAAATACCGCATATTGACTTTTTAATGATTTTATTGTATTCTATTTAGTAGGTAGACTTATGGAGGTCTTTGGTTATGGAATACGATAGCAATTACGAAAAATATGTTTGTTCGGCTTGGGAGACTCAATTTAAAAAGCGTCAGGGCAATAGTGTAGATAATATTAATAAATTTTTAAACAAAAATAGTGCCAAATATTCCTCTGCTGAAATGTATGCATATAAAGTTTATCGTAAAGAAGCATTGCGTAAATTTACAAAAGGCGCTGTGGGCGTTACGATTGTTATGGGCGTGTTTTCTTTAATGATGCCATCTATGTTTGCATTAACAGGTATTTGTGCGGGAATAAGCTTGATAACTGGTGTTTTAAGTAGCAACAAGGTCTATGATAAATGGGTTGATTTTAAGGCAAAAACTATGTGGAAATGGTTTAGGCCAAAGAAATATGCTGATTACCAAAAAGATAAGCTTTATAACAAAACACATACAAAACTTACAGAATTAAACGTAAATTTAGATGCCATTTATCCTAAAAATGATTCTTTAGAAGATTTGGATAATTATATGTCATATAGAAACAATCGTATAAAAGAGACGGTTGATGGCTTTAACAAAGAAATAAATAATTTAGAAAAATTTTCTAATACTAGAAGAGGTAGAGAGATTCCTGACTTAAAGAACTTTATAGCAGATTACAAACAAAAGCTTAATGATTACTCTAGTTATGAAGATCAAACATTACAAAGTTATGACAACGAAAAGGACTTCTATAAGCGCGGTATTGATTTGCAGGCACAAAACATTAATAAGGCACAAGAGCTGGAATTTCCAATGTTATATAATGCTCAGACAGAAAAACAAGTTGGGAGAGATTTTAATAAAAATTAAAAAATGAGAATGATTTTGTCATTCGCATTTTTTTTAATAAGCCACTTATAATACTTATAAAAATCTACATATTAAACAACTTAATATAACAGAAACAAAGCTAACAAGTAGAGAAATAGCAAGAGCAATTCCTATCTTTTTTTGACTAATTTGGCTAAAATAAATAGCACTTACATAGAAAACCGTCTCTCCAGTACCCATAATAGTGCAAGCAACTCTTGTGACGTAGCTGTCTGGTCCAAAGTTTGTCATAATGTCATCAAGTAGTGCAAGGCTTCCAGCTCCAGTAAATGGGCGGAGCAGTACAAATTCGCAAAGCTCTGTAGGTATTCCTAAAAAACCAAAGAACGGAGCAAGTAGTTTTGCTAGCATATCTGTGACACCACTGTAGCGCATTAGTTCGACGCCTAGCATTATGGCGACTATAAAGGGTAATATATCCAGTACTAATTTGACGCCTTCAAGTGCGCCTTTTGTAAATGACTTATATGCATTAATTTTTTTTATAAAAGCATAGATAAGTAGCAGGATTATTAGAACTGGTAAGATATACGCACTCATACCTGTCTCCTATAAAACACACGCACCAAACATACGCACATAATAAAGCATATTGCACTAACTATTATAATTGGTAAGATTATATCGCTACTATTCGTGCTACCGTGACTACTTCGCATACTTATGATGGTGGTAGGAAAAATTTGTAAAGAGCAACAATTAATGCAAAAAAGCATTGCCATAGGCAAGGTCAAATTTTCTTTTTGATTATCAAGCAACTTCATAGCTTTAAGTCCAGCAGGGGTGCTTGCATTGCCTAGTCCTAATATATTGCAAGAAATATTTATAGCTATAAGAGCACACACTTCGTCGCTAATATTGCCAAATAGTAGCCTGATTACGGGTTTTAGTAGCTTAGCTAATTTTTCAGCCAACCCGCTGTCTTGCATTATCTGAATGATGCCCATCCAAAGTATGTATATCCCAAGCAAGCTGATACACAATGTTACGCTATTTGCAGTCGAGTCTGTCATAATTGTAATAGCAGAGTTTGGTTCGTTAATAAGACAAAATACAAGACTTACTACAATCATCAATATCCATATTATATTCATTGGCGATTTTCTCACTTTTTTAATTTTATATGTTAAAATATAAAAATTTATGATATAATGTACATATTATGATTAAAAGGTTTTTGTGACTATGAGGATTATTGATACACACGCCCACTTGTGGGACGCAAAATATGATGTAGATGCATTAGAAGTAATAAATGATTTTATGTCAGAGCATAAAGGTAATGTTTTGGTGGCGGTCGGTACAAATTTTGAAGATTGTAAAAAATTATGTGAAATAAATCAAAAAAATGTTTTTAAGGCTATGGGTATACATCCGCAGTTTGCTACTGGATATGATCCGCAGGTTTTTGATTTGATTAGAGTAAATAAAGACGATATTGTGGCAATAGGAGAGATTGGGCTTGATTACTACTATGGTAAAGACGAAAGGGAGGCACAACTAGATCTATTGTATAAACAGTTTGAATTGGCTGTAGAATTGGACAAGCCAGTGATATTACACTGTAGAGAAGCTAGCGGTGACCTAGTGGATATGATAAATAAATTCCCGACTTTAAGGGGCGTGGTTCATTGTTATAGCGGTAGCTTAGAGACGGCAAAGATATTGATGGCTAAAGGATTTTATCTAGGAGTCGGCGGTTCATATACATTTAATAACAATAAAAAGCTTAAAGAAATTATCAAAGAGCTAGGGCTTGAAAATGTGGTGCTTGAGACAGATAGCCCATATTTAGCGCCAGTGCCTTTAAGAGGCAAAGTCAATAGACCACAATATGTACGTTATGTGGCAAGAGCAATAGCAGACGATTTATCTATCAGTGAAGATGAGGTATTGAGCATAACCAACGCTAATGCTTTGAAACTATTTAATTTGGAGAATGTATGAGTTTTAGTAAGTTATTAGAAAATTTTACTTTTAAGAAAAGTTTAGGGCAAAATTTTATTCTAGATAAAAATTTTCAAAAAGCTATAGTAAATGACTGTAAACTCACAAAAGATGATGAAGTGCTAGAAATTGGGACTGGTGCTGGTACGCTAACTTGTGCGTTGGCTGAAGTCTGCAAAAAGGTAGTTACATATGAAAAAGATGAGTCATTAAAAGAAATACTTGATGAGACTTTGATTGGTGATAATATTGTGTTGCATTTTGGAGATATTTTAAGCTTTAGCCTAGAAGAAATTGAAGAGGAGTTTGAGTCTGGTTATCATATGGTGGCGAATTTACCTTATTATATTACAACTCCGATTATATTTCATTTTTTACCTAGCACCAAACTACAGACTCTTAATATAATGGTGCAAAAAGAGGTGGCGGAGCGTATATGTGCTAAGCCTGGCACTAAAGATTATGGTATCTTGACGCTTATGGTAAATTTTTACGGCAAGGCTGAGATAGTAAGATTAATAAACCGAAATATGTATATCCCTAGCCCAAAAGTTGACAGTGCAATGGTTAGAATAGAGCTTTCACACAACTTTGACACAGATATTGAAGAAATTTTTGATACATTGGTTCATACTGGTTTTGCTATGAGGAGGAAAACTTTACAAAATAATCTCGTTAAGGGGTTAGGGCTTAGTAAAGAATTTGCCTTGAAACTACTTGACGGCTTTGACCCTAATGTTAGGGCTGAAAGCTTAAGCGTGGATGATTTTGTGAAACTAGCGTATAGATATGTGGAATTATATAGTAATATATAAGGATATAATATATAAATCCTTAATATATATAAATAAGTCAGTTTTGGCTTATTTTTTTGTTTTTCTTTAAGAAATATTTAGTTGAAAATTAGATTTTTTATGCAAAACCACGAACACAAGGGGGCGTATACGGGAGGGGAAAAGAAAAAGGCAAAAAAGAAGTAAAAAAAATGAAAAAAAGTGTTGACAAAGGAAAAAGTATATGGTATAACAAGTGAGTCAAACCTTA
>CALVNN010000010.1 GCA_944349765.1 uncultured Clostridia bacterium | reverse complement strand
GGAATGGGTGTAGACGAGGTGATGAAACTAAATAAGTGGGCTATGATAAAGCCTGATAAAGTCATTGTTTTATGTGGTAAAACCTTTAAAGATGAGGGTGAAAATTGGTTAGACGAATTAGGACGTAGTGAGAGAGTTGGACGAGCTTTTGAAATATTAGCTAGTGGTGACACTGAGCTTTTTAAACTTGTCAAAGTGAATGGGAAAAGTCCAGAAGAAGTTCTTAAATTAGTATTGGAGATAATAGAGAATTGATGAAATGGAATTATGAAAAATTATTAAAAGAATGTACTGCGTATAATAACTTTTTACGAGATTATAATAATAACAATTTATCGCAGTGTTATTTGCTAATAGGTGAGGACGGATTTTTAAGAAATAAGATACTTCAAGCTATGCTTAAGATATTATTTTGTACTAGCAGTGATAAGCCTTGTAATAAGTGCTTAGAGTGTACTAAAATAGAAAATAACAATAATCTAGATGTTATGTATTTTGGCACGGAAACGAGCTTTAATAAAGATGATGCAAATAGGCTAAGGGAAGAGTGTTGTATAAGACCACTTACGGGTGATCTAAAGGTATTAATTGTTCCTAACGCTGATAAGATGGAAGAGCTTACTCAAAATAAATTACTTAAGACACTTGAAGAACTCCCAAGTTCTGTTATGGTCATACTTTCGGTCAGTGCTGAAGTGGAGGTATTGCCGACAATTCGTTCTCGAATGAGAAAGCTATATGTAAATAATATTGATAAAGAACTCAGAGAAATATTAAAAGACAATCCTCTGCGTGAAGAAATACTTCTATGTAGTAACGGGCATATAGAAGAGGTAGAGAGACTTAGCAAAGATACAAAATTTGTAAATTACTATGATTTTGCCCTATCTTTATTGAATGACTTTCCTTCTAGTAGAGAACTAGGGGGTAAAGGAAAGTTCTTTGTTCAAAATAAAAATGACATTGAGCAAATTTTGAAAATACTTATGTACGTGATATATGATAATATGAAAAATAATAAGACCACTTATCCGACCGTAGCTTTACCAAATTGTATAAGAGCTGTCGGTAAAGGATTGGTGTCACTAAGCAAATACGCTAATACAAATGCCGTAATAGACGGGATTTTGCTTACAATATTGGAGGAAAAAAGTAAGTGCAAATAGAAGTTTTTTTAAAAAATGACAATAAACCTTATATAGTAGAGTTAAATGAAAAAGTTAAAAAAGGCGACAAAGTGGTAGTAGAGACTATGCGTGGAATAGAGCTTTTAACGGCGGGTAGATGTGTAGAAAACCAAGAAGTACAGTTTAAATTTATTAGAATAGCTAACGGTAAAGACATTTCAGATGCTAAATCTAACGAATTAAAAGCCAAGGTAAATCTACAAGACGTACAAAAAATTATGGATGATATGGGTTTTGACGTAAAAGTGACGTTAATAGAATACACTTTGGATGCACGAAAGATGATAATAAACTTTGCTTCTGAAAATAGAATTGATTTTAGAGAATTGGTGAAGGTGTTAGCAAATAAATATCATTGCAAGATAGAAATGCATCAAATAGGTTTTAGAGATGAGGTGAGGATAAAGGGCGGTATAGGTATTTGCGGTAGAGAATGTTGTTGTAAGAGCTTTTTAACTGAGTTCGATAAAGTGTCTATAAAGATGGCTAAAAATCAAAATTTATCCTTAAGTCCAAATAAAATAAGTGGTCTTTGTGGTAAGCTTCTTTGTTGCTTAGCGTACGAAAATGATATGTATAGTGAGTTTAATAACAAAATGCCTAAATTACATCAAATAGTTGACACACCGGACGGGCAAGCGGAAGTCGTGTACAATGACGTTCTTAAAGAGCGTGTACATGTTAAATTTGACAGTGATGGATATGATGTCAAAGATTATGCTTTAAGTGAGATAATTTTAAAAGATGAAAGATAGAATAGATGATTTACAAATAGGTGGACTTAAAATTTATCAAAATGATGAATTGTATGCATTTACGTCAGATGCTGTATTATTAGCTAACTTTTATAAAATAAAAAATAATGCCATCGTCGTGGACTTTGGTACGGGTAGCGGTGTGATAGCGTTGCTTATAGCTTACAAATCTAAAGCAAAAAAAGTATATGGCTTAGAAATCCAAAAAGTTATGAGTAATATGGCTAAGCGTAGCGTAGAACTCAACAAAATGCAAGATAAAATAGAAATTATAAATGATAAAATACAAAATGCTGATAAGATTTTTGGATTAAATAGCGTTGATGTAGTGGTGTGTAATCCGCCATACAGCAAAAAAGGTACTTGCAAGCCGAATGAATCGGATAATCAACGAATTTCTAGGCATGAAGTCGAGGTGAATTTAGAAGAAATAGTACATTCGGCTAGCAAAATTTTAAAAGAAAAAGGTGAATTAAGGCTAGTGCATCAAGCTTCACGTCTAGGCGAAATTATAGAAGTGGCTAGTAAATTTGGCTTTAGACTCAAGACATTAAGATTGGTGCAAAGCTTTGATAATACCTCTGCGCACCTAGCATTGTTTAGATTTGTAAAACAGGGTGGTTATGGTACAGAGGTGCTACCAACGCTGATTATGAATAACGCAGATGGTACTTATACTGCTGAAGTACGTGAAATATATAATAAGGAGAAGCTATGAGAGGTAAACTATATATAGTAGCCACACCTATTGGCAATCTAAAGGACATTACTTTTAGGGCTATTGAGGTGCTTAGATATGTAGATATTATCATATGTGAAAATCCGTTGCATTCATTAAAGCTTTTAAATGAATACGAAATCAAAAAGAACTTACAGCCTTTTCATAAATTTAATGAAAAAGCCAGCATTAATAAAATTATTAACTGGCTTGAAGAAGGCAAAAACATTGCATTAATATCTGATGCTGGTACACCGCTTATAAGCGACCCTGGGTATATACTTATAAGCACATTAAGGGATGAAGGTTTTGAGGTAACGCCTGTACCGGGTGCTTGCGCTGGAATTAATGCATTGATAGCTAGCGGATTGAATACCGAAAAATTTTGTTTTGTTGGATTTTTGCATGGAAACAAGTCCAAAAAAACCGAAGAATTAAATAAATATAAAGAGTTGGAGTGTACACTTATCTTTTATTTAGCTCCACACAATCTAAATGAAGATTTGATGATAATAGCTAATTGTCTTGGTAAACGTAAAGCCGTGCTTTGTAATGAATTAACAAAGATACATGAAAAATACTTTGAATTTGACTTAAGCAATATACCGACTATTGAGCCACGTGGTGAGTATGTTCTTGTAGTAGAGGGGTGTAACAATAAAATAGATTATGCAAATATTAGCATAGAGGAACATTTGCAAAAGTATGTAGAAATGGGAATTGATGAGAAGACAGCGCTTAAGATGGTGGCAAAAGATAGAGGGGTGTCTAAATCCGTTATTTATAAAAGTATCATTGACAAAAAACACGAAAAATAGTATAATAATATTATTATATTGAGAGGTCAAAATATATGATGAATATTATAAAAAATGAAAAAGATATAAACGTTATTTGGAAAGATAGAAAAAGATACCTCGGTATGCCTATATCGTTTACCAGATATGCATACATAGACAAACCTGGTAAATGGTGCAAATTATTTTGTGAAAAAGGCTTACTCACTACTCACGTTGAAGAGATTCACGTATATAGAATAGATGACATATCAGTGTACCAAACATTTTTTGATAAGATTTTTGGCGTAGGAACAGTTACTGTGCATTGCGACGATGCTAGTTGTCAGGAACTTATTTTACAAAAAGTTAAGAACCCTTACAAGGTAAGAACTATGCTAAACGACGCAGTAGAGAAAAATCGTGGTGATAAACGAGTACTGTATGGAGAAATGCAATAATTGCACTATTGTTTACACTTAAATTGATAGATTTTTATTGACATATTTTAAGTTTTAAGGTATACTACTATCAATTGTTTATTTGAAAGAATTTAAAAGGAGATACTGTATGAAAAGAACATATCAACCTAATAGGCGTCATAGAAAAAAAGTTCACGGTTTCCGTGCTAGAATGAAGACAGCTAGTGGTAGAAGAGTTTTGAAGAAGAGAAGAGATAGAGGCAGAGCTAAATTGTCTGCTTAAGCGTTAGACAACCTCTTATTTAAAGTTAATTAGAACACTTTTTAATTAAGGGTGTTCTAATTTTATTGTATCAATACTTTAAAAAGGAAGTAATTATGCTAAGCAAAGAAAATAGACTGACAAAAAATAAATATTTTCAATATATTTACAAAAAAGGTGAAAAGGTAAGTTCAGCTAATATTACCGTTGTATTTGCTCCGACAAAGTTAAAGCCTATCAAGATTGGGATTACCGTAAATAACAAAATAGGAGATGCCGTCGTAAGAAATAAGGTTAAACGACGTCTCAGGGCTATATTAAGATCTTTGTTAAAAGATTTAAATCAAAAATACAATTACGTCATAGTAGTTAGACCTAGTATAATTAATCTTGATTTTTTAGAGATTAAGAAAGAATTGAAGTATGTTTTGAAGAAAGGTAATTTACTAAATGAAAGTATTTAAAATATTAGGACTACCATTTAAATACTTAGCTATGGGTCTAATTTATTTTTATAAGGGGTGTATTTCCCCTCTTTTGCCAAATATGTGCATTTATCGACCAAGTTGTTCAACTTTTGGCTTGCTATGTATTAAACGATTTGGTATAATAAAAGGCAGTTATTTAACTTTTAAGCGGATTATGCGGTGTGCACCTAACCACGAAGGTGGGACTGATAGAGTGCCGGAAGATATTAAGGGAGATTTTAAATGGATATTATAGGTTTATTAATGGAAGTCTGGAATACAGGATTTTGGGGCAGTATTATAGGATGGTTTTACGACTTTATTGGCAATTATGGTTGGACAATTATTGTATTCACCATTGCGCTTAAGATATGTTTATTGCCGTTGGACTTTTTTCAGAGGCGTAGTGCTAGAAAAAATGCAGAAATGCAAAAAATTGTTCAACCTGAACTAGAAAAGATCAAGGCAAAATACGTAAACCAGCCTGACAAGATGCAACAAAAGCTTAATGAAAAGCAAATGGAAGTATTCAAAAAACATAACTACAACGTTATGGGTTCGTGCTTGGTAATGGTACTAAATATGGCCATTACAATGGTAGTTTTCTTTACGTTATTTGCTTCATTAGGTACTATAGCAAACAAACAAATATCCAATCAATTTGAAGCTTTAAATAATCAATATATTGAGAGTATGACCTCTACAGCTGATCTTACTCAAGCGGAAGCTAGTAGACAAGAAGCGTTAAATAGCTCAGAGAATATAGCAAATGCTGACAAGCTTTATAATGATTTGATTGCTGAAGGTAAGACTACAGAAGAGGCAACTACAGCAAGAACGGAATATTTAAATGACTTAGCAGATACTGCTTATCTTAATAGTATACTTGCAACTGGCAACAAAGAAGAAGCACAAGAGGCAGTACTTGAGCTTTGGGATAGTGGTGAAGTAACTGAGAGTTGGCTATGGGTAAAGAACGTGTGGAAAGGTGATACAGCAACAAGTAGTGTCCCAACCTACAATGAATACAAGAGTATGTCGGGTAATAACGATACAGCACTTACCGAAGAACAATACAACGACGTAATGGCAAAAGTTGTGGAGGCTCATCCAGGTTGGAATGGTTATTATATATTGATAGTACTTTCTGGTGCTATTACCTTATTAAGTCAACTTATTATGACTGGAGCATTTAAAAAGAAAGACGATAGCCAAAAGATACCTGGCAATAAATTCTTAATGATATTCTTACCTGCTATTATGATCATATTTACATTATCAACCAACGCAATTTTTGCACTATATGTATGTGTGAATGCTTTGATGGCGATGATAGTTACTCCATTATTCAATTTGATTTTTGATGCTATGGATAAACACAAAAAGAAAAAGAGTGAGAATGAAGTTTTAGTAGACTATAAAATTGAAAAGTTTAAGTAATATATTACATTGTAGCAATAATAAATCATTTTACTATTATAAAAAATTATTTATTAGACGATAATTCTATATTCGTCTAAAAGGAGACACAAATGGCAAATGAATTTTTAAGTGATACTGATTTGTACAAAGAAGAAGATATTCGTAGAGCCAAAGTAAAAGCACTCAAAGAAGCTGGAATCAATCCATATGCACAAAGGTACGAATGTACAACCGATATCTTGGGTGCAACTTTGTTAAAAGACGGCGAAAAAGTAGCGACCGCTGGCAGAGTTATCTTTAAAAGAGTTATGGGCAAATTAGCATTTATTCATATACAGAATGTTAAAGCTCGTATTCAAGTAAGTCTTGGTCGTAATGAACTTAGTGAAGAGGATTACAATTTCTTTAAACAAAATATTGATTTAGGTGATTATATAGGCGTAACTGGTGAGATCTATCATACTCACACAGGAGAAATCACTATTCGTACACAAAGTTATAAATTATTAAGCAAGGCAATAAAGCCTTTACCTGATAAATTCCACGGTATACAGGATACGGATTTACGTTTTAGACAGCGTTATCTAGATTTAATAACCAACGAAAAAGAACGTGAGATACTGCTTGGGCGTAGTAAGGTCATAGCATTTATCCGTAAGTACTTGCAAGATAACGGCTTTATAGAAGTGGAGACCCCTATTATCCAAAGTGCGGTTTGTGGTGCTAGCGCTAAACCATTCTTAACTAAGCATAATGCTTTGGATAAGGAATGTAATTTGCGTATTGCACCAGAGACGTATTTGAAGCAGGTTGTAGCTGGTGGTTTTGATAGAGTATTTGAGATAGCTAAATGCTTTAGAAATGAAGGTATGGACTCTCAGCATTTACAGGAGTTTACGCAAGTAGAATGGTATGCTAGTTATTGGTGCTTTGAGGATAATATCAAATTCTTTACCAAATTTATAAGAGCTTTACTAACCGAAGTCGTTGGTGAGCCTAGAGTAATGAAAGACGGCAAAAAATACTATATTCCAGAAGAAATCAATAGAATAGACTACACAAAGACTTTAAATGATATGCTTGGCTTCAATGTTCTAGATTATGATGATGCAGAGGCTTTGAAGTCTGAAGCGGTAAAACGCGGATTGTTCACAGAGGGCGAATTGAAAGATTTGGTTAGTTTGGGCTCTGTTATAGACTATATGTACAAAAGGAAGATCCGTCCGTATATAGTTGAACCTACAATACTATTTAACTATCCAGCATCACTAGTGCCTCTTGCTAGACCTTTTGATGATAGTCCAAAATCACTTGAGATGTTCCAACTACTTATAGATGGTGTGGAGATGTGTAAGTGTTATTCAGAGCTTGTTGACCCTATCATCCAAAGAGAGACTTTAGAAGAGCAAGCAAGGAATAAAGCTTTAGGTGATGAAGAAGCTATGGATGTAGATGAGGACTTTATTTTGGCTATGGAGCATGGTATGCCACCAATTAGCGGACTTGGTATGGGAATTGATAGACTAATGATGATGATCTATGATGTAGAAAGCATAAGAGACGTAGTATTTTTCCCTATTATGAAATAATGAGGTTGTTGTAATATACAGCCTTTTTTTTATTAAATAGCCTTCATTTTTAGCATTTTAATTGTAAATTTAATACTAGTAATTTATTTTGTCTTTAAATAAAATAAATATTTAGTATTGACATTTTTTGGTGTTTAGTGGTATACTATAGTTGAAAAGATAGTGGGAGGTCTTGTTATGAATAAGAAAGACAACGATTTTAAGGTTGAATCAACCGGCAATGTTAATTCAACTAACGCCGTTTCTTTTGATTTAGGTCTTTTAAATCAAGGTGTGGATTTTGGGGATAAAATGCTAGGTTCAATGGATGAAGATGAATTTTCTAGTGCTGAGTTGGCTCAATTTGCAAAGCATATTTCAGATGTAAAATTGGATGATGTTAGTGAGCAGTATAAAATCATTACCTTGTTATCTCTTTATACAGGTAGTGAGGAAGATTTTGCTGAGTTACAAAGGGAATTAAAGGTTCAAGATGATTATATCATAGATAGGCCTACTTTTTACAAGCAATTATTAGATTATGCTAATGGCAGTGAAGAGACTACCATGTATCATCCTTTTGTTACATATGTAGTAAATCAAACTAACAAACTAAGCAAAAGCACAAAGAAATTAAAGGCACCAACAGTAGCAGAGTATGTACTTAAGATGCAACAAGAGCGTGCCAAAGTTGACCCTAATTTGGATAATAGGGATCAACGTTTTACGCGTAAAGAAGCTATGCAAAGAGGGTTTATTATACCTAAGCATATGTTGCCTGTAGAGGGTAAGGGTAGAGAAGCTTTGTACGATACAATGACAGCAGTACCTAAGTCGTACTTTAAGAGCGGTGTATTACAGCCTATTTACAAGATAAGATGGGATTCGCCGTTGCTACGTTCTAGAAAGACCAAATATCCTTTATTCTCTAGAGATGGCGAAGATTTTCCTAATTTTGATAAGTATCTAAAAGAATTGGGAAATTTGTATGGCTATGATATTGTTATCAACGAGTATAAGTGTTTTGAGAAAGATTGCGAGTTTTCACCTAGGTATTTTACAGATAATCACGATGTAATATATAATGTTACTACAAACAAACAAGGTTTGGTTGAAAGTGATCCTAGAAGATTGGTTGTTCGTAGATATAGACGTCACTTCTCTAATAGTACGAAGGATTTAATACCTACACCAGAGCCAGAATACCCAAATTCTGATATCAATCGTGTGAAAATTAATGATTATGAGCTTTTTGCGGAGACTCAAAAAGCACTTTTGATTGCACCATATTTCAAAAAGATGACGTCACGAAAAGAATTTAGGCAGAGAATCAAGAATATTGCTTCAATCATCAATGCTAATGGCGGTAGACACGCTAAGACAAACGCTAAGAGATATTATTCTTATATGATTGACGTTGCTGCAATGATGGCGACTAGAAATGCTATGTTTGCTTACGATTTTGATAAGGACAAAGATTATACTAAGTTTGGTCAATACAGCAAGAAAGTAAGTTTGAGTTTGGATCAAGGTCTAGAATTTCAATTTGGTAATAAATTAGCAGCATTCTATGAGCCTAAAGCACGTTGGTTGATACCGGTAGTGCAAGAGATTGCTAACGAGATGACTTATGACTTTTATAAGAGAAAAGGTGTCACCCCAGAGCAAATAGCTGAAGGTATGAGAAGGGTAAATCTAACACCAGGTTTGGTACGAGATATACCAGCAGATAAAGCTACAAATGACGACTATGCAATGGTGCTATACAACTCTATTGAAAGAGTGGGTAAATTTGATTTAACTAGCGTTAAAAAAGTAGCGCAAGAACAAGCAAGTGGTATTGCTAATACAACTAGTGATATTCAAAGCGAAAATGATAAGCGTTTTAGTATGCTAGAACAAATAGCTGAAGCACAAAGATTAGGTATTTCTTATGCCGAATATAAAGCAAGAAAGGCAAAAGAAGAAGAGTTGACCAAGCAAAAAACTCAAGAAATCAACGAAATCAGTGAAAAACGTCAAGAAATTGTGAATGAAGTTGTTGGTACTTGTGAAGAACCTGAGATTATTAAGGATGTCACATTTGCTGATGTTGTTACTAATATTGACGAAAAAGATGACATAGATAGAGTGATTGAGGGTGAAGCAACTATTGTAGATGTTACTCAGGATTATGTGAATAAGAGTGAGACTGAGAGCAAGGTCTATACAGAGACTGTATCTGCCTCAATGGAGAATGATCCAATATGTTATATTGATTCTAAAGGTAGAGCTTCATTTAGTCAAACCGAGCTTGAATCTTTAAACAAAGCTGAAACGAGTAGCGAGGTTACCACAAAAGAAGAGACTATAATAAGCTCAGAATCAACAACCGAGACTAATAAAGAACGAGTTGTTAAGAAAAATACAGGCTTGCCAACTAATATAGTGCAAAAGATTAGAACTACAATGTTCAAACGCTTTAATAGTAATATCCAAAAGATGAAGCTTGATGTAGAAAACAAGCTTGATAAAAAATTGAAGTCTGTAGAAGGTAAGAAGATCACTAAAGCTTCTCAAGATAGGATAGATGATTTATATGCACAATTGAGCTTTTATGAAGATTTGATTATTGATAATATAGAATCTATACCAGAACTATCTAAAATCAATAAATTTAAGAGTAAAAAAGTAATGACTAACACTCAATTAAATGCTAAAGCGAAGTCAAGTGATGTAAATACAAGCAGAATTGGTGCTATTCAAAAAGAAATGCTTAATATAATTAATGAAACTATTGTTGGCGTTACTGAAATGATTGAAAAGAATCCAGAAGAATGTACCGGTAAGAATATTACTCAATTATTAAGTGCTTATAAGAAGAAAGAATTAATTGACGATAAGATGTATATCAAGCAAGTGATAAGTGAAGTTATGGCTAAACAAGCTACATTAGAGCAGGCTCAAACTGTAGTAAAAGTTAATCAAAAAGTGGGGGAAAAAGTAAATGATAGATAATAAAAAAGAAACTTTAAGACTCAGCAAAAGATTACTTGAAAATATTTTAGCTACACAAGAATTCGAAACAAAAGAAGAACTTATGGACTTTGCTCAGACGCTATACGAACATTCAACCATTGAAGAAGATGATAAATTGATTGTTGAGGCGTATGCAATGCTAGTAAAAACAATAGAATTATTGAGTGTCGAAGAAATAGAAGAAATTAAGGCAAATTTAACAAATAAATAAATTTTAAGGGCGATTTTAATGATAATCGCCTTTTTTATTGCATTTTATATTGATTTTATGATATAATCAATAAATATTAGGAGTTGAAATTATGGAAGAAAAAAAATTATACAAAGGAGTTATCACAGCTAACGCAAAAGGCTTTGGATTTTGTAAATTTGAGGATGAGAGTATAGAAGATGCATTTATAGCGCCTCCAAATATGAATGGTGCCTTTAATAGTGATGTCGTTATGGTAGAATTATTCCCATCTCAGCAACGTGATAATCTTGAAGGCAAGGTAGTCGAAATCCTTCAACGTGGCAATAGAATAGTTGTTGGTAGTTATAGCCCATATAGAAATTTTGGTTATGTAATAGTAGATGATAAAAAGTTTTATAAGGATGTTTTTATACCGCCTAACAAAAGTATGGACGCTAATAGAGGTGATAAAGTTGTTGTTGAACTCGTTACCTATGGTGATGAAAAAACAAACCCTTCAGGTAAGATAATAGAGGTTATAGGTAATATTGATAAAAAAGGCAATGATATCCTTGCTATAATTCGAAAATATGAGCTTTATGAAGAATTTCCAAAAGATGTTTTAAAGAGTGCTAATGCCATAGGCGAAGATGTAAAAGAAAAGGATAAGCTGAATAGGCGAGATTTGCGAAATGAAGTAATGTTTACTATAGACGGCGAAGATGCAAAAGACTTCGATGATGCCGTAAGCATTAAAAAGACAGAAAAAGGCTATTATTTGGGCGTTCATATTGCTGATGTGGGAAATTATGTGAAGCGTGGCTCTACACTAGATAAAGAAGCTTATTTGAGGGGAACAAGCGTGTATTTGCCTGATAGAGTTTTGCCTATGTTACCAGTCAATTTGAGTAATGGTATTTGTTCGCTTAAACCAAAAGTAGACAGATTGACTCTAAGTGTGTTGATGCAGTTAGATGAAAATGCTAATGTTATAGATTATGAAATCTGCGAAAGCGTGATAAATAGTAATGAAAGATTGACATATAAGGAAGTGTATGCGTGCTTAATGGGTGATGAAGAGCTTTGTAAAAAGTATAGTATTTTACTAGAATCCTTTCATTTGATGGCAGAGTTGCATGAAAAACTTGAAAAAGCACGTCAGGATAGAGGTGCGTTGGATTTTGATTTGCCAGAAGCATATATTATAATAGACCAAAGAGGCAAGACAAAAGATATTGTTCCTAGAGAACGAAATGTCGCACATAAGCTTATAGAGAGCTTTATGATATTAGCTAATGAAGTTGTTGCAAAACATTATAATGATTTGCACACACCTTTTATGTATCGTGTACATGAAGTACCTGAAGAGCAAAAAATGGTAGACTTTATGCAGTTTATATCTGCCTTTAATATAAGACCAGCAATGAATCCAAGTCATGTAAAACCAAAAGATTTGCAATCAATAATAAAAGCTACGAAAGATCAAGAATACGCAAAGACAATAAATGAGGTTTTATTGAGGTCTTTGCAAAAAGCTAGATATTCTACTGAGTGTTTAGGCCATTTTGGGTTGGCTTCCACGTATTACTGTCACTTTACATCGCCTATAAGAAGATACCCGGACTTAGTAATTCATAGGATTATAAAAGATTCACTAAATAATAGAATAAACCAAGAGGACCTAGAAGAATTAAAAGAATTTGTTGCCGACTCTGCTCTAAGAAGTAGTGAGCGAGAAAAGTTGGCTGAAAGATGTGAAAGAGAGGTTTGCTCATATAAGAAAGCTGAGTATATGCAAAACTTTATTGGTCAAGAATTTGATGCTTCAATTACCGGTGTCAGTCAGTATGGAATATTTGTAGGGCTAGAAAATACTGTTGAAGGATTTGTAAGTGTTGATGATATGCCTGATGATGAATATACATTCAATGAAAAGCGTTACTGTTTGCAAGGTCGCAAGCGCAAATATATGATAGGTGAGCCAGTAAGAGTGAAGTTAAAATCTGTAAACTTACCAGAACGCAAGGTTGATTTTGTTTTAGTTTAATTTTAAAAAATATCAAAAATTAAAATAAGATATTTTAAGGTTTTAAAAAAAACACATAATAAAGACTTATATTGTCTTTATAAAAAGGTGCAGTTAGTTAATGAAATTAGATATTGAGTTATGGTCTAAAGTAAAATTTTTAATATAAATATGCAAAAAAATTAACGTAGATTGGTTATGAAATATTTTAGAAATTTTCACATAAGTATTGAAAATGATTAAAAAAAACGAAAAAAAACGCAAAAAATACGTTAAAAATGCATATTTTTTTGTATTTGGGTATTGAAATAACAAAATTATGTGATATAATAGGAGTTGATATGGGAGCGTTAGCAGTAAATAAAAGAGCTAGATTTGATTACTTTTTAGAAGGGTTTTACGAAGCGGGCATATCTTTAGAGGGAAGCGAGGTGAAATCAATTAGAAATAATGGATTGTCCTTGTCTGAAAGTTTTGTACAGATTGTAGATGGAGAAGTGTGGCTTAAGAATTGTTATATTCATCCTTATTCAAACGCATCATCTTATGCACCGAATCCTAGACGAAATAGAAAATTACTTCTGCACAAACGTGAAATAAAAAAATTAATCTCTTTGACTAAAGAAAAAGGATATACTTTGGTTGCGACGAAAGTTTACCTAAAAAGAGGCTTAGTTAAAGTAGAAATTGCTATAGCTAAGGGTAAGAAAAATTACGACAAGCGTCAGGCCCTCAAGGACGCTAGCATAGCAAAAGAAATACAAAGAGTGCTTAAAAGAAGCTAAATTTTAAATAAATTTGCTTTTTTGGGGACGAATTTGGTATCGACGTGATAATTTTAATGTATTTTGCAAGTAGGCAGGGTCGACTGCCTTGAAAGACGACAATGCAAATAAATGCAGAAAATAAAAATTTAACTTTAGCTGCTGCTTAAAAAATTGGTAGCTATGTCACTAGGTAGGTTTTACCTTATCGGCGTACCCTGTGGCATAAACATAGATAAGGTCTAATCATTAAGGGTTCACGGGTTTTGATTTAGTATTAGTGAATAGCTTATAAACGTTTGCTATTTGACTAAGTTGTAAGTGATTTTTTCAAGAAATAGCTAAACTTGTAGACGATGCATTAGGTTATTTTGCGGACGCGGGTTCAACTCCCGCCGTTTCCACCATTTAATTTACCTCTTGTAGTTAAGGGGAGCAAGAAAGGAGATAAAATATGAATTTTGAAGCAATTAAGAGTGTAATTTGTTTAAATCTTGATTTCGGATCTGTTTTATTGAATGTATTAGGTATTGTGGGACTTATAGTTGTAGGCGCACTTATTATTACATTTATTGCCGATTGGTTAATTTTTATCATAGATGATAAGAATGGTATTTTCTTTAAACGTAAGAAACAAGATGATGTTGAAAAGTTGCCAGAAAGACCAAAGATGCTTGAGCAACCAGCACCAGAACCAACTGTGACTGAGGAAAAAGAAGTCGTTGTTGAGCCTACTGTTGATGAGCAAATTGAAGAATTGAGCAAAAATAATAAAGTTGACTTTGAGAAGGCTAGACAGGAAGAGGAAGAGTTGAAGGCTAAGCTTGCTTTGAATAATGATGGCATCATTGCTGAGGAAGAGACAGAAGAAGATGATTTTGATATTGAGGCAGCAATTAATAAGCTAAAACAACAAGAGCAAGAGTATAAAGAAGAAAAATCAAAAGAAATTGAAGAAAGAAACAACATCATTGAAGAAGTTCAAGAGCAATCTAATCAAGAAGTCGAAGAGCCTGAAGATGAAGAAGTAGATGATGACTTTGATGAAGAGTTTAAGAAGATTATTGAAGCTTTGAATAAGAACGAAGAGCAAGATGAAGCTGATGGCATTATCAATAATGAAGAAGGCGTGCAATTGTCTATGGAAGAAGTTCAAGATAATAATGTTATTGAAGAACAAAAACCTGAAGAAGTGCAAGTAGAAGAAGAGCCTGTAGTGGAAGATGCTCAAGAAGATTTTGAGGCTGAAAAAGCTGCTTTAGAGGAAGAAATTGCTAAACTAAGACAAGAACTCGAAGATGAGCGTGAAAAACTTCGTCAAGAAAGAGTAGAGGCTATGGAAAAGGCTGCTACGCTTGAGGGTGAGAAGGAATTATTACAACAAGAATTAGAGAAAGCTAAGCAAGATAACGCAACTTTAGAGAATGCTCCACTTCTATCTGAGCAAGAATATTTAGATAGACTTGAGACTTTGAAAGAAAGATTAAAAGAAAACGAGAAACAAGTACGTAAGAATAAGAAAGAATTCAAGCCTTTGGAGCGTGTGAAGAATACACTTGAGCGTGATAAACAAAAACTAAGAAGACGTGAAGCTATTGTTGCTAAGCAAAAAGTTGTATTATATGGTGTAAATAACTTTGTTGATATTGATGAAGAAAAAGCACAAAAACTAGCAGAAGATTTGGATCTTTTAGACGGATTAAGAATGTCTGTACAGCATTGCGAAGAAGTTATGGAAGCAAATAAGGATAGATATCCAATTTTGGAACAAACTTATTATATCTTGAAGCAAAATAACGAACAAATCAAAGCTGACATTGCTGAGACTGAAGAGGCTTTAAGAAAGATAAGAGAAGCAAAAGAAGCTGAGGCTGATGTAACTGTTGATGCAGTAGAAGGTACAGATAATAATACAAATAATGATACTACTACTGGTAGTGAAACTATTACTAATACTGAGAGTAATCAATAATAATAAAAAAGATTTAATCGAATTGATTAAATCTTTTTTTTGTAATATCATTATCAATGTTTTAAATAAACAAATGTTAATAAGTGAATATATTCAATGCATTAAAATATATACATAAAAACATATAAAAAACAATTAGAATAATCTAATTGCTTTTTGTTGCTTTAAACTGTAAATTGACTATCTCCGAATATTGCTGAGTCAATGGTTAAATCTTTATTGTAGTTACCATATCTTTCTAGTAAATATACACTTGCTGCTACTGTAACTCCTTTAGTGGTAACTTGTCCTTCTATATTATAAGTCGCAGTAACTGGAGCTCCATATTTATTTAATTGGAAAGAGATAGAAGCAGATTCAAAATGTAAGCCTATATCTATATTTGAAATATTTTTTACAAGAGAACTAATATTCTCAAATAAATCAGTGGCGTACAAATTGACTACAAATGAAAATCCGTCAATTGTCTTTCTAAATCCACTAATTGAAGCATTATCTTCATTTATCTCGCCAGCTACAATTTTTCTATTTAAAAGTTCGTACATTTCTGAATATATATCGTTTGACCACTCTTTAAAATTATTTAAATCGTTTCTGTGATTGTATCTATAACGTATAATGTCTTCATTGCTAGCTGACTGTATGTTAAGATTTGTTAGCGATGAATACATTGAAAATTTATTGTAATATACATCGTCTTTATAAATGGTTTTAAAATCAATAGTACCATTTAAAGATTGACCAAGAATTGTTGCATTTAGATATCCCGCACTATTTATTTGATAAGAATCGCAAGTTTCCAAGTATTTTATTGCACCATTATATGCGGTAAAGCCGTTTCTGTATGACTTAACACTTGTTAAATAGTTGTAAGCTGGATCTTCTGGATCTGTAGGTGAGGACGTATCTCCACCTTGTCCATCTTGATTTTCGCCGTCAGTAGGAGGGGTTACTATATCATCTGTAATATCATCATCAATATCATCATCTATTGATGGAATATCAGGAATTTGCTGTGCTTCAACATTTGTTAACAGGTATGACCCACAAAATAATCCGCATGTCAGTATCGAGCACATAACAAAAACAAATAATTTCTTTTTGCTAAACATATTAATTTCCTCCTCTTTCTATAATAATATCTGGATCGTTGTAATTTTTAAATATTTCTTTAATGCTAGTATTGATTGTGACGCCTATGACTACGGTAGCAGAGCAGACATCATTAGTAACTATACTCAAAAATCTACCATATTTGTCCAATATAAACTCTAATGTGATACTTGAAAACTTTGGTACTGTAGATGAGGTACTAGATTTCATCAATTTGTATTTATATTGTTCAACAGCGAGTTCATTAAGAACAAAAGAACCATAATATCTTTCTTCACTTGCTGAATATCTTATTCTGCTACTTTCTATTGTTGAATGATTGATCACATAATTAGATTGATTAGGCAATACATAATATTCGCTTAAGTATTCGCTAGTAGTATATAAAGTTTCATTGTCATCATAATTAGCAGTAAGGTCATCATTTACACTAGATGTAGTCTTATAATATATTTTATCTTCGCCCTTAGGAATATAAATTTGTTCTGCAAAATCAACTCCTATGGTAGATGTCTTTTTACTTGTGCTTTCAGTAAAGAAGTTTCCATCCTTGTCAATCTTTTTATAGCCTTTAATGGCTTGAGTCGCTACAGCTGCATTGGTAGTACCAGAAGTAACCGAATACACGCCAGTAGCGTTATTGAGATAATTCATTGCGTAGTTGTAGGCTTGCAAAGCTGATCTAAACCTTTCGGGAATCTCTATGCTAGGCGTGTCAGTATCCGTACCATCTTCCCCAGGTGGGGTAGTAGAAGGGTCTTCTTCATCTGGTATGGTTGGATCTGTTACGCCTATATCCATATCATCGTCTAATTCATCATCAAATCCTGGAGTTAGTCCACTGGTCGTCCTCACCAACCCATTACCCGCAAAAAGAGCCACTAATAGTATCATACATAATGATAAAATTGAAACTTTTTTTGTTATATTCCTCATAATTCTCCACTTCGTCTTAAATGTATAAATATTAATGTTAGTATAGCATTATTCATAAAATATGTCAATATATGCATAAAAATGGATAAAAATAATTTTTATGAAAAATAAAAAACGTAAGATAGGTATATTTATCTTACCTATAATAATTAGCTTGGTTCTGTTAAATAAGTATACAAACCAACTAGGTCTTTTTCTTCTTTTAATACGAATAAGGTAATGTATCTAAGCAAGATGTATTTATCATCAGTTGACGTGGCTACAATAGAAAAATCTTTGTCCAAAGTTTCCAAATCCGAAGTCGGCCTTGTTATTTCTTCTGTTGGGACTGCCAGTACATAATATACGCCTTCAGAAGTGGTTATAGTTATAAAGTTTTCTGTATGTGAATTTATTTTTAGCTTGTGTAATTTAAAGTCAAATTCTACGCTCAATGCTTTCTTTATTGATTTTTTGAATAATCTAATTTCTTTTTTGTAACTTCTATTTTTGAAGTAGTATATCAAATATCCTATTATTATGCCGCCGAATACTACCCAGAATACCCAAATTTTTATAAGTTGCCATATACCTATGGCTACTATAATTACGCCAGCATAAATACCAAGACTAGCAAATGTTGATAATTTCTTTTTTTCTTTTCCTCTTCTGTGTGCAATAAATACTTGTACTAAATTAAATAGCGAAAAGAGAATAATTCCGTATGATACGATACCATAAATGATGTTATCAACGTTTACATTACCTGTAATAGGTACATTGACTTGTACGACACGTTTTATGAAAAAAGAAAGTAATAATTCAAGGATAAATCTAGCAAGATTTTGTAATTTCATCTATTATAGATTGTCCTTTGAGAATTTGTTTAGCAATAACTCACTTAGTTTGAATGCTTTATGTGTTTTTGTCCCGACAAGGATAACGTTTATGTCGTCAAAAAATTCCACCATCACTTGCAAACACGCACCACATGGAGGAGTGAGTATGTCACTATCTGTAGCGATATACAAATTAGTAGCTCTTTTTAAATCCTTACCTAGACTAATTGCATTACAAATAGCAATGCGTTCAGCACATATTGTCAGTCCATAGGAGGCGTTTTCTACATTGCATCCACCGACCAAACTTCCGTCCTCAAATTCCACACATGCACCTACGCGAAAGTTAGAATAAGGGCAGTAGCTATTTTCTTTCATTTTTTTGCTAAGTTCATATCCGTCCATAATATTTACCTTCTATTATTTTTATAAAGTATAACAAATAAAAAGGTTTTAAACAAGTTAAATAAAATAATTAAAAAAAATAAAACAAAAAATTAAGTCATTTTATAATAAATATTTGGACATATCAATATTGACTTTGTCGATTTTTGATGTTATAATTTATTGAAAATATGATACAGTGGGGTTTTTTAATGGATAATCCTATTATTGAGTATAAGAAGAAGCAAAGAAAGAATATCAATGTTGATAACGTAGCTAATGATCCGTTAGTCAAGATGAGTATGCAGGCGGAAAAGGCTGATGATCCAGATACTTTAAGGACTATGACGGTAGACGCCACTTGCTTTGATGAGTTTTTTATTATGGCTATAGGTGACGTGCATATTGGCGGACCGGGAACAAATCTAGAAAAGTATATCAGAACACTTCAAGCTGTTAAGCCTTTAAATAATAAATGTTTGGTATTGCTTGGGGATATTGTAGACAATGCAACGCTTGAAGGTGTGAGTAATCCTCACGAGAGCACATTAAATCCACAGCAAGAGACCAAAGTTGCTATTAAATTGCATATAGATGACGACATTAAGTCAAATATTGTGGCTATGATTGGAGGCAATCATGATGGCGCAGGCAATAGAAATAGGGATACAATGAGTAGTCAAAATAAATACATAGCGACAGCCTTAAATCTTTATGAGGTGTCTACTGATTACATTGGACGAGTTATAATCAAGTTAAGAACAAATATAGTCAAAGAAGGGTATGTAAATTTTGAAATAATTGCCCGTCACGGTAGCGGTAGAGCCCCTGGTGGCTATGGTGGTGCACTAGATAGCACAGCACAAGTTGAAGGAGTTTATAATGTCCCAGATATGGAACTTACAGGGCATTTTCACGCGAATGAGACTGGAGAATATGTCAAAGAAGCTAGACTACCAAATGGCAAAAGGATTTATAAAAATGTATATGTAAGGTCGGTGAATTCATTTCAAGAATACGCACCTTATGCTGCGACGAACGCAATGGCACCTTCGAATACAGACGCTACGATATTTAGAATAAAAGTTGCTTCAAATCCTATTGCGGATATGGATGCTAGTTTAAAAGATTATACATTGCCTTATAGGTTTGAAGTGGAGGAGTACTGTATAGATAGCCCTGAATTCAAAGATATAGTAGAACAGCAAAAAATAGGGCATAAGTTAAAAGAACAAGATATTGACAAGATGATAAATATAAGCGAGCAAATTGATAATTTGTTTGAACCTATGAAGATAACAAATAAAAACTTAAAGAACGATAGAGGTAGATAGAAGTGGCAAGACAATCCAACCGCGAATTGCTTGAAGAATATGTGGATTCTTTAGAACAATTTAGAACCGATAGGGATATAGATATAAAGCTAGCAAAAGGACAGTCAAGTTATGAATATGTGATCATAAGTGAACTTAATTTGGGGGCTAAAGATAACAAGCCAGCTATAAAAAAGCTTCTAAAGCAGATTCAATTTGTAAGAGAAAATGATAAGGCTTTTGTAGTCTTGGGTGGTAATCTTATAAGCTATACAAAAGACAGTAGAGAGATGCTAAAATATGCTAAGGTGATAGCTGGTGCTTTAGAGCCAATTAAGGACAAAATTGTTTTAGCTTATTATGGACCAGAAGAAGTGCGATACACTAAAGCAAAAGAGCCACTTCATCCGCTTTATCATATTATAAGAGCATTGAAATTGAATCCCAATAAGCTCATCCGAGAAAATAATGCTGTGATAAATGTCCAAATAGAAAACACAAAGACTAAAAAACCTATACTTGTTAGGGATAGATTTGTTGCGATTAAGAGTACTGCACAGACATTTTCTTCGGAAGGTAATAATTTTTATAAGGTAGTCGGGAACCCTGGTAGTTATGATAACATTTTTGTGACATGCTGTAACAATTCTGGAGTCTTTAGAAAGGCTATAATGAGACCTAGCTATTCTGGGAATAATGACCAAATAGAAAAACATAGCTTTAATGTTGTGCTAGATAGTGGATACAAATTAAAGATGAAGACTCCAGGTAATAGAATAAGTAGATTCAATTTTGTTGATAAATACAGTTATATGATAACGATAAGCGATAACAAAGATGCAAGTAGGGTCGTGGGTAAGGATACTTTGACAGAAGAACCATATAAAACATTTATAAGCCGTCATGTCATTGATGCGGTGAAGACTCAAAATGATATAAAGCAGTTGACTAATACATATTTGAATATTAAAAAATCAAACGAGTTTAAGGCAAGATGGCTTATGGATGAGATACAGAAAAAATTGCACAGTATAAATGAGGCAAATTTGCAGACACTTATAGATCAAAAGAAAACTATTGAAACAAAAACAGATGCTAAAGAGCCTGTTAGGGAGAGATAAATGAAAGGTGTATTAGAAAAAAACGGTATATTTTATTGTGCCGAATGTGGAAAGAAAATGGAAAAAATTGAGGGAAATTTTTGTGCTATATGCGGAAATCCTCTAAATGATTTGGCAATAAAGCTGGTGAAGGAAAGGAATAGAAGTATCAAACTACAAACTTTGGGTGAATTAACAAGCAAAACTAATGATGCGGATACCTTGAATTTACTTTTTGATGAGATAAATAATATATCAAATTAATTTAATATAGCGTACTATAGGGGAGTTTTATGTTTAGATATAAGTCAGTTTTGAAAAAATTTTTAGGATATTGCAATAAAGAGACGGATAGTATAAAGTGCCTAGAGATGTTTAATACTATTGTCAATATACTGCCTGAGAAATATTTGGCAGATTTTCTTATTGACGTACGAAAGACTAAGCCTCTTGTCACTGACCCCAAAATAGTCATACAAAGGATTATTGATAGTCATTATGTAGAGGGGAGCGTCAAGATATTGGAGGCTAATATAGGTAGTGAATATGATTTCGCTAGAAATATTGCTAATGTTGCTTATTTTGGTAACGACCAGGATTGTTTTAAAGTATTCAAAAAGTTAGGCGAGTCATCAAATTTTAAGCAATTGAGTGATTTTAAATTAAATCAAGTTAGTATGTATGAGCTTATGCACGCTTTTTATATAATGGATTTGAAAGTATTATCTGGTAAAAATCCCGAATACAATTATGAATTAGCTTGTTTACAGCCGAATAGCTTTATAAAAGATTTTATTAGACGTAATGAGCATATTGATAAGGTTATTGATAGCAAAAAGGGTGAGTATTTAAGCAAGCTTATTTATGAGTACAATCTTATAGAACGTCTACCTGGTGCTAAAGTTGATCAGATTGTTGATTTGCTAAGTGATAAAAAGTATACTTGTGCTGATAAATATGACGCTTTACTATTTATAAGACACTGTAAAGGAGAGCGAGAACAGAATTTTTGCAAACTTTATGATAGCTTGATTGATAAAAATAATCCGCTATATACGTTCAAAGTAATGCAAAACCCTGCCCTTTACCATACTAGAGAAGCAATACGCATTCGACATCAGCAACGTCTAAAAGAGTACGACGATATGAACTTACCAGAGGAAGAGCAATTTCGTAAATAAAAAACTTTTGTGTAGATGTAGAACACAAAAGTTTTTTTAATAAATTTATTAAGATTTATTTATGTATTTTTATTGTAGAGCATAACAAATTATTTGACCACCAAAACCCCATGAAGATATATTAAAGCTTAAATTATTATTTATTTCTAATCCGTTTGGAATATTAAATATAAGAGATACTTCTATTGTTTCTAGTGGCTGTAAAGATTCGAACATATCTACTGATATTCCTTGTGTGTCAATTATATCATCATAAGTATAAGCGTATTTGGTATTGTTTTCATTATATACCAATTCAATATCATTAAATAGCGTTAGAGTCCAAAGAGAGTCTTCGTAAGTATTTGTGTTTTTTATTTTGATGTCTATTGTTACAGTGTTTGAACTGTCTTCGCTTGTTGAAATTTCATAATTTGTTGGGGTGATTTCAAATCCGTTAAATATGCATGTTTCGTTAAAACTGCGTTGTTCTATACTTTTTGCTATAGCAAAATAGAATAACACTGATACCGCAATCACTACAACAACTGCAAAAATAATTATGTATTTGATACCGCTTTTTTTCTTTTCCATTCTTTCTCCTATAATAAATTTATAATGCTACGCAACAAATCACAAAGCTTTTGTTTGTTTGTATTGGCTATATCTAATACTTCTTGATGGGTTAGGGGCGTTTTGGATATACCGCTAGCCATATTTGTGATACAAGCTAAACCAAGTACATTCATTTTTAGATAATGAGCCAATATTGCCTCTGGCACGGTACTCATTCCTACCACATCAGCACCAAGTGCTTTAAATGCTTGTATTTCGGCTGGGGTCTCGTATGTTGGACCAGTCGTTTGTAGATACACGCCTTTATGGCAACTAGTATTGTTTAATTTACTTGCTTTTTCTGCTAATTGTATGAGGGTAGGGGTATAAGTAGTCGACATATCTATAAATATAGGATATTCTTCTGTCGCCTTTACACCTATCAATGGATTTTGATAGGCAAAATTAATATGGTCGGTTATTATCATTATATCACCAGGCTTAAATTGTTTATTTATAGCACCGCTAGCATTCGTTAATATAATAGTTTTTACGCCAAGTGCGTGTACTACACGTATAGGGAAAGTGACTTGCTCCACCGTGTAGCCTTCGTATAAATGAAAACGCCCCATTAGCAGTATAACTTTTTTGCCATCTATCTCGCCAAGTAGCATTTTGCCTTTATGACCTTGTACGCTACAGGTAGGGTAGCCAGGTATATCTGAATAATTTATTTCATATTTAACATCTAAGATTTCTGCTACTTTATCCCAACCGCTTCCTAGCACGACCGCGTAATCATAAGTTTTATCATCTATGCTTTTTATATATTTTATAGCTTTCTCAATCATAATAGTTTCACCTTTTTAAATTTAAATTAAGTATAACATAATTTTTGGGAAATTACCTAAAAAAAGTCCAACTTTGTTAGACTTAATTATAAAACGGCTATTTCAATTGTATTTAACGCTGTTTTGATTATATCTTGAATAGTGTCATTTGTAGATAGAGGAAGAAGTTCTTCTGTTAGTTTTAACATCAAAGATACAATTTTTTTGTCATCAGGTAGTTTTATATCTAAAGTCATTACTTTTAAGTCGTGGTCAGCAAAAAAAGTTTCATATAGTAGTGTGATCTTTTTGATGTTTTCTTTACACGAATTTAGTTTATTATTTTTTGAATTTTTTGATAACAATTTTTCTATACACGCATTGGCTTCGGTGATGTAAGTATAGCAATTATCCTTATTTTGAAAATTTGTTTTTAGCTTGTGAATCTCCACTGTATTTTTAATTAGTTTGTTGTTATTTTTCTTCAATGCGTATTCTCGTGCCATTTGTTCTATTTTTTCAGGGCTAATAATAGCAAAATCATTATACTTATCCATATTTACCTACTTTTTTTATTATTAATTATAGATTACGCTTGTAATTACCAAATTATACCATATTAGTGACAAAGTAACAATCTTTTATTGTTTTCTGCAATAAATGTATATAGTGTAGCGGTAATAATTTAAAAGATTTTATTATTTGAAATTATTTTTTACACAAATTTTGTACAAATTTTACAAAAATTGTACAAAATAGTTGCGGGATAGAGTTTTATTTGGTATTATACATTTGCAATTATGCAAGAAGGTGTTGAATTATGAAGTATTATACTTGTCTGGTGTTATCTAATTCGGAAGAAAGATTGAATGCCTTAAATGAAATACTAAAACAAAATGACTTTGTGACAGTTAAGACTCGATTTGTGCTGGAATTTATGCATGCAATTGGGTTTTATAAGCCTGAATGTATCTTAATAGATTTAGACTCGTTTCAAGGGGATGAGCTCGTAAATACATTATTAAAGTCTGATAAAAAGTATCTTAAGGATGCTTTGGTTATTTCTAATACAAAAATAGATGGGTATAAATGTGTAAAATATGAAAATCTAAATACCGCTCTCAATCTAAAAAAACCGATATAACTGAAAAGCAACTAATAAACTTTAACAAAAAACAGTTGACGATAGCTAATAGTTTAATACGAAATTAATTGAATTAGGTTTTATACCGAAATATAATGGCTTTTATATGCTTGCTGAGATAATACTTCTATGTAGTATGAGTAACGAATGTGCAAATTTGCATAAGTTGATATTACCGGCTGTAGCTCATAAGTTTGATACATCAATCAGCAATATTACACAATGCGTCCGTAAAAGTATACAATTTAGAGATGAGTCAAAGTTTCATTACCCATATTCAAAGCCAACAATGAAACAAATAGTAAAGTACATAATTGAACTATTAAATGATGAATTTTTAAAAATTATGCATACTGATAATAACTAAAACTTTTGTGGTGCAATACCCACACAATACAACCGACTATTTAAACACTCAAAGGGTAGGTGCTCTTACTGCTTTAGTTACTGCTACAGGTAGTGTTGCTTGTAAGCGAGCCCCTTCTTAGGCGTTTTCGACTATCCTAAATATGATATTGAATATAGAATGGACAATCCTAGCGTCTCTCTTTATGATAGTAATTGAGCTGATTTATAAAGGTGTGGCTATAAAAGATAGACTATATAAAAAACTTCTAAGTAAGTTAGCTTAGAAGTTTTTTTTGATTTATTAAGTTATTTATTATATTTACTGCTTTTTTGGTATAGTTTAGAATTAGTCTAAAATAGCTTTTATACGTCTTATTCCGCTGGAGCTACTTTCTTCTTTGACTATTTTGAAGTGGTGTAAGTCACGAGTATTCTTCGCATGTGGACCGCCACATATTTCCTTTGAATAGCCTTTGATGGTGTATACTTTTACTATATCACCATATTTGGAATCAAATATACCTATAGCACCGCTTTTGTGAGCTTCATCTACGGACATTTGTTCACATACGACATCTATTTCATTTTTTATGGCTTGATTTACTCTATCTTCTAGGGCTTGAAGCTCTTCAGGTGTAAGTTTTCTTGGGAAGTTAAAGTCAAATCTTAGTCTCTCCGGTGTAATATTACTGCCTCTTTGCTCAATGTTTTCATCTAAAATACTTCTTAAGGCTCCAAGTAATAGGTGAGTAGCGGTATGAAGTCTTGCTGAAGCCTCACTGGTATCAGCTAGACCGCCTTTGAATAAATGTTCGCTACCTTGTCTTGAGGTCTCTTGATGCTTTGCAAAATGCTCTTTGTAGCCTTCTACATCCACCTTTAACCCTTTTTCCTTTGCTAACTCTTGAGTCAGTTCTATAGGAAAACCGAAAGTGTCATATAGTCTAAAAGCGGTCTTTCCGTCTATGGTATCTCCGTCTAAATGGGCAAGTATTTTTTCAAATTCTTTGTGTCCACTGACCAAAGTAGTTTGAAATTTATTAATTTCAGCGTGCAATTCATCTTGAATAAACTTATGGTTGTCTTCAAGTTCTGTATAAAAATCTTTAAAATAATCTACAAATGTATCACTGACTAGTACTAGATCTTCGCCTTTAAGGTCTAATTGTCTTGCATAATTCAATGCACGTCGTATCAATCTTCTTAAGATGTACCCTTGACCGACATTACTAGGCTTGATGCCGTTTTTGTCTCCCAAAATCATTGTAGCACATCTAATATGGTCACAAATGATTCTGAACGAACGACGGTAAGCTTCATCGTTGTATGATTTTCCGCTCAAACGCTCCATAAGCTCTATGGCTGGTTTAAATAGCTCGGTCTCGTATACGCTCTCAATACCATTCATAAGACAAAGTACACGCTCTAAGCCCATACCTGTATCTACATTTTTTTGTTTTAATTCGGTAACTGGTCCGTTTGGTTCATCTACCTTGAATTGCATAAACACGTCATTCCAAATCTCCACATATTTTCCACAATCGCAAGATGGATTGCAATTAGGCGAGCATTTAGGTTGAGGTTTTACATAAAACATTTCGGTATCAGGTCCACAAGGACCTACGCCACCAGACAGTGCCCACCAGTTGTCTGATTTTGGCAAGTAAAATATTTGGTCTTTTGGCATACCAGCCTTTTCCCAAAGCTCAGCACTCTCGGTATCTCTAGGGCTTATTTCGTCACCTTCAAACACCGTCACAGCCAGATTTTCCACAGGTATCCCTAAGTACTTAGGGCTGGTCAAAAACTCAAAGCTCCAAGGTATCATTTCCTCTTTGAAATAATCGCCAAGGCTCCAATTACCCAGCATTTCAAAAAATGTCAAATGTGTGTTATCGCCGACTTCATCTATATCATTTGTACGAATGCATTTTTGCACATTACAGAGTCTTTTGCCTTGTGGATGTGGCTCTCCAAGTAGGTACGGTACCAGTGGATGCATACCAGCAATGGTAAATAGTACGGTAGCATCGTTTTCTGGTATCAAAGATGCAGAACCAATATTTTTATGCTTTTTTTCTTCAAAAAAGCTTATCCACATTTCTCTTAATTCTTTTGCTGTTATTTTTCTCATCTAATCATGTCCTTTTAAAATACATCATCTACTTCGCTGGTGTCTAATTCTTCCACCGAAGCTTCTTCTTTGTTTTCGTGTGGTTTAGCCTGTATAGGGGCAGAAGCCTCTAAGCTAGCCTCATTGGCGTCTTTATTTAGATTGACAAAGCTAGTAAGCTCGCCACGCCATTTAAGTTTTATCCTACCAGTCTCACCGTTACGATGCTTAGCTATTACTATCTCAGCTATGTCTTTTTCGCCCTGATACTCTGGATATTTGTCAGGTCTATTTATAAACATAACAATATCCGCATCTTGCTCTATAGAGCCCGATTCACGCAGGTCAGCTAGCATAGGAGTGTGGTCTTTTCTAGCTTCGACAGCACGGTTTAACTGTGATAGTAGTATGATAGGTATGTCTAGTTCTCTTGCGGCTACTTTAAGTGCACGAGTCATATCACTAATTTCTTGCGAACGATTGTCTTTTGCATTTGGCATAGACATCAGTTGTAAGTAGTCTATCATTATAAGATCAAGCCCATTTTCACGTTTTAATCTACGACATTTAGATAGTATATCCATTGGGGTAGTCATAGAACTATCATCTACATATATGTCTAATCCTTTTAGCTTTTCGCTAGCAAGCAACATAGCTTGCCATTCCTCGGTATCCATTTCGCCCGCAAGTGGCTTAGTCATATCAACAGAAGCTATAGAACACAACTGCCTTTGAACTATCTGGCTTGTAGGCATTTCTAGTGAAAATATAGCACATTTATTACCAGCAAGTGCTGCATTTGTCAATATATTCATACCAAGACTTGTTTTACCAAAGGACGGACGAGCCGCGAGCAAGATAAGGTCACTTCGTTGCAACCCATTGGTAATCTTGTCCAAAGCGTAAAATCCAGTCGTAATACCACGCAGAGCACCTTTGTTTTTTGCAATGGTCTCAAACTTATTCAAGACATCATCGACACTTAATTTTATGTGTTCTAGACTTTTCTTTTCGTTGCGTTGCCCTATGTCAAATATCAGCTTTTCTGCTAATTGTAGGGTAGGCTCTTCGGTGTCATTTTCAAAAGCGTTTTCAATTATTTTTGTACTAGCACTTATAAGGCTTCTTAGTGTTGAATCACGCTTTACTATGTCTACGTAGTATTTTGCATTAGCTGTGCTAGGTACGACATTAGTTAGCATCGTTATATAATCTATCCCGCCACCACGCTCCAAGTTGCCATCACGAGTAAGCTTGTCATTTAGTGTTACAAAATCTATCGGTTTGCTTTCGGTAAACAACTCCATCATTGCACCATATATGATCTTGTGTGCTTCAGTGTAGAAGTCGTCCGCTTTAAGTTCGCTCATTATCTGATAACTGATTTCGTTATCAATAAGCAAACATCCTAAAACTGTTTGTTCTGCCTCATCGTTGTGCGGTAAAACTCTTTCGGCTTTTTTCATCATAATCGCTCCTTAAATATTATTTAAAAGGGTCAATATTGTTTTTCTTCTTTTCTTCTTGCTTTTTAAGGTATCTAGGTCTATATAACAAACCTATAAAGACAAATAGTAGCATAATGCTTGCAGTGACGACCCACAACACTAGTTCACTTACGTGTCCAGCAAGTAGTAATGACACTATAAGTATAGGAATAAATGACATAGCTATAAATACAAAATAGTATTTTAGCATACTTTTAATTTCTTGATTTTTCATAATTATTCCGCCTTTATGCCACGTACTTTAGCTCTAGCCCTCTCATCAGCATTTAATATAATTTTTCTCATTCTGATGCTTTGTGGAGTCACTTCAACATACTCATCATCACCAATAAAATCTAGTGCAAATTCAAGGGCTAATGGCTTGATAGGTATGAGCCTTAAAGCATCATCAGCAGAGGAGCTACGACAGTTGCTCAAATGTTTCTTTTTGCATACGTTTACTACCAAATCCTCATTTTTAGGATTTGCCCCAACTATCATACCCTCATACACCTTAGTTCCAGGAGTGATAAACAATTGTCCTCTCTCTTGTGCGTTATACAGTCCATATTGTACAGCTTCACCTGTCTCGTGAGCAATTAATGAGCCCGTGTTTCGTCTACTGATTTCGCCTTTGTATGGCTCGTACCCAATAGCAATACTATTCATTACACCTTCACCCTTAGTGTCGGTCAAAAATTCCGTTTTATAACCAAACAAACCTCTAGAAGGTATCTTAAATACCAATCTCATTCTATTGCGGATAGGGTTCATAGACTCTAAGTCGCCTTTTCTATGTCCCATTTTCTCCATAACTACGCCGACGCTTTCTTCTGGCACATCTATGGTTAATCTTTCCATAGGTTCGCACTTGACGCCGTTTTCTTCTTTAAAAATAACTTTTGGCATACCCACTTGAAATTCATATCCCTCACGACGCATATTTTCTATCAATATGCTTAGGTGCATTTCACCTCTACCAGTTACCTTAAAGGTATCGGTAGTCTCGCCATCACGCACTCTTAAAGATAGATCTCTTTCTGCCTCTTTGTACAGCCTGTCTCTTATCTGTCTACTTGTCACCATTTTGCCTTCTTTGCCAGCAAAAGGAGAGTTGTTTACAGCAAAAGTCATCTCAACGCTAGGCTCACTTATTTTTACAAAAGGCAAAGGTGTCACATCTTCAGGTGCACAAATGGTATCACCAATAGATACGGTATTTACTCCAGCAATAAGTACAATGTCTCCACATTCAGCTTTTTCAAGAGGAACTCTCTTAAGTCCGCTAAATCCATATATTGATACAATTTTGCCTTTTGTCTTCAATTCCTCATCGTGATAATTGCACAAGACAATAGGTTGGTTTACGCTAGCCGAACCTCTAGTTATCTTTCCGATGGCTAACTTGCCGACAAATTCGTTTGGCTCTGTAGCTGATACCAATATTTGCAAAGGCTCATTAGGTTCACCTTGAGGTGCTGGGATATGATTTAAAATAGCCTCAAATAGCGGCTTCATATCTGTACCCTCTTTGCTTAGGTCATCTGTACATATGCCTTTTCGTGCACTTGCGTATAGGATAGGGCTGTCTAGTTGCTCGTCGCTAGCATCTAGCTCTAGCAATAATTCAAGTACTTCGTCTGGTACTTGGTCAAGACGAGCGTCCTCTCTATCTATTTTATTTATAACTATTATCACATTGTGATTTAATTCCAAAGCCTTTTCTAGTACAAAACGTGTCTGAGGCATAGGTCCCTCAAATGCGTCTACGACTAATAGCACACCGTCTACCATCTTAAGTACACGTTCTACTTCGCCACCAAAATCTGCGTGCCCAGGAGTGTCGATTATATTTATTTTTACTCCATTATACATACAAGCAGTGTTTTTAGCTAGGATAGTTATTCCTCTTTCTCTTTCAATGTCATTGCTATCCATCACTCTGTCGCCAACTACTTGATTGTCTCTAAATACGCCACCTTGCTTAAGGAGTTCGTTTACTAGAGATGTCTTGCCGTGGTCAACGTGAGCTATAATAGCTACATTTCTAATATTTTTGTTCTCCATATTCTATTTTTTCTCCTAATTTAACATAATTGAAATTATATCACAAAAGGTATTATTTGTCTAGTCATATGATATTAATCTTATCAATATCTTTACTCATTTTTTAGTATTGACTATTAGTTTAATTTGATTTAAAATATTATAAATTTATAAAAGGTTTCATAATATGACTAAGAGCAAATCCAAAAGATTAAAAGGTAATTCAAGTAAAAAATTTAAAAAAGCGTGCCTTTGGGGTGCTATCGGCGTGCTAGGGGCTTACAATTTATTAGCAGGATACATGTTTATATCCTCAAACCCTGCGTTAGACAATAGATATTGTGACCTTCCAAATCACTCTACCGTTACGCTTCAGGCGGACAAAATAGGCGCTAATAAAAGCTTAATGCAAAATCGCCTTTTTATTAAGAGAGGGCAGGATTGTCAGATTGTTGTGCAAAAAGATATACCTCAGTTTGTGGCCAATCTATTGAAACAAAATGTTGACCTTATCAATAAAGTATTTGATACCGTTAATGATGAATATAATTTCGTTGTCAAAAGAGAGGGCGAGGACAATGCTTCTATGAATTCGGCTACTATCACTGTCACCGTAAAAGATATTGAAGTAGTAGCAGATGTGACGCCAGATAAGTCAATTAAAAATGTCATTGCTTCAGGCCTTTACAAGGCAAATACTAAGGCAAATATGCGTCTTGATGTTGACCAGTTTGTGGAGCTTTACGGTAAGTATTTTGAAGATGGTGCATACAATCCGCATATGCAAGCTAGTGCTTCAAGAGTCATACTTCATGAGTTAATGCATTGCTTAGGTCTAAGTGATTATGAGAGCAAGCCTACAGCTTACGGATACGATGTCCAATGTTTTTATGATAAGGATAATCAAAAACACTTTGTATATGACACAAATGGCAACCTTACCTACGCATCATTTAATAAAGATAATGTTTGTATCAGCAATAATGTCATTGACCAATATGGCAATAGTTTACACGGGGTAGTAAGAGAGCCAAGTATTATGGAGTATGATATTGTTTTTCAAAATACTACTGAATCCAAATTATATCAAATGGATGTCAAATTTCTACTAAGTAATTATAATAATGAAATAGACCACCTACATAGTAAATTAGATAAACTTATTAATGACAAATATTTAGTATCAAATTGTGATAAGTCAAAAGAAGAGCTAAGTAGATAGTGTTAAATCGTATACTAAAGTGCAGAACTGACACTATTATGTCATCCTGAGGCTCTGCCGAAGGATCTCCCGGAAGGGTAAAGGAAGTTAGGGGACAAAATATATTAAATATAGAACGTATGTATAAAATATACGTTCTATTTTTATTTAGTATAGTAACCTTTTATTGGTATCAAGCGGTACCCTTCCGGGGGATGTTTCGACTCCGCTCAACATGACATTATGGTAAAACGATAGCCCTTATAGAGTGATAGCTCTTGTAGAATGACCGACCCCATTATGTCATTCAGAACAAGTGCGTAGCACGCCGTGAAGAATCTCCCGGAAGGGAATACGGCGGTTGTGATAGCGTGTGACCTAGTATAGAACGACAGACTCCATTGTCATCCTGAGGCTCTGCCGAAGGATCTCCCGGAAGGGATACGGACGCTGGGGAGGATTGTATAATGAATGTAGAACGTATGTATAAAATTAAACGTTCTATTTTTATTTGTCAGTAACCTCTTATTGGTATCAAGCAGAACCCTTCCGGGGGATGTTTCGACTTCATTGCATTACGCTCAACATGACATTACAATAGATTTACCCATTTATCACGGACTCAGCATGACAATAATTGTAGAACGTTTGACCTTGGTAATGTCATTCAGAGCCAGCACTTTAGTGCGAAGCGAAGAATCTCCCGGAAGGGAATACGGCGGTTGTGATGGCGTGTGACCTAGTATAGAACGACAGACGCCATTGTCATCCTGAGGCTCTGCCGAAGAATCTCCCGGAAGGGTAAAGCCAAAAGGTTGTTGCCCTAAAGTAAATACTAAAGCATAAAAATTAAAAAAATCACACAAAATAAAGTAAAGTATTTGACAAAAAACTATATATTCGGTATACTATAAATATTATTCTAAAAGAGAGGCGAAAATATGCAAAAAAGTATTATAATGGGGGCAACCTTTTCGACTATTAATAATATAGACAGCGCAAATAGCATATTTTTTGCATACAGACATTAGGATAGTATACCCTAAATGTCTTTTTTCGTTTTACAAGGGGGGAAGGGTATGATAAAGACCAAAAGAAGAAATACATATATAGCATTTGTATTTGCTGGTATATTAGTGATGCTGGGTATTACACTAGCTAGTGCCTTAAGCATAACAAGATCAACCGACGTCGATGTATATCCAGTAATACTAAATACGAATGTAGATTTTGTAGAAGATTTACAAGACGTAGTCAATGGAGAGACTATAGTAAATAGTGTTACTTTAGAGCGAACTACCGATAGTAAAGACATATTTGTTAGAGCTGATTTACATTATTACAAATACGGAAGTCTATCAGATGCGGATAAGAGATTTTTACTAGCAATAAATTATGACGATATATCTACATATGAGGGTACTTCATACAAATGGGTAAGAGCAGAAGATGGATATTATTATCTAACCGACCCAGATGGTATACCACTAAAGATAACAGATAATACAAGGTATACCTTCTGTGAGGGTATCACTTATCAAGGAGCTAAGTGTATAAATAATGACACTCCAGCCCCACTAGATCTAAAGCTGGACGTGACAATACAGGCAATAAACGCCAAGAATGTAACGACGACTACCTTAGAGGAGACAGCTACACTATTCAATAGTAATTATACACCTAGACCAGTAATGGGCTATATAGTAGCCTTTGATACAGGTGATGCAGGAGCAGTACCAGCACAGACATTTTTTGCAGAAGGACAGAAAGTCACCGAACCCCCAGAACCTACTAAATTGGGATTCAACTTCGCAGGTTGGTATACCGACTCTAGGCTTACTACGCCTTACGACTTTAATTCAGTAATAGATCATAACTTTACTCTATATGCTGACTTTGTTGAAGTATGTACAGTAACATTTATGAGTGAAGGTAGTGTATATGAGTCAGTGACTGTTGAAAAAGGAACTAGCGTATCAGCTCCTGATATTGACCCTGTATCCACATCAGCGAATATGGTATTTCAAGGTTGGTATACCGACACTAATTATGATACAAAATACAACTTTGATACTATAGTTACTACGAATATAAATGTGTACGCATTATTTATAAGACAATACACAGTAACATTTATGAGTGAAGGTGAAATATATGAGACTGTAAAAATCCTAGAAGGTGGCACAGTATCAGCCCCTACTACCGAGCCGACCTCTACCGTAGATGGATTGATATTTAAAAACTGGTACGCTGATGAGTATTATAGCACGAAGTATGATTTTAATGACCAAGTAACAAGTGATACAACTATATACGCAAAATTTTGGAATGGTATATTTGATTATGGTGAATACACTACTGGTATATTTGCTGGTAAATACTATTTAGATATGGGCGAGTATCCTCAAAGCTTAGCTGGTGTTACAGCAAGTGAAGTGACTGCTACTAGTGAACAAATTACTATAGGGACGACCGCTTGTACTGTATACCAAAACAATACCACCGACGATAGATACGTACGATACAATAGCAATTATTACTTGATAGAGCCGGTAAGATGGATAATACTAGACTATGAAGAGGGGTATGACACATCTACCTATAATTTTGATAATTTTACCATAGACGGACAGAATGCCTATATAGATACAGCTAAGTCCACACCTTATACAGGCACAAATGGTCAGCCTGGACTCTTACT
>CALVNN010000009.1 GCA_944349765.1 uncultured Clostridia bacterium | reverse complement strand
TTACCTACTAATACGTGATAATGCAAACCGCCTTTTTTATGATACTCTGGCACAGCAACATATATCATATTTGGTAATTTGCTTTTTACATTATTGCACCATTTACTAAACTTTTTGCGTGTTAAATCATCATTTAAACGGTCTACCTTCGTTTACATTTATATTTTAAACTTGCCTAGAGCATTAGTTTATCAAAAAAAGGCATATACTGCCCCTTTGATAAGTTATTTCCATTGACAGATTAAATTGCTTTTATTGTAACGCAAAACATAGACTGTCTACAAATTTTTTTAAGACTAAGACACTTGTATCATAAAAACCATTTTTTACAATTTTTCCTGTACCATCAATACTTTCAAAATTTGTATAATCTGTAAGTTTTAGATAATTTAATAGCTTAATTAACATTTCATTATAATTTCCTGTAAAATACTTATTAGGAATGTTATAAAACAATGATTCGACGACGTTATTATCTACTGTTAGATTTAGATCATAAGCTATATTTTTTACTACCCTTAGCATATTTGAAAACTCACCTTGTGTTTCCTCATCTTTACGTACAAAGTTAGTGGCAGCATTTTCAATATTGTATTCAAATTCAGTATTTCTAGCAACATTTATTCCGTGGCAAACAAAATTTCCCTTATTTGATGATGCGGTAACAAATATTCTGTAATTTTTGCCTAGTTCAGATAGTGAATCTACAAAAATATAGCTATTTCTATTGTAAACTGAAGTGACAGAAGTGAACGCATTTAACAAAGCATAAGCAATTACATACTGTATAGCTGGAGTTGCAAATATTTTATTTTTTTGTTTTAGTCTTTTTATTTTAGTATATTTCAAATTTAAATCCAAAACAATTGGGTTATTAATTTTCACCAAAATATCAATTGTATCTTTAGGATTTGAATTTGTATAATTGACGATGGAACCTATATAAAAAATCTCAGTATTCGTAATGCAATCAACTTGCGAATTTTGCTGAATACTAGCTAATGCAGCATTTATGGCATTTAAAATTTGTTCATTTTCATTTGCAAATGATTCCAGTTCGTAATATGAAGTATAATTGTATAAGTTGTCTTCTGAGTATCTCATACATCCTCCTCTAACTAATTGTAACACAAGTTTAATTGAAAAGCAAACTAAATATTAATTGTAAATTAATTAAGTTTATGATAAAATATAGATATGAAAGAAAATTTTCATTTAAATAGAGATAAAATAAATAATGATAAGATAAAAGCATTAATAAAAGAACTACCTGATTTTTGTTACGACTATTTTATGGCGTTAGAGAGCCGAACATCCTCATTGACTAGACTTAATTATGCTTATGATTTAAGGAATTTTTTTCATTATCTTGTGACAGAAAATGCAAAGTATTTAGATAAAAAGATACTTATCCTAGAGGATATAGAGGCTTTAGAGGCTCAAGATATTGAAAGATATCTACATTATCTAAGCTATTACGAAAAAGATGGAAAATTAAATCATAATGGTGTAATAGGAAAATCACGAAAACTATCAAGTATAAAAACTTTATTAACATATTTATTTAAAAAAGATTTAATCAGTAAGAATATTTCAGAAAAGGTTGAAGCACCAAAACTCAACACTAAACCTATTATACAACTAAATAATGACGAAGTAAAAGAGTTGTTTGATGTTGTTGAAAGCGGACAAGGACTCTCCCAAAGGCAAAAGGCTTTTAATCATAGGACAAAAAAAAGAGATGTGGCCATGCTTACATTGTTTTTGACAACTGGAATACGTATAAGCGAATGTGTCGGATTAAATATTGATGACTTAGACTTTAAAGAAAACGCACTTAAAGTAACGAGAAAAGGTGGGAATTCTACAATACTATATTTTGGAGAAGAGGCACGTGAAGCACTACTTGACTATCTAGAAGAACGAGAAATCAATGATTTGGATGATGGAGAAAGATACCCGGCGTTGTTTCTTTCTACCCAAAAGAAACGTATAAGCATAAGAGCCGTAGAAAATATTGTCAAAAAATATGCTTCTTTGGCAGTTCCTTTGAAAAAAATTACACCACACAAACTAAGAAGTACATATGGTACCAATCTGTATAGAGCCACTAAAGACATATATATAGTAGCTGAAGTCTTGGGGCATAAAGACGTAAACACCACAAAGAAACATTATGCAAAAATTGATGATGACATAAAAAGAAGCGTTGCGGATAAAGTATCTTTAAAAGATAATTGACATTTTGTTGTATTTTTGATAAAATATCCTTAGGTGATGGGATGAAGAAAACGAATAGAAATTTATATAATTTGTTAGAATATATTGTAGATTATTATAATAAGCACTCCTACTACCCTTCACAAAGGGAGATGGCGAATGCTCAAAAAGTGCATTCTACAAGTACTATCGCCTATTATTTAAAGTTACTTGAAGAAAAAGGTTTAATAATTAAACACGCGTCAAAAAATAGAGCCTTTGAAGTCATTTTTGATAAAAATATTTGGAAAGAAAAGTTGGATTTATCTGAGAGTCTATCTAAAAGATTTATAAAAAATAATAAATACTCGGCGAATTCTATAATTCATGAAACAGAAGCTGATTGGTCTGACTATATATCTGTCCCCGTTGTTGGCTTTGTTACAGCTGGAGAACCTATTCTAGCAGAACAAAATATAACGGAAATATATAAGATTCCGTATAATATGTTTGGCAAAGACAATATCTTTATACTTAATATTAGCGGAGATAGTATGATCAATGCTGGCATAATGAGTGGAGACAAAATAGTCGTTTCCCCTCAACCAACCGCAAACAACGGGGACATAGTCGTTGCAATGATTGAAGATAGTGCTACTGTAAAACGTTTTTACAAAGAAAACGGATATGTAAGACTACAACCAGAAAATGATACTATGGATCCTATAATTGTAGACAATGTAACTATAATTGGAAAGGTTATAGGTTTATTAAGAAATTACTAATTTCTTAATTATGCTAATGTGGCTCAGTCGGTAGAGCAACTGATTCGTAATCGGTAGGTCGGGGGTTCGATTCCCCCCATTAGCTCCATTTAGCAACTTATAAAAGTTGCTTTTTTTATTATTAAAAAAAGACGTCACTACCCTATAATAATAACACAATAGGTAGTCGTCTTTTTTATTTTTAATTAGCAAAATCTGCTAATTTTATAAAGCATTTTGCAGTAGCCACAGTATCAGCTAAAGCTCTATGTGCATTTATTAATTCAACACCAAGGTAATCACAGATAGTTTTAAGTTTATGATTTTTTACTGAATGTAGGTATTTTCTACTTAGAGCTAAAGAATCAACTAATTCATTGTCAAAATTATAATGGCATTTTTCTCCATAGTAGATTAAAAATTTACTATCAAAACCAATATTATGTGCTACTAATATAGCATTACGGGTAAACTTATAAAAATCTGGTAATACCTGCTCTATACTAGGAGCATTTGCCACCATAGCATCATCAATACCATTGACAGCTGTTGCATCGGCAGGAATGCTATTTTTTGGCTTGACTAAGGTGGAAAAGGTTTCTGTTATCTTACCATTGACTACTTTTACCGCACCAATTTCAATAATTTCACAGTGTTCATATTCTAGACCAGTTGTTTCGAGGTCAAATACAACATAAGTTTTATTATCTAACATCTTTGGTAATATTTTAATTTCTTCGAACATATTCATTTGACTTTGTTCAATATATTGCTCAGGTTTTATGCACAAATAATTTTCATTTTCTTGCAAAAATTCTATTGGACCTACTTCTTTTACAGGTATTTTGCAAAAACCTATTTCCTTGACTTTTAAACTTAATCTTTCCCTATATTCATCTACATCACAAAGACAAATAACTTCTTGTCCATCTTTAAAAATATCACCTTTTTCTAGTAATTGTTTAGTAGGGAAAATTACAGCTGACATTTTAGTATCCTCATATACCAATTCAAAGTTATAACGTACTTTTTCAACTTCTTCCACTTTACCATCTTTTTCAGTTGATTTTTTATAGGTTGCTTTATTAAAAAATCTAATCCTCCCAGCAACAGTTACACCGTTCATACCAGCTTTGATTTTATCCAAAGGCCTAGCTTTATCAATTAAATTTTTCCCATAAATAATTTGCAAGTTCTCAACTTGAAATATATGGTTATCAATAATTTCAGAAGCACTATTACTTAATTGTCGTTTTGCTAACAGATTGGATGCATCAATTGGGTTTGCAACTTGGTTAATCTTTATTTCAAATGTTGCAAAATAATTATCTGTAAGATATTCCTTAAGAATATTTAAATAATTCAACTTATCGACTAACCCATAAACGCTACTATGAACATTTATATTTACATTGACGTTACTATCATTTATAATAGCTTTAACATCTTTATCGGTTATCTCTAGACTTTTAAAATTTTCACTAGAAAACGAAACAACGGATTTTTCAACCAAATCGCCTAACAAAAATGATTTTCTATAAAAATATGATTTAGTTGCTTTGATCGGCACTAATTTGTCTAGTAAATCACTAATGCTTTTTTTAATTTCATCAGTAATATTATGATATTGATCATAAATTATAAAATAGTCCACGGCAAAATCTTTTTCTTTATATATGACTTTTTGAATTTTAACCCAAGGGAAGTCTTTTTTTAGTGCTTCAGTCACTGCATTATCCTTCATATGTGCATCATCACCTTTTAAGTTACTAAATTAAAAATATCAACAAATATTACAAACGCAAACAATACTAAAAGTCCTACTGTATGAATATACCCTTCTATCTTTCTATCTATTGGCTTTCCTCTAATCCACTCAATTATAACAAATACCATTCGAGCGCCATCCAAAGCTGGGAACGGTAACCAGTTAAACACCGCTAGATTGACAGAAATTAAAGGAAATAAAATGAGTAAATTCAACCAACTTGATTGAGTATAACTTGCTATTGAGCCAATAGTAGTTATAGGCCCACCTATACCAGACAAAGGCAACTGTCCAGTAATTAATTGCCACAACAATACTAATACTTTCCAGCCCCATTCAACTGTGAATGGTACGCAATGAACTAAAGCCTCACCAAAACTATAGGTATAATTTTTTAGACTTACACCTACAGATTCACATAATATCTGATTAGTTGTAGTATCTAAAATATACGACATTCCATCTACTACAAACGAATAAGAGGCAGTGCTATCTGTAATAAAATTCATTGAGGTTGAATCATTAGGGTCCTCAACGTTTACTAATTTAAAACCATTAGTATTGTCTACATAATACTTTTTACCATCAATAGAATATATAGTTTGTCCGTCAACAATTTGACTAGTTACTACAAAGCCTTTCTGAATAGTAACATCAAATGTATCATCACCACGCTTAATAGTTAGAGTTACATCATCACCAATATCATATGTTTGAATCATAGTAACAAAATATTGGTCATTTACAAAATTTGTCTCAACTCCATCCACTGCATATATGATATCTCCTTCTTGTATTACACCATAATTAGGTGAATGCTCTTCAACTTTGGTTACCTGAACAAGATCAGCATAGCCAACAGTCATAAGCAAAATAAAAGAGAATATTACAGCTGAAAGGAAGTTAAAAAACGGTCCCATAAATAACACTATAAGACGTTTCCACGGCTTTTGATTGTTAAAAGCACGAGGATCTGAACTATCCATATCCTCGCCATCAAAAGCACAATACCCACCTAGTGGGACTAGCCTAATTGAAAAATCCATTCCGTCTTTAGTTTTTTTGCTCCAAAGAGCTTTGCCAAAACCAATAGCAAACTCATTAATTTTGAAGCCTAAAAGTTTACCAGCTATAAAATGACCAAACTCATGAATAGTAATCATAATCATCAAAGCTAGTAAAGCGATTAAGATATAAAATATATAGGTAAAAAATCCTTCAAAGCTAAAAGCTAAAGATATTAAATTCATTTAATCCCCTTTTATTATAATAAAATCAAAGCAAACAACACTAGCGTGAATAAAACGTTAAAGGAAAGACCATCCAGCCTGTCCATAAAACCGCCGTGGCCAGGAAGAACGTTACCGCTATCTTTTACGTTAGCCAAGCGTTTTAATTTTGACTCAAATAAATCTCCGATTTGGGTAAATATAGAAGCAAATATACCGTATATGATAAACAACCATATACCGATGCCAGCTTCTTCAAATCCGTGTGCAACAATAGGTTCAGAACAAACAATTAAGTATAAAACAATTGAAATTATAACAGATCCAATCAGTCCACCAATACTACCTGAAATGGTTTTGTTTGGACTAATACTAGGAGCTAGTTTTTTACCTTTAAATAATTGTCCTACGTATAATGAACACACATCAGAAGCAACTGTAACAACTATAGTAAATAGTAACAATACTAAGCCTAGGGATCCATCAAAATTAGCCACTTTTGATAATTCGGCTAGACCATCTATGTGGTTTATCAATACAAAACACAACAAGAACAAAGTCGGATATATTAAGCCAAAAGTAGTATCTAAACAAATTTTCATAATATATTTAAAAGTACTACCTTCAAACTTATCCAATTTTTTCTCAACAGTAAGCTTATTCCAAAGGCAAAGTTGAATTATTAAAATTACTATAAAGAATGCAAGCAGTAACAGACATTCTGCTATTAATAATTTACCTATACCCCATTCCCAGTTTATGCCAAGAAGCAACAAAATATAAGCTAATGATGGGAAAATTAGGGATGGAATAAATAAATTTTTTCTATTTGCTTTTTGAAGTAATTTAGCTACTTCTAGACTGGCAAATACAGTAATAACACCAATACATATATCAAATATGTATAAGTTATACTCTCTTAGTAAAAAGGCAATTACTACAAGCAGTGCGATAACTACCCCTGTAAAGACTCGTTTCATATAAACTCCTTATTTCACCTCGCCGAAGCGACGATTTCTCTTTTGATATTCAAGTATACAATCCAGCACTGTATCTTTGTTAAAGTCAGGCCAATGTTTTTTAATAAAATAAAATTCTGAATACGCCATCTGATAAAGCATAAAGTTACTTACGCGTTGTTCACCACTTGAGCGTACAACAAGGTCAGGGTCAGATAAATCCTTAGTATAAAGATATTGACTTATTATCTCTTTGGTAACATTATTAATACCATCTTTTATTATATTATTTACAGCCATAACTATTTCGTCACGTCCTCCATAGTTTATAGCTAGATTAACTATCATTTTTTGACCATTAATAGTTTGTTGTTTTGCATCAGCTATAATTTTTTGTGTTTCTTCAGGTAGTGCTGATAAATCTCCAATAGTCATTATTTTTATATCATTAGAATATTCTTTTTCGGTTAATTTTTTACTAAATTCTGAAGCTAACTCAAAAATATAATCAATTTCATTTTTTGGTCTTTTCCAATTTTCAGTCGAAAAGGTAAAAAATGATACTTCCTTTATACCAAAGTCCAAACACGCTTCCACTACCCTAATCATTGCGTTTGCACCCTCTCTATGGCCATAAGTCCTAGGCATTCCTTTAGCCGTAGCCCAGCGTCCATTACCATCCATTATAAATGCTAAATGTCGTGGTAATTTATTTGTATCTAAAACTTTTTTCTTACTAAACAGCCCCATTAATAACCTCATAAATCAAAATTAGATATAGTAATTAATAGATAGCCATCTTTTTCAACGCAGTTTGTAACAAAAGGTCTACCTATATTTATACTATTGTCAATTATATTATATGCTAACTTTTTAATTTTTAACTCATTAATTACTTCTTCAAGAGGTAGACCAATATACATAGACATTATATCTCCATAATTTCCTTTTCTTTGTCCGCTAACATCCTGTCAACTTCAGCTATATTGTTGTCTATAATTTTTTGTATATCCTTTTCGTAATCAGCTAATTCATCCTCGCTTAATTCGCCATTTTTCTTAAGTGTTTTAAGCATTTCCAAGGCATCTCTTCTAGCATTACGAATATTAACTTTAGTTGTTTCGCCAAGTTGCTTAGTTTGTTTGACTAATTCTTTTCTTCTTTCTTCGGATGGTTGAGGAAAGTTTAATCTTATCACCTTACCATCATCGGTTGGGTTGATGCCAATATCGCTTTCTTGAATGGCTTTAACTACGCTTTTTAGTGCTGATTGATCCCACACACTAATACATAAAGTTCTAGCTTCGGGAATAGAAAAATTAGCCATTTGATTGATAGGTGTAGGTGTACCGTAATAGTCAACCATAACCTTATCCAAAATGTGTTGATTAGCTCTACCAGCCCTTATATAAGATAGCTCATTACCTAAGTAATTGAGAGCTTTATCTATATCTTGCTTCATAGTGTCTTTAATCTCATTATAGTCCATTTAATTTAATCTCCTATATTTTAAAATAAGTAAAGTTTAGTAAAAACTACTCTTACCATTGTATAATAAACTCACAAAAAATGCAAATAAAAATAGAAGAAAACAGACTCGTTTCTTCCATTTTTTACAAATAAATTTATTTATTCATTTGACTCATTACTTCTTCGGCAAAATTATCTTGACGCTTCTCTAGACCTTCGCCCATTTCATATCTAACGAATCTTCTTATTGAAATTTTCTCTCCAATAGTTAGAATTGTCTCGTTTAGCAATTCTTGAATTGTTTGACTAGGATTCTTTACATAAGGTTGTTCTAGTAAGCAAACTTCCTCATAAAATTTCTTAATCCTGCCTTCTAACATCTTTTCAGCTACAGACTCAGGTTTACCTTCATTTAAAGTTTGAGTCTTTAATACTTCTTTTTCGTGCTCTAAGTCTTTAGGATCAACTTCACTAATTGACACATATTTAGGGCTTGTAGCGGCTATATGCATAGCTATGTTTTTAGCAAATTGCACAAAGTTTTCACTTCTAGCTACAAAGTCAGTCTCGCAATTAATCTCAACTAACACACCAATCTTACCGCCCATATGAATGTAAGATTGTACTACACCCTCAGCGGCTATTCTATCAGCTTTTTTAGCGGCCTTAGCAATTCCTTTTTCTCTCAAATAATCAATTGCCTTATCCATATCGCCATTGCATTCGGTTAAAGCATTTTTGCAGTCCATCATACCTGCTCCAGTTTTGGCTCTCAATGAAGCAACATCTTGTGCTGTAAACATAAATAAATTCTCCTTAACAATTAGTCTTGATTTTCTTTTTGCTCAGCAACTTCTTCAGTTGCATTTTCTTCTTTAACTTCGCTTTCAGTAGCGTCAGTTGATCCCTCTCTAGCTTCAATTACTGCATCAGCAATAGCACTAGTAATAAGCTTCACAGCTCTGATTGCGTCGTCATTTCCTGGAATAGGATAAGTTACTAGCTCTGGGTTGCAATTTGTATCAACCAATGCAACAGTAGGGATACCTAATTTATTAGCTTCTTCTACGCAAATATGTTCTTTCTCTAGATCGACAATAAATATTACACCAGGGAAAGATGTCATATCCTTGATACCGCCTAAGTTAGTCTCAAGTTTATCACGCTCAGCAATAAGCTTTAAAACTTCTTTCTTAGGGAGTAGACTAAATTCACCAGTTTTTTCCATTTGGTTGATCTTATTTAATCTATCAACTCTAGCTCTGATAGTCTTAAAGTTAGTCAAAGTACCACCCAACCATCTCGAGTTGATGTAAAACATACCGCATCTTAATGCTTCTTCTTTGATAGCATCTTGAGCTTGCTTCTTAGTACCTACAAAAAGTACAGTCTTACCTTGTTGTACTTGCTCTTTGACAAAATTGTACGCCTTATCTAGGCAAATACTACTGTTCTCCAAATTTATAATATGGATATCATTGCGTTCTTGAAAAATGTATTTTGCCATTTTTGGATTCCATCTTCTAGTTTGATGACCGAAGTGAACGCCTGCTTCCAATAATTGTTTCATAGAAATAACAGACATTATTATTACCTCCTAAAATTTGTTTCGTCCTCCTTAAAAGCTTAAAACTCATAGAGCTAACCCAAATAGGCAACATCTCTATAATAGCTTAAAAGTGTGTATTTTATGAACAAAATATATAATAGCATATATTTAATTAAAAATCAATAAAATTCTATAAAAACCGCATTAATTTAAGTAAAAAAATATCATATATTAAAAGATTAAAAAATATTTCAAAGTATAAGTTGTTTTAAACCTACTTTAAATATACTTAAAATAAAAAGCCCCATTTTAGTCCTTATAGGGGCTTAATTAGGGCTTTTTAAAAGCTTATTCTTCTTCGTCTTCCTCATCTTCAGCTTGCTTTCTATCATTAGCTATTGCTTCCTCAAGCATTTCATAATAAACATCAAATACTTTATCCACTATAGCTTCATCAGTCTCTACTTCCAGTGAAGGTTCATCATCATTTTCATTTAATACAAATACAATTGCATCGTTCTCCTCCATACCTTCAAAAGGAACAACTGGCTTCAGTATACAATAATCCTTATCATCTAGTGGAACAATAGCTACCTGTTCAAATTCAACTGGCTTATCTTCACCATTGTATAATACCACATTATCGTTGTTGTCTTCGCTAAATATTTTTTCAATTGGGGTAAGTTCTTCCATAAAAAACTCCTGAATTTTATTTTTTGATTTTATCAAGGTAACTTTGCAAGATAATCGTAGCAGCTACTTTATCTATAACTGTCTTACGCTTCTCCCTACTAACATCAGCGTCAATAAGCATTTTTTCAGCACTCACTGTCGTCCAACGCTCGTCCATATAGTCTATCTTTACATCTGGGATATTTTCACTAAGTAGCATACCAAAATCTCTAGATTTTTGTACACGCTCTCCCTCTGTGCCGTCCATATTTATAGGCAATCCCAAAATAATACAATCGACATTTTGTGACTTTACTAATTCAGCTATATGAGCTATATCGGCTTTTATACTAGTCCGAGTGTAAGTCTCTAATGGATTAGCTATAATTCCTAAAGGATCACTGATAGCTATACCAATTCTTCTATCACCTAAATCAAGCGACATTTTACGCATCCAAAGCACCTCTAAAAAATCATATACCACAAGGTATGCAATAAGTATACAATACTTTAAGCAATAAGTCAAACAAAAAAAGCATTTTTCAATGCTTTTTAAAGTTTAATTAAAATTAATCTTGAGCTTTATCTTGTTGTTCAGAGGCAATTTCTTGAATCTTTTTTTGAGCTGTTTCCTTGCCTTTTTTAATTAATTTTTGCACATCTTTATTACTTTGTACTAGCACAGCACCTACTAAAAAACCTAGTGCCATACCAATAATTAAACAATCTTTCATTAGATACCTCCTTTCATGTATAGTATTTGATTAAATTAAAATAAAATACATACCAAAATAAGGTAAAAAAAATGAACATAGGCACATTGAATACATCAATAGTAACTACGTTCAAGTTTAATATAACCGAAAAATTGTGATTTATTCTTCATTATTTAATTTTTTTTGTTTTTTGATATAATCTTTGATACAAGAACTAATCAAATCATCTATTAGTGCTACTATATATTGCTGACCCTCAGGCAACTCTCCTATATAATTGACCACTGTTTCGCCAGAAATTTCGCTAAGTCTTGATAAATCTTGACCTTTGAGCATACCAGTTAAAATTGACATGCAGGCTATAGTATATGGATTGCCAAAAGCTTTAAACTTTGCATCAATTATCTCATCTCCCTCTACTCGAAGGAAGATTTTTAAGTAATCGGTACCATTTACATCACCCGCTTCACCGACACTTTCAGCATTTTTGATAATACCAACATTTTTTGGATGTGCAAATATTTGCATAATTTTTTCACTATACATATACTAATCCTCCAACTTTTTCTTCTTAAGTCTAATAGGACTCATCGCTCTTAATCTCTCTACAGATTCTGCAATAGCATCAACGACGTAATCAAGTTCCTCTTTGGTGTTGTGTTTACCTATTGATATACGAACGGTAGACTTAGCCTGATTAGCATCTAGACCAATAGCATTTAACACGTGACTAATTCTATGAGAGCCACCATTACAAGCACTACCTGTGCTAATAGCTATACCTTTCATATCTAACAAAGTAGCAAGTGACTCACCTTCAACACCTTCAAATGTTATACTCAACAATCCTTGCAATCTTTGATGAGGATGCCCATTAATTGTAAAGTTAGTAACTTTTGCCGTTAAAGCCTTCAAAAAATAATCTCTTAGCCCACGTATTTTATGCATATTGATGTTCATATCTCTTACAGCTATTTCACTAGCCTTGCCAAAACCTACTATACCAGGAACATTACTAGTACCGCCCCTTAGACCGTCTTCTTGTTCGCCACCATAAATCAAAGGTTCTATTTCTACGCCTTCTCTTATATACAAAGCACCAACGCCTTTTGGCCCATATATCTTATGGCTACTAATACTCATAACGTCTATACCCATATCTTCTACGTGGAAATTAATAGCACCAAAAGCTTGCACAGCGTCTGTATGAAAAATTATGCCTTTTTCGTGAGCTGTCTGCGCTATTGCTTGAATGTTTTGAATAGTACCGATCTCATTATTAGCCGCCATAATACTAATCAAAATAGTATCTTTTCTAATATAATGCATAAGCTCTGCAAGATTGATAATACCACTAGCATCAGCCTTTAAATAAGTAACCTTAAAGCCTTCTTTCTCTAGTGCTTTGCAAGATTCAAGTATGCTTGAATGTTCAATAGCTGAGGTTATAATGTGGTTGCCCTTTTCTTTAAGTTTGTGAGCGATACCACGTATAGCCCAGTTATTAGATTCAGTCCCACCAGAAGTAAAATAAATCTCGTTAGCCTTAGCCCCGATTGCCTTAGCTATTCTCTCTCTAGATAAATCAACCAAAGCTCTTGCCTCACGACCATAAGAGTTTGAGCTATTTGCGTTGCCAAATGTTGAATTGAATGTAGGAATCATCTCCCTCAATACGTCATTGCTAACAAAAGTAGTAGCTGAATTGTCCAAATAAACTTTGCGTATCTCCATATGTGTACCCCTTTATTTAATAAAATTATTGTACCACAAAAAAAAGTAGTTGTCAATATTGACTTCTACTTAAAATTTAGTTAATAACTATCTATTTTTATCTATAAAACCTACAATTTGTTCTTTTGGCATTAACCCAATAGTCTTATCGGCTTGTTCGCCATCCTTAAATAAAATCATTGTAGGAACACTCATTATATTGAACTTTCTACTCAACTCCTCGCATTCATCTACGTTCACTTTAACGATATCAACGTCTTCATCAATTTCTGTGATTAATTCTTCTAGGATAGGTCCAAGCATTTTGCATGGTGGACACCAAGTAGCATAAAAATCTACTAAAACCAATTTATTATCATTTATAGCTTGTTCAAACTCTTCTTCATTAATATGTTTAACTTCTCTCATTGTTTATCCTCCATAAATTTATTAATAATGTACGAACACAAGGCACACGCTGATGCCACTGGATGGTAGACTACACTACCGATAGTTTTACTATTTGTATTGATAGGCTGAGCATTTGTCGCTACGACAGTAAGTTTTTTTATTTCATTATCTCGACAAAATTTCCTTAGTTTTTTTGCAATAGCGTCATAGGATGTCTTATAAATGTCAACCACTTCATAATGAGGTGAAGCATATCTATTACCAGCACCCATTGCACATATAATATCAATATCATTATCATAACAATATTTTATCAACGCAAATTTAGCACTTAAATCATCAATACAGTCTACGACAAAATTATAGTTTTCACAGTTAAAATCTTTTACATTATCTTTGGTTAGATGTTGGTTTAAGGCAAAGATTTTAATTTCAGGATTTATATCCTGCATTCTTTGCTTTATTAAGTCTACTTTAGGCTGTCCAATGGTTGTTGATAGTGCTATTAATTGTCTATTTATATTAGTTTCATCAACCTTGTCAAAGTCTACTACAGTCAATTCACCTATACCACATCTAACCAACATTTCGCAAAGCCATCCACCAACGCCTCCGACTCCAAATACTATAACTTTACATTCTTTTAGTCGTTTCAAAGTGTCTTGTCCAACTAACAACTCTAGTCTTTGCAAATTCATTATATAATATACTTCTTCAAATCGTATTGGCTGATATTTCCACCAAAGACATTTTGTACATATTCTTTGGTTATTTGGACGTCCACACTTACTTCACCATCTGCATTATACGAAATATCTTCAAGTAATTCTTCCATAACGGTATGCAAACGACGCGCCCCAATATTTTCACTAGTTTCGTTTTCTTGTTCTGCTATTTCGGCTATTTTTTCTAGAGCCCCTTCGTCAAAAGTCAAATTGATTTTATCAATCTTCAATAATTCTTGATATTGTTTAACAATTGCATTTTGAGGCTGAGTTAACACTTTTAAGAAATCATCTTTTGTTAAATTGTCTAAATCCACACGAATTGGGAATCTACCTTGAAGCTCTGGAATAAGGTCTTCAATTTTAGAAATGTGAAAAGCACCAGCTGCTATAAACAAAATGTAATCAGTACGAATTTGACCATATTTGGTGCTTACAGTACACCCTTCAACAATAGGAAGTACATCTCTTTGAACGCCCTCTCTAGAAACATCATTACCTTTATGCTCTGTAGTAGCTATCTTATCAATCTCATCAATAAAGATAATACCATCTTGTTCTGCTCTACGTATTGCTTCAGCATTGACGCTGTCTTGGTCTATTAATTTGTCTGCCTCTTCGGTCATTAATAAATTTCTGGCTTGGCTAACCTTTAGTTTACGTCTTTGTTTTCTTGGAGGGAAGATACTGCCTAGCATATCACCTATATTGATTTCAACACCAGCACCACCCATATCTAATTGCTTTGGGCCTTCAAGCACTTCAATCTCTATTAACTCATTTTCTAACTTATTATCGAAATATTTTTCACTGACTTGCTTTTTCAGTACATCGGCAGGTGTCTCTCCGCCCTTAGCTTTCTCCATAATATATAGAGCATCAATTAGACGTCTATCAACACTCTCTTTAGCTTTTGCTTCTACAGTTTTTCTATTTTCATCCTTAACCATACGTATTGAAGCTTCAACTAAGTCACGCACCATACTTTCTACATCTCGACCAACATAGCCAACTTCTGTAAATTTTGTAGCTTCCACTTTGACAAAAGGCGCCTTAACGAGTTTTGCCAATCTTCTAGCTATTTCTGTCTTACCTACACCAGTAGGTCCTCTCATAATAATATTTTTTGGAGTGATTTCCTCTCTTAATTCTTCACTTAATTTACTACGTCTGTAGCGATTTCGAAGAGCTATAGCCACGGCTTTTTTAGCGTGTTGTTGACCAATTATATATTTATCTAATTCTGCACAAATTTGTTTTGGTGTCAAATCCATATTAAACTTCCTCCACTACAAAATTATTATTAGTAAATACACAGATTTCACTAGCTATAGTAAGAGCTTTTACAGCTATTTCTCTAGCACTCAAGTCGGTATTGTCAAGTAAAGCCCTACCTGCGGACAATGCATAATTGCCACCAGAACCTATGGCAATCACTCCGTATTCTGGTTCAATGACGTCTCCAGAGCCATCTATTAATAATACTTGCTCTTTATCTGCTACAAGTAGCATAGCTTCAAGTTGTCTCAAAGCCTTGTCACTTCTCCAAAGCTGAGCAAGTTCTACAGCGCTACGCATAAGATTACCCGAAAATTTGTTTAACATTTTTTCAAACTTGTCACTTAAGCTAAAAGCATCAGCTACGCTACCAGCAAAACCTACAACTACTTGATCTTTAAATATTCTTCTTACCTTTATGGCATTTGATTTCATAACCACACTTTGCCCCATAGTGACTTGTCCATCACCAGCAATAACCGTCTTACCATCACGTTTGACTGCTATGATAGTAGTTCCCTTTAATTCCATCAAAATCCTCCCTATATATTGTTTAAATTGTCTTTTATGATTTGTATAGCACGAGACGCAATTTCATTTCTTATAACTTTTTTATCCCTTGTGTCTAACGCTATACTGTCTATTATACCATAATTTGCGTTCATTGGTTGAAAATTTTTAATATTTGCTTTAGAAATATAATTTGGCAATGAACCTATAGCTGTTTTACTTGTAAAATCAATTAAATTTTTATTTTCAAGGTACTTAGCCATATTAATTCCACACATAAGACCGCTACTAGCACTCTCCACATATCCTTCAACTCCGCTAAGTTGCCCAGCAATAAAGATATTTGGATGTTCCTTTAATTGATAATATTCATTAATTAAAGCAGGCGCATTTATAAAAGTATTTCTATGCATAACCCCGTATCTTACGTATTCAGCATTTTCCAGTCCTGGGATTAAGCTAAAAACTCGTTTTTGCTCTGGAAAAGTAAGATTTGTTTGAAAGCCAACCATATTATACAAGGTGTTATTCAAATTATCTCTTCTTAATTGAAGCACCGCATAATATTTTTGATTGGTTACTGGATGCACAATACCCACAGGTTTCATTGGTCCAAACCTTAAGGCATTTACATCTCGTTTTGCCATAATCTCGACTGGCATACACCCCTCAAACACATCACCTTTTTCAAAACTTTTGAGAATAACACTTTGGGCATTAACTAGTTCATTAACAAAAGAATAATATTCTTCCTTATTTAAGCCACAATTAATATAGTCACCCTCTCCTTTATTGTATCTATCAGCAATAAAGGCCTTATTCAAATCTATACTATCAAGTGTAACAATAGGAGCTACTGCGTCATAAAAATACAGGTAATTATCACCTAATATAGTTTCTAAAAATTTTGAAAGCTTACTTGTAGTCAAAGGACCTGTCGCTATAATCGTCGGTTCACTAATATCAAATTCTGTAACTTCTTTTGTTATAAAATGTATATTAGGATTATGCATTATTTCGTCGGTAATAAATTTTGCAAAGCCTTCTCTATCTACAGCCAGTGCCGTTCCAGCTGGTAAGCTATTAGCTTTAGCGGATTTAATAAATAGACTATCTAATAGACCCATTTCATACTTAAGAAGTCCGCAAGCATTAGTTAGTTCTGCACTTTTAAGTGAGTTACTGCATACTAATTCAGCAAAGTTTTTATCACTATGAGCTTCTGTAAATTTCTCAGGCTTAATATCATATAGGTATACCTCAAAGCCACGTTTAGCTAGTTGATAACTCGCTTCAGTCCCAGCAAGCCCAGCACCGATTACATTAACTTTCATTAGTTTCTTCTTCCTTGTTTTGTTTCTTCGTTCTAACTATATAACCACATTTTTTAGAACAATACACTTCGGTATAATCACTCCTAAAGCGTTTGAATAAGTGCGAATTACAGTTAGGACATTTATCACCCAAAGGTAAATCCCAACTCATAAATTTACAATCAGGATATCCAGTGCATCCATAGAAGATTTTGCCTTTTTTAGATTTTTGTTCAATTACTGGTTTACCGCACTCAGGACAAACTCCACTTTCGGAATTTTTGTCAATATATGGCTTGGTAAATTTACACTCTGGATATCTAGGACACGCTAAAAATTTACCATTTTTCCCAGTTCGGATAACCATCATTGCACCGCACTTTTCGCAAGGTATATCTGTAGTGACAACTGGTTGTTTCTCAGTTGTTGAAATGTTCTTTGTAAAGTTACACTTAGGATAATTAGAACAACCCAAAAACTTACCATTAGCACTGGTTTTGATAAGCATCTTCGCACCACATTTTTCACATATTTCGTCGCTTTCAATAGGATTTTCTTTTATATAACCATTTACTTTTATAAGTTGCTTTTCAAAATCGCTATAAAAGTCTGCAATTACTTGGTGCCAGTTTATTTTTCCTTTTGCTATCTCGTCAAGTTTCTCTTCCATTTCAGCGGTAAAGCCTACATTCATAATATCTTCAAAATTTTCACATAAAAAGTCACATACATTAAAGCCTATTTCTGTAGGTACAAAATATTTACCGTCCAATACACAATAATTTCTTTTAAACAAAGTATTGACTGTTTGAGCATAGGTTGCTGGTCTACCTATTCCTTTATTCTCCATAAGCTTAATAAAAGAAGGTTCTGTATATCTTTGAGGTGGCTTGGTGAATTTCTGCTCTGGTAATAAGTCTACAAGTGTCAGTATGTCGCCCTCGTTAAGATTAGGCAGTTTCACCTCTTTATCATTTGACGCTTCCTCTTCATCTACTGTAGCTTTGTAAACGGCTTGAAAACCGTCAAATACTGGCGTTTTGCCTACTACTTTGAAAGTATATACATCAGCACCTATTTCGACCGTCAAAGTGTCATATACCGCATCGGTCATTTGACTAGCCAAAAATCTATCATATATTAATTTGTATAGTTTATACTGCTCTGTAGTAATTTCGGATTTTATAGATTCAGGCGTAATAGTTATGTCTATCGGTCTGATTGCCTCGTGTCCTTCTTGGGCTGAGGCTTTAGATGTGTATATGTTAAATTTAGCTGGAGCGTATTTTTCACCAAATTTTTCTAAGATAAAATTTTTCGTAGCAACTTGTGCATCTTGACTCACCCTTGTACTATCGGTACGAATGTAGGTAACTAGTGCCTTCTTACCATAAGTTTTAGTAGATACACCCTCATATAGACTTTGGGCTACTCTAGTCGTAGTATTTAGGTTAAACTTCAATTTAGAACCTGCGTCTTGTTGCATACTACTAGTTATAAAAGGTGGTTGAGGTTTTACTTTTTTTAGTTCCCTACTCACTTTACTTGTGGTGAATTGACTAGACTTTAATACTTCAAGAACTGCATCCATTTCTTCTTTATTTTTTATAGTGTATTTTTTTCCATTTTTACTAATAAGCAGTGCTTTGAAATTTATATTGTCTTTATCAAGTTTTGCATTAAGCGTCCAATACTCTTCTGGTTTAAAATTTAGGATTTCTCTTTCTCTCTCAACTACAAGTCTTAAAGCAACAGATTGTACACGTCCAGCACTTAACCTACTGTCAAGCAGTCTCTTGCTTAAAATCGGAGATAGTTTGTAACCCACTAATCTATCTAGCACTCTTCTAGCTTGTTGTGCATCAACCAAATCATAATTTATCTCACGAGGATGTTGTAAAGCATTAGTGACAGCTTTTTGAGATATTTCATTGAAAGTTATACGACATTTTGCATCTGTAGGTAAACCAAGCACATAAGCGACATGCCAACTAATAGCTTCTCCCTCTCTATCAGGGTCGGTCGCTAAGTATATTTCATCGCATTTTTTTGCTAAAGCCTTTAAATCACTTATAACGCCTTTTTTGTCTGGTAAATTGGTGTAAGTAGGCTCAAAATTATTATTTATGTCGATACCTAGGCTCTTCTCTGGTAGATCTCGTATATGCCCTTTACTAGCAAATACGGTATAATCATTACCTAGATATTTTTTAATAGTAGCCTGTTTACCAGGACCTTCTATAACAACTAACTTCATAACATCTCCATTACTTTAAACTATAATTGTTGCCCGGAAGTTTGACTATTAGCCCCATAAGTTCCATATTTATTAATATGCTATTGAGTCGTCTTGTTTCGAGCTCAGTTTTTGCCAAAATTTCATCAAAGTGAACTTGCTGTTCTTCTTTTAGTATATCAAGTATATTTGATTCCGTCAAATCCATTTGTTTTATCTCTTTATCAACTTTTGGTATATAAGTGCAATTTAAGTCAGATAAAATATCTTCAGGTGACATCACCATACAAGCGTTACATGATTTTATCAGACGATTTGGATATTCACTTTTATAACTAGTAATATTACCGGGTATGGCGTAAATATTCCTATTCATTTCAATAGCATATTCAATAGTGTGCCTTGTGCCACTCTTACTACTAGCTTCTGTAATTAGCACACCCTCACTAAGTCCAGCTATTATACGGTTTCTATAAGGAAAATGATATTTCAAAAAGCCCTCACCGTAGCTATACTCAGTGATAAGTAATCCATTTTTTACGATTTCTTTAGCAAGATTTGTGTTTGTGGTAGGATATATACTAGATAGTCCGCCAGCGAGTACGGCTATGGTCTTGCCTTTTGCTTCTAAAGCACCCATATGAGCAAAAGTATCCACGCCCTCTGCTAGACCACTGACTATGGTTATACCGCTTTCTGCTAGAGATTTAGCGAACTTCTGAGTGACATTAGCACCATAACTACTAGCTAGCCTCGTGCCGACAATGCTAACACAAGTGGTCTTTAAAAGTGATATATCTCCAATATAAAATAGGACTAACGGAGGATTATCTATTTCTTTGAGCTTGTCTGGATAGTAATTGCTTGCAAGTGTAATAAAATTTATGCCTTTCTTTAAGTTTTGTATTTTAAACATATCTACAGTGTCCAAACTGCATTTACATTCAAAGTACTCAAACTTTTCATCTCCTAGTAATTTCTTCCATAACTCTATATTATCCTTATAATTGATTATGTCAGCCCCTTTAGATATATTCTTGTAAATATTGTAAGTCAAGCTAGCAGGAAACTTACATTCGTATAATATAATCCATCCTATTTCATCTTGTGATAGTGTATCCATCTTTACTCCTATATACCAAATTTCTTATCTAAAGACCTGTATTGAATAGCTTCAGCTATATGTTCTGGACAAATCTTTTCGCTATTATCCAAATCAGCGATTGTTCGTGCTACTTTAAGTATTCTATTGTACGCCCTTGCAGATAGGTTAAATCTTTCAAAAGCCAACTCCATGAGCGTAGCACAATCCTTATCCAAAACGCAATATTTCTTAATATGTTCATTTGTCATCTTTGCATTACAAAAATTTGATTCACCAGCAAATCTTTTTAATTGTATCTCTCTAGCCTTGTCTACACGCTTTTTGATCTCTCTACTACTTTCCTCGTCTATTTTGTTACTTAATTCTGTGTATGTAATACCGTCCACTTCTACATGTAAATCTATTCTATCCATAAGTGGCCCGCTTAACTTAGCTCTATATTTTGCTACTTGTGAGCTTGTACATTTACAAGTATTCGCACCACTTTGCCCATAGTAGCCACAAGGACAAGGGTTCATACTAGCTATCAATGTTATACTAGCTGGATATTCTATAGTTTGCTGTAGCCTTGCTACCGTTATATACCCATCCTCTAACGGCTGTCTTAGAGTCTCTATTGCGTGACGGTTGTATTCTGGTAATTCATCTAAAAACAGCACTCCATTATGAGCCAAACTAATCTCTCCAGGTTTACTATCACGTCCTCCGCCAGTCAACGCTGTAGTAGTGGCTGTATGATGTGGACTTCTAAAAGGTCTATTAGCCACAATACCCAATTTATTGTCTAATACACCTGCTATGCTATGGATTTTTGTTACCTCCAAAGCCTCTTCAAATGTCATTTCTGGTAAGATAGACGGAAAAGCTTTTGCTAGCATACTTTTGCCAGACCCAGGTGGGCCTACCATTATGACATTGTGTCCGCCAGCGGCAGCAATTTCTAGGGCTCTTTTGGCAGTCGCTTGACCTTTGATATTTTTGAAATCATTGATAAAACTTTGCTTGATTTTAGCTTCGGTAAAACTTTTTAACGGAACAGGTTCTATTTCTATATTACCGCACAAAAATTGATACAACTCAAATAGATTTTTGACGCCAAAAACCTTAATTCCCTCAATATAACTTGCCTCATTTAGATTATCAAAGGGTATAATTATTTTATCAACACCCAAATCCCTAGCAGATATTAATGCTGGAAGAATTCCATTGATTTTTTTAATAGTGCCGTCAAGCGATAATTCCCCTACGTAAGCAAAACTTTCAGCTAAAGTCTTATCAACTAGTTCTTCACACACCATTATACCTACACAAATAGGAAGGTCATATATAGGACCCTCCTTTTTTATGTCAGCAGGTGCTAAATTGATTGTAATTTTATCAATAGGAAATTGAAAACCACTATTTCTGATAGCACTTTTAACTCTATATTTAGATTCTTTAATAGCAGTATCTCCAAGTCCGACTATATCGTAGGATGGCAACCCATAATTAATATCAATTTCGACATCGACAAGGTAGCCATCTACGCCAAGCAGTCCGAAACTTTTAACTTTTGATAACATTAAGCACTCCTGTATTTAATTCAAGTATTTATTAAGTAGTTCTTTTACTTTATCTGGATTTGCCTTGCCTTTTGTTGCACGCATCACTTGACCAACAAAGAATGTTGATATTTTATCAGGATTAACTTTATAATCTTCTCTTGCTTTAGGATTAGCTTCAATGATTTGTTTTAAAGCCTCTTCAACAGCATCATCACTTATATCATTTATTAGATTGTACTTTTTAGCTAACTCTTTAGCATCTCCACCTTCATTTATAAGTTTTTCTATTAGTGATTTGGCATTAGCTTGACTAAGTGCTTTTTGGTCATACATCTTTAATACTTCTGTGAGTTCCTTAGCCTTCAAAGGCATTTTAAATTCTTCTTCGGTCTTAACATACTTTAATACTTCTGTCATTATCCAGTTAGCTAAAGTCTTTGGCTCATTATAATAAGTCAAGGCTTCGTCAAAGAAGTCTGATATCTCTTTTTGAGATAATAAAATATCTACATCATATTCTGGTAAAGAATATTCTTCCAAATATATCTTTCTTCGTTCCATTGGAAGTTTTGGTAATTCGGCTTTTAATTTTTCTACCAAATCTCGCTCTATCTTTACAGATAATAAGTCAGGGTCTGGGAAATATCTATAATCATTTGCACTTTCTTTAGAACGCATAGAAAAGCTTTCACCCTTCTCATCATCCCACTTTCTAGTCTCTTGGCGTACTACGCCACCAGCTTCAACAAGTTCTATTTGGCGCATTGTTTCGTACTCTATAGCTCTTTGAACTGACCTAAACGAATTCAAATTCTTCATTTCAGTTCTAGTACCCAATTCATTCGACCCTTTCTTTTTTACGCTCAAGTTTACGTCGCAACGCATACCGCCTTGTTCCATCTTACATTCTGCTATCCCAGCATACACAAGGTTATTACGCAATTTATTTAGATATTCTACAGCTTCATCAGCACTAGTTATATCTGGCTCGCTAACCATCTCAATAAGAGGCACTCCTCCACGATTATAATCAATGAGTGTGCCGATACTGGCGTTTTTATGAATCAACTTACCAGCGTCTTCTTCAAGGTGAATTCTATTGAGTCTAATAAACTTACCACTATCTAATTGCACTCCACCGCCTATACAAATAGGTCTTTCAAGCTGACTAATTTGGTAAGCTTTACTAAGGTCAGGATAAAAATAATTTTTCCTTTCAAATACAGCTATGTCATTTATTCTACATCCCATGCAAAGCCCAGCTTTGATAGTAAGTTCCACAGCTCTTTTATTCAGGATAGGTAACGCCCCAGGTAATCCGATACAAACAGGACAACAATTTGTGTTAGTGTCACTGCCAAAGTGGTTTGGACAAGAGCAAAAAACTTTTGTATTAGTATTGAGTTCTGCGTGGACTTCAAGCCCTATTACTACGTCATAATCTTCTCTCATACTAATTCTCCTTGTGATTTTTTTCAAAATAATCTGCTACTCTGTATACCATCATTTCATTGAGTTCCTTTGCCATAACTTGCAATCCCAAAGGTAATCCATTAGGGCCTTTTGCGTAAGGTATATTTATAGATGGTATACCAGCGATATTAGCTGGAATGGTAAATATATCCTCTAAGTACATATCAACAGGATTGGTTATAGAACCTATCTTATAGGCTTCACCTAATGTTGTCGGCATTATAATGCAATCACATTTACTAAAAGCTTCTTTAAATTGCTTCTTTACTGCTTGTTGCACTTTTTTTGCTTTTACGTAGTAGGCATCATAGTATCCACTACTAAGTACAAAATTACCAAGCATTATACGTCTTTGTACTTCAGCGCCGAACCCCTCGCTTCTACTCTTGGAGTATATTTCTTCTAAAGTATTAGCATCTTTAGAGCGTCTTGTATATTTGACACCATCAAAACGTCCTAAGTTGCTACTTGCTTCTGCTGGGGCTAGAATATAGTATACAGGCAAACAAAGCTCGATGTCTTTAATGTCAACATTAATTATTTCAGCACCTTGAGATTTAAACCATTCAACCGCCTCATCAAATGCTTTGCTATCTTTCATAAGAGCTTTGACTTGATTGCAAATACCTATCTTAACGCCCTTTATATCTTGGTTGATAGCATTCATATAGTTAGGAACTTCTGCTTTAAGAGATGTCCCGTCATTTTCATCGTATCCAGCAAGTATTGACAACATATAAGCATTGTCAGCAACGTTGGTAGTTATAGGACCTACCTGATCTAAGCTAGAAGCAAATGCTACTATACCAAATCTTGACACACGTCCATAAGTAGGCTTTATACCGACTATTCCATTAAAGGAACTTGGTTGTCTTATAGAACCACCTGTATCAGTACCCAACGCACAAGGCGTCATACCGCCTGCTACAGCACAAGCACTACCACCACTTGATCCGCCTGGTACTCTTGTTTTATCCAATGCATTTAGGCAAGGACCATACACGCTTTTTTCCGTAGAGCCTCCCATAGCAAACTCATCCATATTAGCACGGCCTATTATGACAGCACCCTCGCTTATTAGCTTATTTACTACAGTTGAATTGTATTCAGCACGATAATCTTGCATAAACTTTGATGCACAACCAGCTATTTTGCCTTTGTATAGTATGTTATCCTTTATAACAATAGGCACGCCAGCAAGTTTGCCTAGCTCTTCGCCTTTGTCAAGTCTCTCATCTATACTTTTTGCTATGTCTAAAGCGTCATCAAATACTTCAATGACTGCGTTATATTCTTTCTTATCATTGATAACGTCAATGTAATGCTTTACTACATCTACTGATTTTAGTTCTCTCGACTTTATCTTGTTTACTAATTCTATAATTGTACTCATACTATTACTCCATCATTAAAGGCACTGCAAAGCAACCTTGTTTTTTGTCTGGTGCGTTCGTTAGGACTTCTTCTTGAGTAAGTCCTTGTTTAACTTCATCTTCACGTAATTCGCTGACATCAATAGGGTCATATTCTATTTCGTCACTAACATTTGCCTGACTAATCTTCTCAACCAGCTCCATAATGCCTTCAAATTCTTTTTCAAACTTTGCTTTTTGCTCGTCTGTAAGCTCTAGCGCAGAAAGGTTAGCCAAATGGTCAATATCAATTTTTGTAGCCATAAAAATCTCCTAAAATTAATAGACAAAACAAAAAATCACTTAGCAATTTCTAAGTGATTAGGATAATAATCCTTATTTTATTGTAGAAATTACCTTTTGTCCTTGATAAATATTATCACACACAAAAGATGTTGTCAATTATTTTTAAGTCCTTATTTGTTAGAATTATTCATAATAATACCACAAATAGCGCCCATAACACCACCGAAAACTAGATCTATAATGGTAGTAACGTCAAAACTTATGCTTGCACTCAAAAAACTAAAAACTAAATAAGCTAGAAGGGTGTATAGTAGACCTAGTAAAGTGCCTTTTACAAGTCCTTTACCAGGACAAGCTCTTAAAGTAGTTCTCACGCCAAATAGTATACTAAGTGCCTTGATAATTTGATTTACCCACCCAATGACACTATCGCTAACTACTATAAATTTTATAAATAAAGCAAATAATAATATGCCAACCATTGAGATAAGCAAAGCTACTATACTACCTTTGATCAATCCATATATAAGCCCTTTATCTTCAGAAAAATTGTGTTTCTTGGCAATGTTATGCATTTTGACACCTCCTAATTACTACTAATAATATTAGGACAAGCATCAAATTATGCTAATTACTTAAGACTTTTTAGACTTTCTAGTTTTATTTTTTGGTTCGTCTTCTTTTTCCGACTCTTCTTCCTTAATTTCCACATTAACTTGTGTCGTACTATCAAGTTTTTTTGTTTCAGTTTCTACAGCTTGATTATTACTTGAGGCTTGATTGGCTTCATTACTATCCGTATCTTCATCAATGTCATCTTTAAAATCATAACCATAAATAGCTTCAAGATCTATACTGTAATAAGACACTAACTCACCTTCGCCACTTTTGATAATAGCATACTTTGAACCATCGTTTGCGGTCTTAATTTCCACTATTTCTCCGTATAATCCAGCATAAGTCTTTATTTTATCACCTGTTTTTAATTCACTTTTCATTTTTTCAGTTGCTTGCGTATATTTGTTACGACGCATAAATGCCATAACTGCACTAATAATAAGCAAAACCAGTAGTATAGCTGGTAAAATAAAATCTGTCATAAATATCCTCTCTTTACAATGAACTTAATTAAATATGTACAATATTTTTAAATTTATGTCAATAAAATTTCTAAACTTTGCCGTACTTACGATAAAATTCCTCACGAAAATCCAAAAATCTATCTTCCATAATACTTTTTCTTATATTAGTCATAAGGTTTATCAAAAATCTTAAGTTGTGTATGCTTAGTAATTTAGCACCTAAAATTTCACCAGCTACTATGAGATGACGGATATATGCTTTGGTAAAATTTTTGCAAGCATAGCAATCACACTCATCATCTAGCGACGAAAAATCTTCTTTGTATTTCGCATTTTTTATAATAACACGGCCATGAGAGGTAAATGCAGTACCATTTCTAGCTATGCGAGTCGCTAGTACACAGTCAAACATATCTATCCCTCTAAGTACCCCCTCAATAAGACAATCAGGGCTACCTACTCCCATTAAGTATCTAGGCATGTTCTCGGGATAGTAAGGTTTCAATACATCAAGCATCCTATACATAACATCTTTCGGTTCGCCGATAGAAAGCCCGCCAATACCTATTCCACATTTCGCATAAGGTATAGTACGTTTAAGACTTTCCACGCGCAAATCTTCATAAATGTTACCCTGTGCTATCGGAAAAAGCATTTGGTCTGGATTATTATGTGATTTGTAACATCTATCAAGCCAATTTAAGGTTCTATTCATTGCATCTTCGGCTTCTTTATGAGTCACGCCTATTTCGGTACAATGGTCAAACGCCATAATTATATCAGCACCCAAAGCATTTTGAATTTCCATATCATATTCAGGCGTAATGTAATGTTTGCTACCATCAATGTGTGACCTAAACTCCACACCATCCTCGGATATTTTACGTAAGGTAGACAGAGAAAACACTTGAAAACCACCACTGTCGGTAAGAATAGGTCTATTCCAATTCATGAATTTATGCAAACCGCCAGCTTTCTTAACTACTTCGTGCCCTGGACGCAAATACAAATGATAGGTGTTTGATAATATTATTTGAGCCTCAATCTCCTCTAAGTCTCTAGGTGTGAGGCTTTTTACAGTAGCTTGCGTTCCTACTGGCATATATATAGGGGTCTGAATATCTCCGTGTGGTGTATGTAAGACACCTACTCTTGCACCACTTTGCTTACAAGTATGTAAGACCTCGTAACTAAATTTTTCCATTAAAAACTCCTCTTACTCTATGAACATAGCATCACCAAAGCTAAAAAATCTATAACGCTCCTTGACTGCTGTATTATATACTCTCAATGTCTCTTCTATCCCCATAAAAGCACTAACAAGCATAATAAGTGTGCTTTCAGGCAAATGAAAATTAGTAATAAGTGCGTCAACTATCTTAAATTTATATCCAGGATAGATAAATATACTCGTCTCCCCAGAGCCAGCCACCACCATATTTTGTGTACTCGCACTCTCTAATACTCTTACACTGGTAGTCCCAACTGCAATGACTCTTCGACCTTCTTCTTTTGCTTTGTTTATAATATCAGCGCTTGTTTGCGTCATTTCAAAATATTCGCTATGCATCTTATGCTCTAAAATATTATCAGTCTTGACAGGTCTAAAAGTACCCAGCCCCACGTGTAGAAGCACCTCAACTATCTCTACGCCTTTTGCTTTAATCTTATCTAACAATTCTTTTGTGAAGTGAAGACCAGCTGTAGGAGCGGCTGAAGAACCGCTCTTTTCTGCATAGACTGTTTGATAACGATTAGGGTCTTCGCATTTTTTCTTAATGTATTGAGGCAAAGGCATAGTCCCCACTTTTGCCAATATACTCTCAAATACACCATCATAAATAAAGCGGACTTGCCTCAAACCGTCTTCAAGCTCCGCCAATACTTCAAGGCTCAATTCATCATTTATCTTTACAATGGTACCCACTTTACATCTCTTGGCTGGTCTAAGTAGTACTTGCCAAGTGGTTAAATCTTCTCTTTTACTGAGTAATATTTCTATCTTAGCACCTGTATCTACTTTAACACCAAATATCCTAGCAGGTAAAACTCTGGTATTATTGATGACCAATACGTCACCAGCCTTTAAATAATCTACTATATCATAAAAGTGCTTATGAGTTATTTCTTGTGTGGCTCTATTATATACTAAAAGCCTAGAACTATCTCTAGGTTCTACTGGTGTTTGTGCTATCAATTCTTCTGGTAGATCGTAATAATATGTCTCTTTATTATAAATATCCATAAATTTAAACTTCCGTTATGCTTTCATATTGTTTTAATTCTTTTGCTTTCTTATCGCTCAAATCCTTGCCTAAATGTTTGTAAGCGTTAGGCATCGCTACTCTTCCACGTGGCGTTCTTGCTATAAAACCTAGTTGTAGTAAATAAGGTTCATAAACGTCTTCTATAGTAGAAGCTTCTTCGCCAGTTGACGCTGCCAGTGTATCTAGACCTACAGGGCCACCATTAAATTTGTCAATGATTGATTCAAGTACACGTCTATCTACAAAGTCTAGCCCCAATTCATCTATCTCCATTATATTTAATGCATCTTTTGTTATATCAAGCGTTATCACTCCACTACCTTTGACTTCAGCAAAATCACGTATTCTCTTCAATAATCTATTAGCTATACGAGGAGTTCCACGGCTTCGGCTAGCTATCTCAAGACTAGCCTTATCATCAATGCTGACACCAAGAATACCTGCACTTCTTTGGACTATTTTATTTAACTCTTCACTTGAGTACATCTCAAGTCGGGCTAATATACCAAATCTATCTCTTAACGGTGAAGTCAACATACCAGCTCTTGTAGTCGCACCAATAAGTGTGAATGGTTGGATTTTTAGTCTCATACTTCGAGCTGATGGGCCTTTACCTACAATAAAATCTAGGGCAAAGTCTTCCATAGCTGGATAAAGTATTTCCTCTACCGCTCTATTAAGTCTGTGAATTTCGTCTATAAATAATACATCATTTTTACCTAAGTTTGTTAGGATACTTGCCAAATCAGCGGCGTGTTCTATAGCTGGGCCACTAGTCACTTTGATTTGTACGCCTAGCTCACTAGCTATTATATGTGAAAGTGTTGTCTTTCCAAGTCCTGGCGGACCATACAACAACACGTGGTCCAAAGCTTCGCCTCTTTTCTTAGCTGCTTCTATGTAAACATTAAGACTCTTTTTAATCTTTTCTTGCCCGACATATTCTGTAAGTACAACAGGTCTTAATGAATTCTCCATTTCCGCTTCACTTAGACCTTTTGTGCTAGTTATTAATCTTTCTTCCTCCATATTATAACCCCTTCAATACTTTAGCTACTATATCTTCCGTCTTGTCACCACTTTTTGCTACACGTTTTATGCTTCGAATGACATCAGTCTTATTGAGTCCTAGCCCAACAAGCACTTCTACTGCATCGTTAAAATCATCGCCCCCCATTTCAGGAGTTGGCCATTCCTCATTAGAATTTGCAATAAGACCAAAAGCATTGATTTTGTCTTTTAATTCTACGACAATCCTCTCAGCGGTCTTTTTACCCAAGCCTTTAATCTTTGTTAAGGTATGTATATCGCTGGTAGCTATGGCAACGCCTAAGTCGGTTAGGCGTATGCTAGATAATATCATTATAGCCATCTTAGCGCCTACACCACTTACACTAATTAGGTTAAAAAACATTTCTTTTTCTTCGTTAGACTCAAACCCAAATAATGAAATGCCGTCTTCTTTTACTTGTAAATAAGTCAAAAGTTTAGCTTCCTCACCTTGAACAAGATTTACTAAAGCATTGTTACTAACATTTATTTCATAACCTATTCCGTTATTTTCCAATACAACGTAGCCATCGCCTTTATGTGCGACTCTACCTATAATATAATTAATCATAATACCTCTTTATACTAAATTATTAGTTAGCAAATTATTCGTTTGTAATTGACAAATTGCGACCGCTAGTGCATCAGCAGCATCATCTGGCCTAGGTATTGCACTAAGTCCTAGTATTGATTTTACCATAAATTGGACTTGAGCTTTTTCAGCTCTTCCTTGTCCTGTCAACGCTTGCTTTATTTGAAGTGGTGTATATTCATATATAGGCAAATTATTTTTTTTGCCAGCTAAAAGTATAACACCTCTTGCTTCAGCCACTTTTATACCCGTCGTAATGTTTGTATTAAAAAACAATTCTTCTACAGCCATAGCATCTGGCTTGAATTCTTCAATTATCTTAATCATACAATCATAAATCATTTGAATTCTATCCGCTATTGACTTATCTTTTGGCGTGTTAATTACACCATAATCAACAACATTATAATTACCATATGATGCACTGTCAATGATTCCGAATCCTATTATACCATAACCTGGGTCGATTCCTAAAACTCTCATAAACTTAATTATACAAATTAAAAGCTATAAAGTCAATTTAAAAAAATAAAAAAAGACAAAAATGTCTTTTATTTAAGGTTTGTATTTAATGAGCTGATAGCAATTTGCATTAGAATTTACACGATTTACATTAAGCACTATACCAATAGCCATCATAAACACTATAAGACTACTGCTACCCGCACTAATTAAAGGTAAAGGGACACCTGTTGGCGGAATAGAACCAGTCACAACGGCTAGATTGATAAGGACCTGAATAGCAAGTACACTAGTTATACCAACGACAAGCAAATATCCAAAACGGTCGGCTGTACGTCTTGCTACTTTTAGCATATTAATTATAAGTATTACAAATGCAAGCATTAGTAGCCCCGCACCCAATAGCCCTAATTCTTCGCCAATTATACTAAATATAAAGTCACTTTCTGAAAAAGGTAAAAATTGATATTTTTGCCTTGAGTTAAATAGCCCAACACCAAACAATCCACCAGCACCAAGGCTGTATAGCGACTGAATCAATTGAAATCCCTCACCTTGTGGAGAAGCCCAAGGGTCAATGAAAGCCATTAATCTTTTGAGTCTATAGGGTTCGACTATAATAAGTGCAGGTACTGCCAAAATAGCTGGGATAGAGAGTATTCCTAGATGCTTTAGCCTCATACCGCCTATAAATAGCATAGTTATCATTACCATACCTACGCACATAGTTATAGACATATTAGGCTCTATAAGTATAAGCACACAAATAGCTAGTCCAATACCTAATACAGGTAAAAGGGTCTTGAATTTGTGTATTGAGTCAGCTTTATCACACAGGTACGCCGCACAAAATACGACAAAGCAAAATTTTGCTATCTCACTAGCTTGTATGGTAAACCCTGGTAATCCAATCCAGCGTTGAGCACCGTAATTACTGACGCCAATTCCTGGTATAAACACCAAAATTAACACAACAAAAGCTACTAATACTGCCCGCCATTTAAATCTTTTTAGTATGCGATAGTCTACAAAGTACATAACTGCCATAGCTATAAACCCAAGTATAACACCTATAATTTGTTTGGTTAAAAAGTAATATTCATTATTATAATTTATACTTGCGGTATAACTACTTGCACTATATACCATAATACAGCCAAATATAGCCAGTCCAAGTGTCAATAGTATTATTTTGATTTCTATATTGCGATAATATTTAGGCAGGAACAAAGGCTCACTTTTACTTTTCATAATACGCCCTCACATACTCTATAAATTGTTCGCCTCTATCCTCGTAATTTTTAAAACTGTCAAAACTAGCACAAGCAGGCGTTAATACCACCATCTCACCATTTTTTGCATTATGCAACGCTAAGTCAACAGCTTCAAATAAACTATCAAAAATTATACATTTGTTTTGTACCCCATAATTTTTTGCAGTTTCATACATTTCTTCTGCTGTATCACCAAATAAGTAATAGTGAAATTTTTGATTTTTGTTTTGGAATAACTGATCATATTTTTCACCTTTACTACTCCCACCTAGTAGCACATATGAACCACTTGATATATTCTTGTAAGCAGATACCGTACTAGCAACATTAGTAGCCTTGCTGTCATTTATAACTATAACACCATTTTCCTCACAAACCAACTCAAATCTATGTTTTAGCCCTTTAAAGTTTTTTAAAACACTTTGAATTATATTTGTTGGTATACCCTGCAATTTACTTACAACTATGGCTGCCATTGCGTTAGCGATGTTATGAATACCTATTATTTTCAAATCCTTTATATCCATAATTTCCTCGCTACTTCCACCATCAACAAAATATATTTTATTGTTGTAGAGATAAGCACCATGGTTAACAAAAGTAATTAAACTGAAATAATAAATATTACAGTTGCTGGGTTTGAAATCCTTTAAATTTTCGTCATCATAATTTAACACCAAATAATCATTAGTCGAATTTTTAACAATTCTTTTCTTATAGGTATAATAATCATCTAAGTTGTTATATCTATCCAAATGATCTGGAGCTAGATTTAATATCACACTGATTTTAGCTTTAAATTTGTCAATATATTCTAATTGAAAACTACTAACCTCTAAAGTAATTAGAGCGTCTTTTGCTTTTACTGAGCTTAGTGGCGTGCCGACATTACCTAGCAACAAACAATTACTATTATAGGCTTTCATAATTGAATGAATCATATTGACTGTCGTTGTTTTGCCATTTGTACCAGTAACAGCTATATACGTAGCTTTTTTATTTAGTCTATAACCAAACTCCAGCTCACTTATTATAGGTATATTAAGTCTAATAGCTTCAAGCAATATTTTATCATCCTTACGCACACCAGGGCTAACAATGATTAGTTTTATCTCACTAAGTGATATAAAAGTACTGACATTGAACTTATTAGCCACTTGTTTAGTTTTTTCCTTATCTTTATCAAATAAAAAAATTTTGGCTTTTAATTCGATAAGTCTTTCAAGCACACTTATGCCAGAACTTCCCAAACCATATACCAAAACTTTCTTATTTTTTAAACGCATATATAGTCACTCCTTTATTTGCTAGCTTAAGCCAATAGTTAATGCACTAGCTATTATTGTTATGATTATATATATGCTAACAATTTTACTTTCATTCACTCCTTTTTTCTCAAAATGGTGATGAAGTGGTGCCATCAAAAAAATCCTTTTCCTTGTGCGTTTGTAATGTAATACTTGCAATATTACTGATACCGTAGAAATTACAAACATTATCCCTAAAAACGGTATATAGAGTATTAAACCAGTGAAACACGCTATAGATGCTACCATAGCGCCTATTGCTAATGATCCTACATCACCCATAAAGATTTTTGCAGGATGGCTATTAAATAGTAAAAATCCTAAGATACCACCCGTCATCGCGCCTATTACTATAAGCAAATTATCATATTCATTCATAAGTTCACTTGAAGCACCCTCATTATAAAGATTTACTCCAAGCATACTTAATATCACGCCAAAAGCAATAAAATATACAACACTTACAGACCCAGCTAGTCCATCTAGGCCATCAGTCAGATTGACAGCGTTAGTTACTGCTAAAAAGATAAATATAACTATAGGGATGATCCAAGCACCTATCTCCCACTCGCCTAAACCAAAAGGCAGTATTAGAGCATTTGGAATTAAAGGGCTATAATAACAGGCTAAAGACACAATCACAGCCAAGCCACCTTGTCCAATGATTTTTTGATAAGCTCTTAAGCCTAAGTTTCTTTTAAATTTTATTTTAATATAGTCGTCTAAAAATCCTATAAGTCCATAACCTAGCGTAACTAAAATAGTCAATATGGCTAGATAGCTATCAGCCCCTATAAGCAGTAAACTTGTTATAACAAGAGCGGATAAGAATATCAAACCGCCCATTGTCGGTGTGCCTTGTTTGGTATTATGAAAATCTACATACTCCAAGATACTTTGACCAGCTTTTTCTTCTTTAAGAAATTTTATAATCAGAGGAGCAATCAACCAAGCAATTAAAAAAGACACAACTAAGGATATTAATAGATTATTCATATACCCTCCTTAATTGTAGTCTATGCACCTACGTTATTTTATATTCGTGGTTTGACTCATATCTATGAATTTTTGTACTTCATCATAGTCACAATAAGGGACATCAACTCCCATTATATTTTGTCCCGTTTCGTGTCCTTTACCACATATAACAACTATGTCATCCTTGCGTGCTAAATTTAACGCAATACTAACTGCCTTTACCCTATCAGGCTCCATTTTATAATTATTATTAGTAAACCCTCTCGCTATACTTTGGATAATATCCATAGGTCTTTCGTATCTAGGATTATCACTAGTAATAATGCTGTAATCAGAATATTTTGAGACCACTTCCCCCATAATTGGTCGTTTCAAACTATCTCTATAGCCACTTGACCCAAAAACAGTTATTACTTTTGCTTTAGCTAAAGCTCTTGCAGTACTCAAGACATTATCAAGAGCATCAGGACTATGTGCGTAATCTATTATAACAAAGAAATCTTTAACCTTTTTCACATCAAATCTACCGTCCACTGACTCTATCTTATCGACGGCTGAAACTATATCTTTAAAGTTAATACCACATAAATTAGCCACATATATACCAGCCATAACATTGTATACATTGTGCTTACCTGGTAATTTAAAATGCACTTTTTCTATCGCATCGTCTAGATTGACATAAAATTCACTACCTAGTATGTTCATATCTATATTTATAGCAAAAAGATCACTTGGATTTTCAAGCCCATATGTAAAAAGTAACATATCTTCATCTAATAATTCTCTTCCGTATGGGTCATCGACATTAACTATCACTTTATTACAATAATCTGTTAAAAAGAATTTTTTTGCCTGCCAGTAATTTTGCATATAGCCAAAAAAATCTAAATGGTCTTGCGTCAGATTTGTAAAAACCCCAATATCAAATTTAACACCATATATCTTATTCAAGGCAATAGCATGAGCTGATACCTCCATAACCACATACTCGACTTTTGCTTGCAACATTTTATCAAATAAACGAAATAAATCCAAAGTATCAGGGGTCGTCAAATGAGTATCAATTTTTTCATCACCAATAAAACACCCACTTGTACCAATAAGCCCAACTTTTTTGCCACAATTTTCTAAAATAGATTTTACAATAAAGCTAGTAGTAGTTTTTCCATTAGTCCCTGTTATCCCTATTAGATTTAGTTTTTTGTCGACATTATTATAAAAATTACTACAAATGAGAGATAGTGCTTTTCGAACATCTTTTACTAAAATTTGCACTACATTTATGTCCAATTTTCTATTAACTACTAATGCAACGGCTCCTTTTTTTACGGCACTTTGGGCAAAATTATGTGCGTCAACTTTGCCTCCTGGTATGCAAAAAAACATTGTATCAGGTAGGCATTTTCTACTATCCACACATAGATCTTTGATATCAACTTGTTTTTTATTAATTACTTCACAATCTATATCTTGAATTAATAAGTCTAATAGCATTTTGACCTCTTTAATTAGTATTTATTTGTACAATCTGACCTTTTTTGAGTGAAGTGTTTGGAGGTGGAAATTGTTCGGTTACTATACTTCCATCACCGCCAATTTCATACCCTAATCCGCACTCAATCAACTTACTTACAGCATTGGTAAGACTTAAGCCCACTAAATTTGGCATCAATACTTCTTCAGGTTCTTCCACATCAGCTACTGGTTGATAGTTGTAATACTCTATGATACCCTCAATTACTTTTTTCGCATATGGTGAAGCAGCAATGCTTCCATAATATGAACCAGCCGTTGGCTCATCAACAATGAATAAAATAACATATTCCGGATTATCACAAGGGAACGCCCCAAAGAAACTAGCTATATAACTATCGCCTATTGCACCATTGACATATTTTTGAGTAGTACCAGTTTTACCACCAACACAGTAACCTGGAATAAATGTATACTTACC
>CALVNN010000008.1 GCA_944349765.1 uncultured Clostridia bacterium | reverse complement strand
CCAATGTCTATTGAGACTAAGGAAAACTTTATAACATTTAGCTTCCAATCATTGCTTGCTAATAGAAATAAGACAATAGCAAGTGCTCAGATGCTACTTGTATTTAAGTATCTAGATAACGAAATCATTAAAAATCGTGACTTTAACAGAAAGTACAGTGCTAATAAACGTAAGATTATAGTTGTTGTTGATGAGGCGCACGTATTTATTAATCCTAAATACCCTATTGCGCTGGACTTTATGGCACAAATGGCTAAGCGTATTCGTAAGTACGATGGTATGCAGATTATCATTACTCAAAATATTAAAGACTTTGTCGGTAGTGAGGAAATCGCTCGTCAATCTACGGCTATTATTAATGCTAGTCAGTATTCGTTTATTTTCTCACTTGCACCTAATGATATGACCGACTTGGTTGCTTTGTATAGGAACGCAGGAGAAATCAATGAAGAGGAGCAGAACCAAATTGTTACCGCAGGATTAGGGCAGTGCTTCTTAATCACCGGACCAATGAGTCGTACAATGCTCCAAATCAACACAGCACCGTATATTATAAGATTGTTTGATTCGAAGCACAAATAAAAAAGTTCCAACTTTTGTTGGAGCTTTTTTGCTATGTGTTTATTTATTTACTTTTGTTTGACTTATCTTGTGTGACTTCTATGTAATAAGCTACTACAATACAAGCTTGAATAGGGATACCTATTAGGAATATAAGCCAAATATTTGCCTCAATAAATTGAACATATAAGCTTGCAAATAATGACCAATTTAGAATAGAACGAGTAACAAGTATAACTATCTTATTATCATATATCTTTTTATTAAAAAAAGACAAAAAGGCAGCGGATACAGGGACTCCCCATACAAATATTTGCCAGTAAGAATAGTCATATGCTATGTACAAATATACAAAGGTGATAGTGATTGCTGTCCATATAGCTAATATGGCTAAAATAGCCATTGCATATTGCTTGGGTGAGCTATCTACATTAGCTTCTTCAAAATGTTCCTTTTCAAATAGATACGTCAGAGGCACACCGTAAATGTCAGCTATATTTTGAAGTACTTCCACATCTGGAGTGACTTCTCCGTTTTCCCATCTAGACACAGCTTTGTCTGAATAGTTTAATTTCTTGGCTAATTCTATTTGCGTTAGATTATTTTGTTTTCTAAGATTTATTAAATTGTCTTTTATTACTTCCTTAATATTTTCCATTGTGGATATTATACTATGAATTTATGCGAAAAACAACAAGTTTTTAACTAAATTCTCGCTTTAGTGGAGAGATATTTTTAAAATTCTCGCTAGGCATTTTTAAGTTGAGAATTATTTTTTTATAATTCTCTTGCTTTAATAGATTTTTTATACGTATAATAGCGTGAAATTGCTAAAGTTATTGCAATTTTCAAATAAAATATAAGGAGAAAAAATGAAACTATACGAGTTGAATGCTTCGCAGGAAGTTGTTAAGTTGCAATGTAAGTACACGTTATACAAAAGAGTTATAAATATCTTAACAGCTTCAGTAAGTGAGAAACCAATTGATTTTGAAATAATGACTCAAGCTTTTAATAAGATATTAGAGCGTAATGATTGTTTACGTTTGCGTTTTGTTAAACAAGACAAAAAGTTAATGCAATACTTTCTTGAAAAGTTTGAATTCGATAATATACCTTATTTGGAGTTTACGACACAAAAGGAACAAGATAAATTTTTTAATAAATTAAAAAAGAAAGCTATCAAATACCTTAAGGGAGTGGTGATTGAGCCTTACTTTATCAAGACCTTTGATGGTAAATATATGGTACTACTTAAAGTGTGTCATTTAATACTTGATATATATGGGATAAATGTGATTTTTAAAGATTTGTTTGAAGTCTATAATGCATATGTAAATAAAACTGAATTACCTACCCCGCCAACCAAATTTGAAGAAGTGCTTATCAGGGATATTGAAACAAAAAACAACTCTGACAAATACAATAAACATTACGAGTATTTTAAGGAATATCTTGAGAGTAGAGAGGAGCCATATTACGCAGGTATTCACGGGATTAACCAGCCTTTGTGGCAGAAGCAACTTGCAAAAAACAAACGTGCTATGAAGATGTTCTTTGTAAAAAATGATACGACTGGATATATGTATAACATAGACAAAGCGACTATAGATAAGGTGGTTATGTATAGCAAACAGTCGAGAATATCTATGGCTAATTTATTGTTTTATATGTGTTCTATAACAGCGTCAAAAATGAATGGTAATGTAAGCAATATGTTGCCCTTAGAGCTTTGCAATTGTAGGGCTACTAATTTGGAAAGAAAATGTGCTGGCACGAAAGTGCAAAGTATTGGATGTTATACAGTTGTGGATGGAGAAAAAAGCTTTAAAGACAATTTAGCTAGTTTTGTGGAAAATCAGAATCAATTGTATAGACATTTAGGCTTTAGCGACCAGCAATTTGAAATGATGCTTCATAAAAGATATGGGTCATCTATGCTTGAGACATATTATTCTATTACTTTTTCATTTATACCTATTGTAAATACAAATGGTATTGAATTTAATATCTATAGTAATGGTAAAGGTGCTTTGCCAGCGTATTTAGCAATGTTATATAATACAAACGAAGGTGATGCAAACTTAGCTTATGACGTACAAGATAAGATAATAAGTAGAGATGATGTGATTAGATTTCATAAAAATTATGTTAGTATAATCAATCAGATAATGGATAACCCTGATATTCTAATTAAAGATATAAAAATAAATTAATAATATTTTATAGGAGTAAATTATGATAGAAAATCGTTTAAAAGAAATTATAAGTGATTATTCAGGCCTGTCAGTGGGAGATATTCAAAACAATATGAGTCTTCAAACCGACGTTGGTTTGGATTCTTTTGGGGTCATATCACTCATATGTGACATAGAGGAATCATTTGGCGTGCAAATACCTGATGACGATATGAATAATTTAGATACTTTATCAGATTTAATAACATATATTGAGCGTAGAACCACAGTTCAAACTATGGCAATGTAGATGGCAAACAAGACTCACTTGTGTAAGATTGGTTAAACTTACTAAGTGAGTTTTTATTTTAGTGCAAATGAATTTTTTAATTTTTTAGTGAAAGCAAAAATGTTTTAAATGAATATATAATTTATGCAATAAATTAAAATTTGAATTTTTGATTATTTTGTAGAATAATAAATTTGCTTAGGCTTTCGCTTGCAAAAAAAGGTTTTATATTGTATATTAATTTATTGAATTAATTAAATAAAGGGGAGTGGCTTTATGTTACAGTTAAGGGATATTAAAAAACATTATGAATTGGCTGAAAACAAAGTCGAAGCATTAAAGGGGGTAACTTTCAATTTTCGTAAGAGCGAGTTTGTATCTATACTTGGCCCGAGTGGCTGTGGTAAAACTACGCTTTTAAACATCATAGGTGGGTTAGATAGGTACACCGAAGGTGATTTGATTATAGACGGCGTCAGCACAAAAGAATACAAGGATAAAGATTGGGATAATTATAGAAACAAGACTATAGGATTTGTATTCCAAAGTTACAACCTTATAATGCACCAGTCTGTATTAAAGAATGTTGAGCTTGCCCTAACTTTAAGTGGTGTGAATAAGACCGAACGTCGTAATCGAGCCATAAAAGCACTTGAAGATGTGGGCCTTAAGGAACAAATATTCAAAAAACCTACCCAACTATCTGGTGGGCAAATGCAAAGAGTGGCTATAGCTAGAGCCTTAGTCAATAATCCATCTGTAATTTTGGCTGATGAGCCTACAGGTGCTCTTGATACTGAGACTAGTAGACAGATTATGGACCTAATGGAAGAGATAAGCAAAGATAGGCTTATTATAATGGTTACGCACAATGCTGAGCTGGCTAAAGAGTATTCTACTAGAATAATCAAGCTACTGGATGGTAAGGTCATAAGCGACAGTAATCCTTATTCTGATGAGGAGCTTAATAAAGATTTTGAGGCATTGAAAAAAGAAGAAGTTTCAGAAGATGAAAAACAAGAGGGTGAATTAAAAGAAAAGAAGAAAAATAAGACTTCTATGTCTTATCTTACTGCTTTAAATCTTAGTTTTGATAACCTAAAGACCAAAAAAGCACGTACAATTTTGACTTCTTTTGCTGGTAGTATTGGTATTATAGGTATCGCACTTGTCTTGGCTATCAGTTCGGGATTTCAAAGTTACATAAATAATATGCAAGAAGAGACTTTGACTTCTTATCCTATTACCATAAACCAAAGTACCTATGATTTAAATCAATTATTAACCATAGTACAAGATTCCCAGCAATCAGGCACCGAGGAGGAATTTTTAGTCAACTCCATAATGGCTAATATGAATCAAGCAGTAGTATCAAATAATTTAACGCAAAAATATATTGACGAAGTCATTGAGCCGTTAAGAGATGAAGACTTTGTTAATGACATTTTGATAGACTATGATTTGAATTTAAGCTTGTATAATAAGCGAACTATAGAAGACCAGACTAGATACGTGAGAGGGTATTCTTCATATGGTAGCAACTCATTATGGACGCAAATGCTAAATAATAGTGAATTGCTTTTGGATCAGTATGAGTTAGTCGGAGATAGTAAATTGCCTACAAAATATGATGAAATTGCTGTGGTTGTAGATAGTAATTATCGCATATCTGATTTGACGTTAGTAGCTCTTGGCTTGCAATCTGATAACCTATCTAAGATAAAACTAGATACATTACTTAATATGGAATTAAAACTAATAAGTAATAACGGATTGTATACTTATCAAGATGGCAGGTTTAGAATAAATATAGTTAATGAAGATGTTTATCAAGCTGGTACTACATTTAAGATAACTGCCGTACTTAAAGCCAAATCAGAAACTGATGTGGCTAGCCTAATGGGTGGAGTTTATTATCATACTGATTTAATCAATACAGTAATAGAATCAGCTAAGACAAGTGATATAGTTGAGTGGCAATTAGCAAACCCCACCCTTAATCCGCTTACTGGTTCGGCGTATATAGAAGAAGATCTTGACTCTATAGAACAGCAAAGACTAGATATGCTTGCGTCTTTAAATTATTTGACTTCACCATCAAAAATCAGAATATTTGCAGTAGATTTTGAGGGCAAGACGAAGGTCACTGACGCTTTAGATGCTTATAATGAAGGTAAACAAGATGAAGATCAAGTGAGATATACCGATAGTATGGCGCTTGTGGTCAATACTATGAATACCATAGTTGATGTCATAAGTTATGTGCTTATAGCTTTTATTAGTATTAGTCTAGTTGTGTCTTCTATTATGATAGGAATTATTACATACATTAGTGTGCTTGAGCGAACCAAAGAAATTGGAATTTTGCGAGCTATTGGTGCAAGGAAGAAAGATATAAGTCGAGTATTTAACGCTGAGACTTTGATTGTAGGTTTTACTAGCGGATTACTGGGGGTATTCATTACGCTTATATTATCCGTACCTATAAATATTGTGGTTAGCGGACTTACTGGAATAAATAATATTGCTAATCTTAGTGCGTTAAGTGCTATTATATTGATAGCTATAAGTATGTTGCTAACTTTGATTGCTGGATTGATACCTGCTAAAGTCGCTACAAAGAAAGACCCAGTTGAAGCATTAAGGCAGTGATTTAAGTAGTCGCTTTAAGGAGAAATAATGGAAAACTTAAAAAAATTTTTTACATCTTATCAATATTACATTTTGGTAATACTGGTAGCTGTAATATTTAATAGCCTTGACCTAGGTATTGTAGGCTTATCTATACTTGTTGCCTTTATATGTACGGCGTTAATTGTTCAAGACGACTTTGCACCTATTATGGTGACTATTGGTGCGTGCGTTTATGCTCTTAATGAGTATCCAGTTACTACTACGTATTACATAGTTTTTGGTGTATGCCTTGCGGTGTTTGTACCGAGTTTGGCGTATTTTATGTACAAAAATATAAAAAATGGCATCAAGTTTAGATTGGGTAAATATTTTTGGCCATTGGTATTGATAGTTGTAGCGTATAGCTTAGGCGGTATATTTAGTCCATACTTTAATTTTGGTAGTTTTGGATTTGGCGTCGTTATCAGCCTTTGTGCCTTAGGTGCTTATTTGCTAGTGTATAATTTTACTAAGACATCATTTAAAGATTTGGCATTCAATTTATTTACCGTAGTGTCTGTAGTTATAATACTTGAGATGTGGTGGTGTTACTTAGCTAGTGGTGATATTTTGAGTTTAATGCAAAATAAAGGCGTCAGAGTGGGTGTAGGCGAGATTAATCTTCCTGCTATGACAATTGGTATGTGGATACCTTTGCTTCTAGCTAAGGGCTTGAATACAAAGCACGATTATTTGTATGTGCTACTCGGACTATTTGCTTTTATCAACATAATATTTACATTCAGTAGAGGAGCATTGCTATTTACCATTATATTTGGTCTAATTAGTGTCATTGTATTCTTTATAAAGACCAAGAAAAAGAAAAATATAAGCATTACTTTAGGTAGTACTTTGGCTGTTATCATAGTAGGCGTAATAGTATTCTGGCCGACAATAATAGAAATGATGCAACATTACATTAATAGAGGCTTTGACGATACCGGTAGATTTGAATTGTATGAATTGGCTATTGCCTACTTCAGAGATTACCCAGCATTTGGTGTTGGCTGGCAAGTGGATACTTATGGTTTTGTATTTAGTCAATTCCACTCTACACCTTTACAACTTTTGGCTAGCACTGGTCTTATAGGATTTTTTATATGTTTGCCTCATTATTTCCAAAGATATCAAGCATTTATACAAAACGGAAATGTATATACTTTCTTTGCTTGTATGTGTATGCTTATTTGCGAAGGATACGGGTTTATAGATCAAACAAGTACCTTTGCTATGAGTTACATTTATGCAGTTATACTTATGCTTGCTAGTGAAGAATCTAAGAAAAAGAACCTTGAAGTAGACATAAATTCGGATTTAGTGAATGAAAATGCTGTTATTAGCAAAGACTAAAGTAAAATAGAAAGATATACGAGGTGAAATTTGAAAAAGATTTTGATTTTATCTGCTACTTCTGGCGAGGGACACAATAGCATATCTAGAGCTTTAAAAAAAGGCTTTGAAGAAAAGGGAGCCGAAGTAAAGATTGTAGATTTTTATAAAGAGTGTTCGAATCGCTACAAGACATGGACCTTAGATAAAGGTTATAAGCTTGCATGTAAGTATGCACGACCTATTTACAATGCGTGTTATTCTTCGCTAATAGGCAAAAAAGGTAGCAAGACAAGTAATAGAACGCTCAACAAGCTAAATAATATTATAGAAGAATATAAACCAGATGTCGTGATAGCTACACATATCTTTGTTGCTACAACTTTAGCTAATTTGAAAGAAAAGTTTGGTCTTAAGGCTACCTCAGTTTATGTGGTAACTGACTATAGCGAGTATCCATATGTAGCAGACACAGCGGTATTAGACTATATTATTTTGCCTCATGAAAATATGGTGAGTCAATTCTTAGAAATGGGCTTTATTGAGAGTCAATTATTGCCTTATGGTATACCAGTTGATGCGGAATTTTCTGTATATAAGGATAAAGTAGAGGCTAGAAGTGACTTAGGGCTTGATGATAAGTTTACTTTATTAGTTATGACAGGTGGCGGTGGATTTGGCAATATTCAAAAATTATTAAAACAAAGTGTAAAAGCCGAAGGTAATTATCAAATAATTTGCATAAACGGAAAAGATCAAAAAAGCTACAAGAGAATTAAACGTTTTGTAGAGAAAAACAATCTTGGAAATGTGACAAATCTAGGCTATGTAGATAGCGTAGTGCCTTATATGAATGCGTCGGATTGTATGCTAGGTAAGTGTGGTGCTATCAATCTAACAGAGGCTTTAAACGCTTGGGTGCCTGTAATATGTCGCAATAAATTGGTATTGCAAGAATTAAATAATTACGAATTTATGAGAGATTTTGACGCTATTATAGGTTTTAGAAAATACAAAGATCTACCTAATCTTATAAGTCATATCATTTCTAATGAAAACACACTAAATAATGTTAAGAAAAATATACTTAAGGTGCGTAAGCTGAACGCTACCAATGATATTGTAGATACCATAATGTCATATTAAATAAAAGGAGTTTACTGATGATAAAGGAATACAAGGATTGCACCATTGAAGTCGAAGAAATCGATGAAGGTGTATTTGAAATGTCTATTGAAGATAATATATCACACATTTATATCTTACAAACGCAAATAAGTAGCGATGAAGAATATGAAGAAAGTTTGATAGAAAAGTTAGAAAAAATGGTGGATGAATATCGCTCTAGTCCAAACGAATATTTAGAGTACGGCATTCCATCAAAAAGCTAATCAAAAAACCTCACTATTTAGGGTTTTAAAATAGTGAGGTTTTTTCTTTTAATTTAGTTTTTGTTTTCTATATTAGTTATATCTGATAATTCAGCGTTAATAGCTTTTTTACTTTTTGATTTTTTTGTGTAGGCTATTATGGCAACAATACCAGCTGTTACTACGCCAACAATTAGTGCAATTATATACCAACCTGTAGTGTCTGCTATCAATCTATATAGTGTTATTTCTTCATCTTTATTTTCTAAGTCCCAAGTGTGCATATAGATACCATTTACATTTTCTATAGTATCCGCATCGCTATGAAGCCTGTGATAATTTGTGCCATATGTGTAGGTATAACTTACGTCTTCTTCCGTAAACCCATAGTCAGCAAATAGCGCCATAAAGTAATTAGCTATACTATCACTGTTAGCAAAGGCGGTCGTTTGTGTGCTTTCGACTTTTGTAGTAAGCCACTCAAAGGTTATGACATTACCTTCACTTTCATCGTCACTTGATGGCGGTATAGTGGTGCCATAGTTGTACAAATAGAATACTTCGGTATAGCTCAATCTAAGGTCAGCACTAGAAACGCCTGTAAATAATATCTCATACATATATATTTCATCTGTCGGCCATACTCTTGATACTTTGATAGCATTAAGGATTTCTTCGCATTGATTAGGCGTAAGGCTTTCATTCACAACGAGCATTTGAAGATTTGACAAAAAGCTATTGTATTGAGCATCGTGTAATGAATTTACGCAATTTACAATACTCTTTTTGACGTCTTCAATAGGACAATTTGCTTCATCTAACTTAGCCTTGTCTAAAGAAACCTGAATGTTTTGTTGCAGGTAGGTGCCACTATCTACAACGGTGTATTCTACATTAGCACATCCAGTGAATAAAAAAACAGTGGCCAAAAGCAATAGTACAATTTTTTTCTTCATAACACTCCTTTTAGTTTATAGGTATAAAATATTTGCAATAAGAAAATTGCATTCTTTTTATTGTATTCAAGATAAGATAATTATATCACAACAAAAAAATTAGTACAATCTTTTTGTTTTAATTTTAAAAAAGTTATATTTTTGTTGCGTAATTTGAAGATTTTGTTTATAATAAATGTAGATTAATTTTTATAAAGCATTTTGATATGAAGAGGTGTGTATGAACGAGCCAAGAGAACAATATTATGAAGTTTTTAAAAAGAATGCAGAAAAGGAAATATATAAGGTAATCAAAATTTTTGCTGGATACAATACGACAAAAGAAGAAAAGTACAAACGTCAAATTATATTTTATGACACTGATGATAATATTTTACGCTCGTCAAAAATAATACTAAGTACAGATACCGTAGGTAATAAAAGGGATATTATACTAGAGCGTGATATAGAAAATTCGCCTAATAAAAAATTTATCAAAATGTTTGAAAAATATCGTTTTGTTAAGTCTGTAGATGCGAAGAGTGAGCCTGTCAATAATCTTGAGTTTTTGAGTTACTCTTTATCAAGATGCTTTACAGAGCCACTTACATTTGATGCGGATAGCCTATTTAAAAATGTGGTACCAAAGATGTATGTTGATATGAAAAATCAAGATTATAAGATGGTTAATATTAAAGGGTTTAAGGCAAGGCTTACTATAGAGCAAGTGACTTTTAGGAATGTCGATACAAAAAGGGAAAATTACGTCAATTTACTTCGCATCAAAGAAGAGCCAGATAGTACTTGCGGGGATGTGTACTTTGAAGAGTTAAACCGTAGGCTAGCTAAGCAATGTAAGTTTTTATTTGCTATTGATGAGAGTAAATACTCACATTCTTTTAGAATGACAAAGAAGATTGAGAAGAAAAAAGACGAAGAGTAATTTCAAGACAAACTATTGATATTAGTTTGTCTTTTGATTTTAAAGGAGTATGTATGAATAAAGTAATAAGATTAATAGATACATTAAGACAAAAAGGTAAGACCGTCAGTGCTATGGAGTCTTGCACAGGTGGCGGTCTTTGTAATGAATTAACCAATCATCCACATTCAAGCAAAGTTTTTAGTTTTGGTGTAGTGACCTATTCAAATGAATACAAAATAAAGTTTGGAGTAGATAAAGACGTCATTGATAAGTTTACCGTATACAGCGAAGAGACCGCAAAAGAGATGAGTAGAGCTATATTAGATTATACTGGTTCTAGCTTCGGGATAGGTATAACAGGCAAATTAAAAAGAGTAGATGAAAAAAATAAATTTGGCGACGACAGTACGGTTTTTATTTCGGTGTATGATGGTAAAAATTATTACACAAAAAAAGTGGTCGTCAAATATGATGTCCGTCAAGACAATAAAAATCAAGTGATAGATGAGGTCGTTGACCTTATTTTGAGTCTATTGCAGGATTAAGCTTTTTGTCTTTTGTAACGACAAATAAGAGCTAGCACAAGTAAAACGCTGGCAAATATTAGATAGTAGAGTTTTTGTGGAATGATTAAGCAGGCAAGTAGTATATAAAATGCACTAAATAAGTAACCTTTTGAGTTTTCAGGGCGGACAAATAATCTAAGAAAATCCTTAAACGTAGTTTTCGCCGATTGCGATAGTTTTGACTTAATGTCTAATTTTTTGTCCAAGAGATATTTAGTGTACATTTGATCTTTAAACGTTAATATTATTTTGTTGGATTTAAGACTCTTTGACACTTTTTCTACCTTAGTGTCAAAATTTATAGCAATTATCTCAAGTTCGATATTTTCTGGTAGTGTCTTAATCACTCTATATAGATCATTCAAACTAAATATTTCGCTTTCAAAAAATGGATAGTAGACTTTACTATCTTTTATTATATATCTACCACTTATGGCTCCCATAATAGTTTGGTTGAATATGTCAAGAATTTCATTTTTGTTGCTTAATAGCAGATAGGTAGCTATATCATCTAATTCAAGTTGTTGTTTTCGTGATAGATTTATGCTATCTATTTTTTTCTTTTTCAATGCTATTAAAGATATGCTTATAAGTAGAGAGGTGACTACGCCCAATACTAGGCTTAACGCCAGGCTATCTAAAAAATACCTAAACCAAATAAATACAATTACAAATATTATAAAACTCTTAAATAAATCATCTACAAAATTAACCGCTCTTCTATAACTCATTTAAGTTAAATCTCCTTTTTAGTTATTTTTGACACTAGAGGTTCGTGTATAACAAACATATAAATGATTTTTTCAAAAATAATGAGATAATTTGTAAAAAAGTATTGAGAAGTATAAGTATTTAATTTTTTCTATGTGTTTTACTAGCGGTACATAATAAAAATCTTGTAAACAAACGTAAATTATGTTAAAATAGATTATCTTTATATAAGGTAGGTTTATTTTGATAACTAATTCTATTGATGAGACTTTTAAGGTTGGTGAAGATTTAGCGAAAAAGCTACGAGGCGGTGAGGTGATTTTGTTAAATGGTGATCTCGGCGCGGGTAAGACTGTTTTTGCAAAAGGGCTTGCAAAAGGGCTAGGTGTTCAGGCTGTAGTTAATAGTCCGACATTTAATATTATGAATGTTTATCAAGGGCAGAATATTAAGTTTTGTCACTTTGATATGTATAGGATTGACGACGATAGTGAGCTTAAAGAGCTCGGCTTTGAAGAGTTTATAGGCGATAAAAACTATGTGTGTGCTATTGAATGGTCTAGTAAGACTGCTAACCTTTTGCCTAAAAGCGTAATTACAGTCAATATAAACAAACTTGATGACGATAAGCGAAATATAGAGATAGAGGGTGTATGAATTATCTAATTATTGACACTGCTTTGGATGTGGCTGTATACGCATTAAAAGTAGACGAACAAGTGTATATAAAAAAGTCTTTGCCCGGTGAAAGACATAGTGAGAGTGCATTACGCTTTGTAGACGAACTTTTGACTAGTGTTAATTTAAAGCTAAGCGATATAGACGTCTTTGGTGTGAATATAGGACCTGGTTCATTTACTGGTGTTAGGATAGGGCTAAGCTTGCTTAAAGGCTTTTTAGCGGGAAGAGATGCTAAAGTTGTTGCTTTTAATAGTCTTGAAGCTTTAGGTTATGACAAGTATGGCACTGTGTGTCTTAGAGCCAGTAAAGATGACTATTTTGTCGGAGATGCTAAGGGTGATGCTGTCGATAATGTTCGAGTCTTGACTAATGAAGAGGTTGCTTCATTAAAGGACGCCTTTGAAGAAAGTGAGGTTGACGCCTTGAATGAATTAGCCGTTACTCAGCAAAAATATAACAAAGGTGAGCTTGTCAGTATAGATACATTATCGCCGATTTATCTCAAACTAAGCCAAGCCGAAAGACAGCTTAAAGGAGCGACAGATGAGAGTTGAGTGTGCCGTAGAGGGCGACCTAAAGGAAATAGTCGCTATTGAGGGTGAGTGCTTTGGCGATGAAGCGTGGACTAAGGAGATGATACAGAGCGACTTCAATCAACGTTCTTTGTACAAAGTTGTTAGAACGGATGATGGCGATATTGCTGGGTACATAAGTTTATTACTCCTTGAGGGCGAAGCTGAGCTACTAAGGATTGCGGTTAAGAAAAGATATAGAAAAAAAGGCTTTGGCAAAGCATTGCTTGAAGCTGTAATTGAAGAGTGTAATGATAGAGCGTTAGAAAAATTGTACCTTGAGGTCAAAGATACTAATGAGCAGGCAAAACGTCTTTATCTATCAGAGGGATTTTGCGAAGTTGCGCGTCGAAAAGCTTATTACAAGGACGGGGCGGATGCTGTAATAATGTCTCGCTTATTGTAAAGTTTGTTTTATAAGAGTCATATATAAAAATATGAGATTTTTGTATAAAGACATTGAAATAGATTATACTTTTGTCGATAAAGGGACTAAGATTACAAATGTATATTTGCACGGCTGGGGTGGTAACCAAAATATTTTTAAATGGGTAGCTGATACGAGTACTTTAAATACTTTAAACCTAGACCTTCCGCCTTTTGGAAATTCGCAGGAACCAAAAGAAGCTTGGACTTTAGATACCTATGTTGATATGCTTAACGAACTAACGAAGCATTTAGGGTTAGACAAACTAAATTTGATAGTTCATTCCTTTGGTGGGAGAATGGCGTTAAGATTGGCTTCGACCACTGACAAAGTCAATAAAATGGTGCTTACTGACATAGCTGGTATAGGCCGTAAAAGTGTAATAGATTATCTAAAAATAGCAAATTATAAATGGAAAAAGTTTTTAGCTAAGATAGGTTTGCTAGACGATTGGTTTGTTGGAAAGACAGGTAGTGAAGATTATGTAACTTTAAGCGACACAATGAAACAAACTTTTAATCAAATTATAAAAGTCAATCAAAGAAAAGAGCTTGCTAAGATTTCGGCACCTTGTTTAGTGGTGTGGGGGCGTGATGATAATGATACGACGCTAAAATGTGGCAAATATTTAGCTAAGCATTTAAAAGCAGAACTAGTGGTGTTTAATGGTGGGCATTATGCTTTTTTAGAAAATAGAGAGCAATATTTGGATAAGATAAATAATTTTTTAGGGAGTTAAAATATGGAATTTTTTCAGCAAATGGATGCACATTTTTATGTTGCACTTGCACTATCAATCATTAATGGCGTCTTGATGTGTTTGGTCGGATATAAATTTTTGCAAGTTTTGCAACTAGGCGGATACAAGATGACTGCGTATATAGAATGGCTTAAAGACACTAAAGGTAAATACGTTAGCCGAGTCGTTTTTTTGTCGTTTTTATCTATTGCTGGTGTGCTAGTTACTAATGCTGTGTTTGATAGTTATTTGCAAAATAGTTACTTGTACTATTTAGGATTGATATTTTATTTTTATTTTTCAATCGTATTTATCAAAAATCTATTTGACGCTCCTAAGAAAATTCCTTTAAAGCAAACAAACAGAATGAATAGACTTAGTATTTGTTTGTTTATCATAATGACTGCGGTTACATTTATACTAATAGCGGTTAGTACAGAATATATTACTTTCTTAAGCTATGGTATTATAACACTTACACCACTTATACTAATTATTGCTGTACCTTTAGCACATTATTTGATGTTACCTCTTGAGGCTCTTATTAGGCAGACTTATATCTCAAGAGCTAAAAAAGTGCTAAAAAAGATGCCAAATCTTATTAAAATCGGTATAACGGGAAGCTTCGGTAAAACTTCTTGTAAATATATTTTGAATAGTATTCTTAGCAAGAAATACTCAGTTTGTATGAGTCCACATAGTTTTAATACACCTATGGGACTAACAAAAGTTGTGCTTAAATATCTCAAACCATACGACCAGATTTTAATAGCTGAAATGGGGGCGGACAATGTAGGGGATATTAATTATTTATGCAATATCATCAATCCTAAAATGGGAATTTTGACAGCCGTAGGGACTCAGCATTTAAGGACTTTTAAAACCATCGAAAATATCAAAAATACCAAATTTGAATTGATAAAAAATCTAGAAAAAGTAAATGGTTTTGCGGTATTTAATGGTGATAACGCTGGGTCTATGGAACTATACGAAAAGGCAAATCTTGAGAAGCAATTCACATCGGTAAATAATACTGAAGCAAACATTTATGCTTCAGACATAAAGCTCTCTAATGAAGGTATGAGCTTTGAGCTAGTTATGCCTGAGGGCAAATATACTTGTACTACTAGACTATTAGGTGAACACAATATCAGTAACATACTCTTATGTGTATGTATGGCGAACAAATTGGGTGTGCCAGCCAAAGATATTGTCGAAGCCATCAGCGAATTAAAACCTGTCCCACACAGACTAGAGCTTAGAACAAAATATAAAGGCTTTAAAGTCTTAGATGATTCTTTCAATGCGAGTGTCGAGGGAGCTCAAAGTGCATTAAAGGTACTAAGTCTATTTGAAGGTAAAAAAGTAGTCTTAACTCCAGGCTTGATTGAACTTGGAAATATGGAGTATGAAGAAAATGTAAAATTTGGCGAAGCTATAGCCAAAGTAGCAGATACCTGTATTGTTGTCAATAAAGTCAATAGAGATAGTTTGAAAGAGGGGTTGATAAAAGGTGGAATGGATGAAAGTCAAATCATTATAAAAGACAGTTTTGCTCTAGCTTTTATAACATTAAAAGATGTAATAGAGCCGAATAACACCTGCGTGCTTATTGAAAATGATCTACCTGATAACTATACTTAATTAACAAATTTACATTTAAAATCATATAAAACACTAGTTATTTTTTAAGGAGGCTAGTGTTTTTTTTGAAAACTAACATAGTAGTATTATTTGGTGGCGTGAGTGTAGAACACGATATAAGTGTATTGACTGGCTTGCAAGTGTTAAAGGCGTTGGACAAAAGCAAATACAAAGTATTCCCAGTGTACATAACTAAAAATGGTCAGTGGCATCTGTATGATGATGTGCGAGAACCAAAAGATTTAATAGAGAGGCGAAGTAAAAAAGTTTTCTTAAAGGCGGGTGACAACCATTTATTTAGCGAGTCTTTAAGCGTTCTTACCTTTAATGTCACCGAAGTGCATTGTGCGTTGCTTTGCACCCATGGAACAAATGGTGAAGATGGTGTATTGCAAGGTGTATTGACGGCAAGTAATATTCCCTTTACTAGCCCAGATGTGAAGTCCTCAGCTATCACTATGGATAAAGCGATAACCAAGACAATTTTAAAAAGTAAAGGCTTTTGCGTAGTGGAGGGTATAGCTGTATCTAGTGATGAATGGTTTAAAGATATAAAGTCGGCAAAAAATAAGATTGCTAAGTTAGACTTTCCTATGGTCATTAAACCAGCATCCTTAGGTAGTAGTATAGGCGTAAGTGTGGTGCACGATGCAAGTCAGCTAAATGAAGCCTGTGAGTTATGCTTTGAATTAGATAATAAATTGCTTGCAGAAAAATTTGTAAAATCTGTTGAGGTTAATTGTTCAGCAACTATGGTTAATGGGGATATACTATCTAGCGACGTTGAAATGGTGATGAAAAATGAGGATTTTTTGTCCTTTGACGACAAATATAGAGGTGGTGACAAGGGTAAACTAAAAGGCGATAATGAAAAGGGGTTAGTTAATCAATCTAGGGTCATCCCAGCACCTTTAGAAGATGAGCTTACCGAAGAAATAAAATTTTTAACTTCAGGCATATATAAATGCTTGGAGTGTGACGGTGTTATCAGGGTGGATTATTTGTTAGATGAAGATAACAAGCTTTATGTTAATGAAGTAAATACCATTCCGGGTTCTTTGGCGTATTATTTGTGGAAAGAAAAATTTGATTTTTCTAAACTTTTAGACGAGATCATTCTGCAGGCTATAAGAAAACACAACAAACTAAACAATCTAACAAGAGTATTTGATTCTCATATCATTAATACTTAGTGCTTTGATTAAATTATTTTATGGATAAAGATATTTAAAGAATTTTTATGTCGACAACTTGCGTCGAAGATTGTAATATGAGAATAGCGTAAGTTTTATTATCATAGAATATATTGTTGTTTTAAAGATATATTTTAGGAGATTTTATGAAGAAACTTATCTATTCCTTTTTTACGTGTTCAATTGCTGTTTGTGTGATCTTATGCGGAGGCTGTTTTGGCGGGAAGCTAGCTTGGGCAGATGCTACATATACAAAAATGGGAGGTATCTCAGCCAAAGTTGTCGATGGTGATAGCAAAAAGGCTTTTATACTGGGTACAGATAGTGAGGAGCGTATAGCTAAGTTTGGTGAGCTTGGTGAGATAGCACAGATTACAGTGCTAGTTGAGGGCGATGTGACTGATGAAGCACTTAAAGAAAACACAACGGCTATGACAGGTGAGGTAGGGGCGAGTCACGTTACAAGTAGTGGAGAAACACCATCTTATTATACAGATTGGATAAAACTTAAAATTAAACTACCTAATGATGACGCTGTCAAAATAGATAAAATGGATGGAAGAGGTCCAACACCTATTGATAAGGCTCAAAGTATAGAAGATGGCTACTATTACGAAAAAGTTGAATATATAATAGGCGATAGTAAGCAAAATAATTTTAAGGTGACTAGTGACATAGAAGACGGTGAGGATAACTACTTGTATTATGGCTTTTGCGATGAAAATAACAATGTAATTAGCGAGTATTTTGTTCATATTACGTATGATGTGAATATTATGTAATGCTAAAATTTAATTGACATTAAATTTTAGAAATTCTGGCGAATTAGCGTGCTGACGCACGGCATCACAACTTGAATAACCATCAGCTGCTGTCAAATGTGGCTCCGCCTCTATGTACGACATCTTCCGGTAATGCAAATTAAATATACCAAAAAAGTTGCTTTTTACATACAATTTGCTATAATACTTAAGAGGTAAATATGATGATTAATAAGTATATTGATAGTACATTGCTTAAACCAGCTACAGAAGAAGATATTCGTAAATTGTGTAATGACGCTATTTATTATGATTTTTGTGCGGTGTGTGTACAGCCAGACTACGTAAGTCTTTGCAAAAGTATCTTAAAGGATACCGATGTCAAGGTCGCTACAGTAATAGGATTTCCTTTAGGGGCCAACAAAACCGAGACAAAGATTTTTGAGGCGAAGCTAGCTGTCAGTGATGGTGCTGATGAACTGGATATGGTGGTAAACCACGAAGATTTTCTTAATGGAAATTACGCTCAAATTATAAATGAGATAAACGCTATAAAAGAAGCAACAAATGCCGTAGTTAAAGTAATCATAGAGACGTCTATCCTAACGCAAGAGCAAATAGCCAAGATGTGCGAATTGGTTAATTTTAGTAAAGCAGACTTTATTAAAACTAGCACGGGATTTGTTGGTGATGGTGCTAAGCTTGAAGATGTCAAATTAATGGTATCTTTGATGCAGAGCGGTAAATATGTAAAGGCGAGTGGTGGCATACGCACCCTTGCTGATGCTGAGAGCTTTATAAATGCAGGAGCAAAGAGACTAGGTACTAGTAGTGGTGAGAAAATTATGAAAGAATTAGAAAAACGCTAGGTATTTTGCCTAGCGTTTTTTTATTAATGTCAGAAATAAAACAATAAGGGTATAATTAATTACTCCTTATCTGTTTTAAGATTAAGTATCTGCTTTACAATAGATAATATTATTTGTTGATTTTCTGGAGACATTTTCTTAACTAATTGCATTATTTCAGCTTCTAATTCGGTCATTTTTGAGCTTTCGTCTTTTACAATATAGTCGATGTCGACCCCATAATACTCGGAAAGTTTTCTTAAAGATGAGCAGTCAGGCTCAGTTAGACCCTTTTCATATTTAGCGTATGCAGGTTGGGTTATGTTAAGTAATTGTGCTATTTGAAATTGTGTCTTATGTGCTTCTTTCCTAAGTTTTTTTAATCTGTCTTTCATTTCTCACACCTTTATTAAAATTCAATATATTATACCATTTATACTGGTATTTTTAAGACTTTTGACTTAAAAACTTATAAAATGATTGACTATATTGAATTAAATTAATCAAAAGGTTTATTATTTAGACAAAATTACCCAAAATTAGCTAAAATCATATATAAACCGACACAAATTTGAACGTTTTTTTATGGTAAAACTTCAGATTTTTATTTTTTTGAATGAGTTTTAAGCGGGTAAATTACCTATTTTTGATTTTTTGAACGTTTTTTTTGATAATTTGATGCTTGAGACTATTTTTTGAATGAATTTTTATAAAATTAGTAAAAAATTCTTAAATTTGATTTGATGACATTTTTTTTAGAAAATTTCACTTTATTTAGCCATTTTGGCAAACCAAAAAAGGTGCCATCACGGCACCTTTTGTTGCACTCTATTTATGTGTTAATTTGTGGTTAGCTTATAATACAAAAAAATAGGTGCGTTAACACCTATTTATAAGCAATCCAAAATAAGAGCTAATGGTTATTAATATAACGCGGTTCTTATTTTGTAATATTTGGCTCCCCAAGTAGGACTTGAACCTACGACCTATCGATTAACAGTCGAGCGCTCTACCGGCTGAGCTATTGGGGAATAACAAGTACATTATAACAATACTATTTGCTCTTGTCAACAGTTTTTTATTTTTTTTAAGAAAAAATATTAAATATTTGTCTAGTTTAATTTTAACATTTGATTTACTAAAAAAATGGTGCTATAATATTTAGTAGCTTAAAAAAGGGTAGGAGGATACGGTATGAGGGTTAGATGGTATGGCACTGCTTCTATAGTTATTGAGACTAACTTAACAAAAATTATTTTTGACCCGTTTGTGCCGTTAAGGTATAGTAAAGTAGATACTAGACTGGAAGATTACGATGGGTTTGATAGTATAGTCGTTACGCACGGACACTTTGATCATATATCAAGCATCCCTGATATAGTCTCACGTAATGTAGGCGTAAAAATCTATTGCACAAAAACGCCATACAACACATTAAGGCGTAGGGGTATTAGTGAGGAACATTTAATAAAGATATCTCCAAACGATGTGCTAAACATAGGCGATATTAAGATTACGGTATACAAAAGTAAACACGCAGTATTGCAAGGGTCTTTGACGTCTTATTTATTAAAGGGCAGAACTTATAGATATATTAAGAATGTACCTTACATATTGAGTGAAAATAATAAATGTCCAGAAGCTAATGAGACCGTGCTTTTTTGGGTCGAGGCAGATGGAAAGAAAGTCGCTATAATGGGTAGTATGAATTTAGCAAAAGACGTAGTATACCCGACCGGCTGCGACTTGTTAGTTTTGCCTTATGTGGGGTATAGGGACAACTTAGCACATGCTAAGCCAATTATACAAAGGCTGAAGCCAAAGAAAATTATGCTTGATCACTGGGATGATACATTCCCGCCAATTACTATTGAAGTGGATACAACTAAGGTAAAAAAAGAATACGAGGGTAATATTGATATAATTACGCCTAACTACAAAGAAGACGTTGAAGTGTAAAAGCAGTCTCAATAAAGGATGGATTTTAATGAACGAAAAGTATAAAGAATTGAATGAAAATGTTTTAAACGCAATCAATACGGCACTTAAGTATCAGGATGACGAAGATATAAAAGACTTTATCAATGAAATATTGCTTGTCGAGCTTAATGACATTTTGCTGGGAACTAATAGGGATGCCAAACTTAAGCTTATCACAAAGCATCTTAGTTCTTATGTGATGTTAAGAGATGACTATGCTAGATATACCGACCTTGTAGAAAGTGTCGCTAAAGTGCAAGAATCTATCAAATCTTTAGATAAAGATTCTGTAATAGTAGACAACAAAAAAAGTAGAGAAAATATCACAGCACTTATGTTAGGTATTTGTGTAGTAGGCTTTGCTATTGCCTTTGCGACTGCGGTACTGGTTGGGGGTGTGTTTAGCTATATTTTAAGTGGCGTATTTTTTGTACTTGCGGGCTTTGCGTATTTAAGGTTTAAAGTACTACTAAAAACCAATGTAAAAGATTTGATGTTTCCTAATCTAGATGTAGGCAAAGGACGAGTAAATCCTTTTTTACGAAAAGACGAAGATTTAATGACTATTACCTATAGTAACGGCTTTGTTATAAAACTTAGCCAAACGCCGGATAGTGTATACTGTGTAAATATATCCAAAGACGAACAGGATGTAGAAACAATAAGGGTGGTCTATCGTTACGAAATAGAAGGAGTATTGCAAAGCGTCATAGACAAATATTCAAATAAGGTGGATGAAATATCTGCTAGTGATTACTAATAAAAAATGTCTCTCATTGCGAGTGACATTTTTTTTGTTATTTAATGTTAAATTTGAAGTTTAGTACTTCAGGCATATCAATTCCGTTTTCTTTGATATATTCTACATGACGTTTTAGCATCTCATCCATTTTCTTGTCAAGGGCTTTTGTTTCTTCGGTCTTAGGGATGTGTTTTAGTATTTCTTTGACAAGGTTATATCTGTCGACTTTGTTTTGCACCCTCATATCAAATGGTGTAGATATACGTCCTTCTTCTTGATACCCGCAAACGGTGATGTCTCTATTTGTTCTACTCCAAGTCAATTCATGTATTAAGCTCCTATAACCGTGAAAATTAAATATGATAGGTTTGTCTTTGGTAAACAATTTATCAAATTCTTTATCGGTTAATCCGTGTGGATGTGCGGTATTAGACGTTAATTTCATCAAATCGACCACATTGATAAATCTAAACTTTAATTTAGGTAGATTTTCTTTTAAGATAGTTGCAGCGGCTACCGTCTCCATTGTGATGACATCTCCAGCGCAAGCTATTACCACATCAGGTCTAGTAGGGGAATTGCTAGCCCAATCCCAAACGCCAATACCTTGTTCGCAATGTGCTTTTGCTTCATCAATGTTTAACCATTGAGGTGATGGGTGTTTAGACGTAATAATAGCATTGATATAATTTTTTGTCTTCATACAATGCTCATAGCAAGATAGTAAACAGTTGCTGTCAGGTGGTAGATAAAGGCGGATTATATCTTCTTTTTTATTAGCTAAATGGTCAAGAAGTCCTGGGTCTTGATGTGAATACCCATTATGCTCTTGTTGCCAAGCGTGTGAGGTGAGTACTAGGTTGAGCGAAGCTATAGGCTTTCGCCAAGCGACCTCTTTACTCATCTTAATCCATTTAGAATGTTGAGAGATCATAGAGTCTACTACACGTATAAACGCCGCATAGCAACTAAAAGTTCCGTGCCTGCCAGTTAGTAGATACCCTTCTAGCCACCCCTCACACATATGCTCACTGAGATAAGAATCCATCACTCTGCCACTTTGTGCTATACATTCGTCAATATCCAAAATTTCTGCATTAAACACATTGTTAGTCACGTTGTACACAGGTTTCATTCTATTTGACACCATTTCGTCTGGGCTAAATATCCTAAAATTTGTTGGATTAAGTCTAATCACATCTTTCATATAATTGCCAAGCACCGTAGTGTCAGCACTTAGAGTTTCGCCACGCTTAGGTACTTTTACAGCAAATAAATCTATTTTAGGTAGTTTTAGCTCTTTTAGTAGTAGTCCGCCGTTAGCGTGAGGATTACTTCCCATACGAGCATTTCCTTTAGGGGCAAGGTCCCTAAGTGGTTTGATTAGTTGACCTTTTTCGTCGAATAGTTCCTCTGGACGGTAACTTCTTAGCCAAGCCTCTAATTCTTGCAAATGACTTTCTTTGGTCATATCAAAAGGTGCGTGATAAGCATTGTGCGTGCCTTCACAAAGCTTGCCGTCTACCATCTTAGGACAAGTCCATCCTTTTGGCGTCCTTAATATTATCATAGGCCATTTAGGTCTTGTAGGATCGTTGGTGGTTCGGGCTTTGTGTTGAATTTGCTTTATCTTCTTTATTACTGTGCAAACCGTGCGTGCCATAAGCATATGCATCTTCATAGGGTCGCTACCTTCTACAAAGTAAGGCTCATATCCATAACCTTCAAATAAGCTTTTTAGCTCCTCGTGACTAATTCTAGCAAGAACCGTCGGATTGAATACTTTGAATCCGTTCAAATGTAGTATTGGTAGTACCGCACCGTCGGTAATAGGATTTATAAATTTGTTAGCGTGCCACGAAGTCGCCAAAGGCCCAGTCTCCGCTTCGCCGTCACCAACTATTGCTGTAGCGATTAAATCTGGATTGTCTAATACAGCACCATATGCGTGACCTAGTACATAGCCAAGTTCGCCCCCCTCGTGGATAGACCCTGGCATCTCAGGTGCGACGTGGCTAGAGACGCCATAAGGGAAGCAAAATTGCTTGTCAAACTTTTTTAACCCTTGCTCATCTTGCGTAATATCTGGATAAAATTCGCTCCAAGTACCCTCTAAATAGGTATTTGTTGTCCAAAAATGTCCACCATGACCAGGACCAGACAACAATATCATATTAAGGTTATATTTTTTTATTGCCCTATTCATATGTATATATATAAAGTTTTGTCCAGGAGCAGTACCCCAAGGACCTACAATACGATTTTTTACGTCTTGTTTTGTTAATGGCCTTCTAAGTAGTGGGTTGTCTCTTAGGTATAATTGGGTAGCACATAAAAAGTTTGTCGCCCTAAAATACGCGTCAATTAGCTGAAGCTCTGATTTTGACGGAGTATCTTTGTCTAATAATTTATTCATTAAAACACCTCGGTATATCTATATAATATATTTAGTTTATCAAAACATATAAAAAAAATCAAACAAAACAAACAATTTATAATAATATTTTTAAGGTCTTTTATGTTTAGACACAATCAACTTTATTAATTGAAAATGCAAGTTCATTTTGGCTTTTTTATTAGAAAACATAAAAATATGAAATTATATGAGTTTTTTATCTAAATTCCCCTTAAATTTTCCTTTTTTATATATTTTATTTTGTAACAAGATTAAAATTTATGTGTTATTATGCTAGTAACTTTTTATTTAAGGAGAAAAAACGATATGAAAATTGTTTTAATAGATGAAAATCAAGATTTTGCGAGTGAACTCAAAAAGGAGTTTGAGAATGATACTTTCGAATATTTTACTGACGGTGAAGAAGCGTTAAAAACTATAAAGAGCTTAAGACCAGATGTGGTGGTATTGGATTTACTTTTACCTAACGCGGATGGTTTTGACATAATAGATAGCATTCAAAAGGATTACGGCAATTCAATCAAGATTATTGTTTGTTCCTCTATTAGTAGTGATAAATTTGTTACTAAGTGTATGGATATGGGCGTATCTTATTATATGTTAAAGCCTGTAAAATCCAGTACCTTGCGTCAAAGATGTGAGGATGTGCTTGCAGAGCCTAGTGAGGTTAGTGTAAAAAATGCGCAGACAAATAACAATAGTAAGGCAATAGATGAGAAAATAAGCTATATATTTATGACTGTTGGCATCCCAGCTCATATAAAAGGATATAAATTTTTAAGAGAAGCTATAAAAATGAGCATCAACGACCCTAATATCATCAATAGCATCACAAAAAGACTTTATCCAGAAATTGCCGCTAAGTACGAGACCTCAGCTAGTAAAGTAGAGCGAGCTATACGTCACGCTATAGAGGTGGCTTGGAATAGAGGTAAGATAGAGAATATAAATTCACTATTCGGAGTCTCGGTGTATAGTTCCAACGAAAAGCCAACCAATGGTGAATTTATAGCATTAGTTGCTGACAAAATGTTACTAGAAAACTCATGATCTATATTATCGGAAGTTTTGTCTACAAGCGCCGAAGACATTTGTAAGCAAAACTGATGGTAATTCAAACCGTGATGGCGTGCGAAGAACGCAAAATTCGTTAGAATTTATTAAAATTTTATATTAATAAAATTTTAACATCACATAGTTTATATAATAATTTTAAAGTCATTTATATTTTTAAAATAATAATGGCTTTTATTTTAATTTTTATAAAAATTTAAAATTAGTACAGGCTTAGGGTAGTGCAAGGCCCTTCCGGGAGACCCTTCGACAGGGCTTTAGGGTGACAATAAAGAAGCCTTTTCAAAGCTTTGGAGCCACACTACTAGGGGTAATTGCCCCACTATAAAGGATCAACCGTTCTACAATAATGTCATGTTGAGCCTGTCGAAACCGCCTAAGAAGGGTACAACTTAATAATAACAAGGTTTACAATAGTAAATAAAAAAGAACATATGGTTGATTTCACGTTCTATATTCGTAATATCTTATACTTAACTTCGTATTCCCTACCGGGAGATTCTTCACGGCGTGCTACGCACTTGTTCTGAATGACAAATGAGGGGATTTTTCGTCTCGTGTTTGCTTTGTGCGATATTACTAGGGTTATCTCTGCTATAATAAATGTCATGTTGAGCCTGTCGAAAACACATAAGAAGGGTTCTGCTTGTACCCAGCGTCCGTATTCCCTTCCGGAAGACCCTTCGACTACGCTTAGGGTGACACTACTAGGGGTAATCGCCCCACTATAAAGGGTCAACCGTTCTACAATAATGTCATGTTGAGCCTGTCGAAACATCCCCCGGAAGGGTACATTTTTATACTAATAGTGGTTACAACAAATAAAATGTATTAATGTGCTACAACAAATGTCATGTTGAGCCTGTCGAAAACACATAAGAAGGGTTCTACTTGTCCCAAGCCTTTGTATTCCCTTCCGGGAGATTCTTCACGGCGTGCTACGCACTTGTTCTGAATGACATAACCAAAGTTGTTCATTTTTACAAATAATGATTAAATGTTCTGTATTAATGTCATGTTGAGCCTGTCGAAACATCCCCCGGAAGGGTACATTTTTATACTAATAGTGGTTACAACAAATAAAATGTATTAATGTGCTACAACAAATGTCATGTTGAGCCTGTCGAAAACACATAAGAAGGGTTCTACTTGTCCCAAGCCTTTGTATTCCCTTCCGGGAGATTCTTCACGGCGTGCTACGCACTTGTTCTGAATGACATAACCAAAGTTGTTCATTTTTACAAATAATGATTAAATGTTCTGTATTAATGTCATGTTGAGCCTGTCGAAATATCCTCCGGAAGGGTTCTGCTTGTACCCAGCGTCCGTATTCCCTTCCGGGAGATTCTTCACGGCGTGCTACGCACTTGTTCTGAATGACAAATGAGGGGATTTTTCGTCTCGTGTTTGCTTTGTGCGATATTACTAGGGTTATCTCTGCTATAATAAATGTCATGTTGAGCGGAGTTGTAAACGGAGTCGAAAACGCTTAAGAGGGGTTCCGCTTGTGCCCAGTATCCGTTCCCCTTCCGGGAGATTCTTCGGCTTCGCCTCTGAATGACAATAAAGAAGCCCTTAGGCAGAGTTTTAGGGTGACATCGCTTAGGTTAAGCGTTTAATAATAATGTCATATTGAGCGGAGTTGTAAAACGGAGTCGAAATATCTCCCGGAAGGGTTCTGCTTGTACCAAGCCTTCGTATTCCCTTTCGGGAGATTCTTCACGGCGTGCTACGCACTTGTTCTGAATGATACAACCAAAGTTGTTCATTTTTACAAATAATGATTAAATGTTTTGTATTAATGTCATGTTGAGCCTGTCGAAAACGCCTAAGAAGGGTACAACTAATAATAACAAGGGTTATAATATTAAATAAGAGAAGAACGTATGGTTGATTACGCGTTCTATATTCGTTATTTCTTATACTTAATTTCGTATTCCCTACCGGGAGACCCTTCGACTACGCTCAGGGTGACAATAAAGAAGCCTTTTCAAAGCTTTGGAGTCACACTACTAGGGGTAATTGCCCCACTATAAAGGGTCAACCGTTCTACAATAATGTCATGTTGAGCCTGTCGAAACATCCCCCGGAAGGGTTCTGCTTGTACCCGGCGTCCGTATTCCCTACCGGGAGACCCTTCGACAGGGCTTTAGGGTGACAATAAAGAAGCCTTTTCAAAGCTTTGGAGCCACACTACTAGGGGTAATTGCCCCACTATAAAGGATCAACCGTTCTACAACCAATGTCATGTTGAGCCTGTCGAAACATCCCCCGGAAGGGTTCTGCTTGTACCCAGCGTCCGTATTCCCTTCCGGGAGATTCTTCGGCTTCGCCTCTGAATGACAATAAAGAGACCCTTCGACTACGCTCAGGGTGACAATAAAGAAGCCTTTTCAAAGCTTTGGAGCCACACTACTAGGGGTAATCGCCCCACTATAAAGGATCAACCGTTCTACAGCCAATGTCATGTCGAGTTTGTCGAGAACGCCTAAGAAGGTTTTAAATGTCATTCTGAGCCAGCACTGGAAGTGCTGTGTCGAAGAATCCCCCGGAAGGGTATACTATGGATTATTGCTTTATAATAATGTCAATGTTGAGCGAAGTGTAACGGAGTCGACCATTCTTTTATGTCATGCGGAGTGCAACGCAGTCGAACATTCCTTTATGTCATGTTGAGCGGAGTGCAACGGAGTCGAAACATCCCCCGGAAGGGTACAGCTTTGAAACTTCGGCTATTCTAAAGAGTGTCAAACTTTATATCATATAAAATGTATAATATCATTTATAAACTTCAATTACTTTTTCTTTTTATGTATAATTTAATCTAAATCGTTTACAATAAATTTGAGAAATTTGTATTTTTTTATCAAAAAGTTATCTTTTTTATTTGCTTTTATTTTTTCATTGTGTTAATATGAGAGCAAGAAAGAGCAACTTTCTTAATTTCTTATTTTTCTAAAAGGAGAGAATTATGACAAAACAAAAAACTTCTAGCAAGAAACAATCCTTTGTTATTGCTATTCTAGCTGTGCTTCTAGTAGGCTTGCTTGCGTTCAACATTACGTATGCATTCTTCACAGATAGAGAAACCAACACCGACAACTTTACTTTCGGTACTATCAGTCTTGAGTCAACTGGTGCTAATGTTATTGATGTTGAGAGACAAGGTTCAACTATCGACACTCCTGTTATGCCTGGTGACAAGCTAAAAGGTGTATTTGGTCTTAAATTGACTACTGGTAGCGAAGAAGCTTTCATTAGATATAAGCTAACAGCTAACGCAGAATATGATCAACCATTTGATGATGAAACTCAATTTAAGACATTTAAATCAGGTCAATTAGAGGCTCAGTATGTTGTGGTGGCTTATATAGATGGTGAATTAGTTCAGGCCGCTGTTGATAGCGAAGCTGGTGTTACTGTATTCGATGGTACTGATACAGGTACTACATTAGATGCTGAGGCGGATAAGGCATTAATTGATAGTATTAAAGCATATGACACATTTGCTACTTTCACAGAGGGTGAATTTACCTACACTATAACTTTTGAACGTGTTGAAAGTGATACTACTTATATTGAAACTAAAGTAAACGTGGTTGATAATGTAGATGGCAACGGTGATGCTAATTGGACTTGGTCAACTGAAGGTGACACAGCAAACGTTGAGGATTTGTTAATCAAGACTAAGAATAGCTTTGATGATAAGGTAGCTATTGATAAAGCTGTTGATGATTTGAATAACGCTCTAGGTGCGAATAAGGATGCTGATGCTATCCCTGATGGCTTCACTGCTCCTGGTGATGGATATGTATACAAGGATGTAGCTTTAGCATCTACAGCCGTTGCTGAAACTGTTGCTATTGAGTATACTCTTCCTCTTGAGTTAGGTAACGCACTTCAAGGTGTTGAGATCAACTTAGACTTAATCGTTGAAGCTGTACAAGCTGCTAATGTTGATAGCGTTATCCCAGCTGAAGATATAAAAGATGATTATTGGACTGCATTTGATGGCTTAGGTTTATCAGATAGCGAATCTGCATATGATGCTATAGTTATGTTCTATGCAGCTGCAAGCTCTCATGGCGGTATATTAGAGAACTAATAATGATTAATGTATAGATTTTACTAGAAGAATCTATAAAGAAACACTTCACATTTTAGTGAGGTGTTTTTTTATTGTCATTCAGAGGCAAAGCCGAAGAATCTCCCTTAAAGAAGAATGCTAAACCGACAAACTAGCATAAAAATTAAATATTTTCCGCAAAATAATACAAATTGTTTGACAATATACTACTTATTGGGTATACTATAAATACAAATAGGTAAAAGAGGCGAAAATATGCAAAAAGACAATTATTGGATGTTTTGTATGACTTTATCAAACGCTAATAGCGCATTTTTTGCATTCAACATTTAGGATGGTGAGACTAAATGTCTTTTTTCGTGTACGTACAAGGGGGTAAACTATGATTAGAGTTAGAAGAAAAAATACATACATAGCATTTATTGTGGTGGGGGTGCTAGCTATACTTGGTATTACTTTGGCTAGTGCGTTTAGAGTAAGTAAGTCTACTGAAGTAAATGTATACCCAGTTACTCTTGATGCTACTATTGATCTTGAGGAAGATTTGCAAGACGTTGTCCTTGGTGACACCATTGTCAATGGCGTGTCTTTTAGTCGAGCAACAGATAGCAACGATATATACGTTAGGGCAGACCTAAGATACGTTGCTACTGGTACACTTAGTGATGAGGACAAGAGATTTTTACTTGCTATCAACTATGACGATGTGGCTACCTTTGAGGGTGATTCATACAAATGGGTGCGAGCTGAGGACGGATATTATTATCTTACAGACCTTGATGGAGCCCCACTCAAGGTAACAGATAGTAATAAGTATATCTTTTGCAGTGGGCTGACGTATCAAGGTGCGAAGTGTATAAATAACGACGCTCCAGCTCCAGCTACTTTGAAGTTAAATGCCGAGCTTCAAGCCATTCACGCCAAAGATGTGGATAGTATAGCACTTACGGATTTGAGTGCTTTATTCAATACCAACTTTGGCACCCCACCGGTGTTGGGTTATATAGTGGCGTTTGACACGGATGGCGCTGGATTTGTGACCGCTCAAACCTTTCTAACTAACGGGCTCACAGTCACCGTACCTCCAGAGCCTAGCAAATTAGATTATGAGTTTGTAGGCTGGTACACCGACCCCGATTTCACCAACGAGTACAACTTTGAGACAATAGTCGACAAGAGCTTCACCTTGTATGCAAGATTCGAACAAGTACATACTATAACGTATATAAGTGAAGGCAATACATATATGACCACTGAAGTTGTAGGAGGTTCTACTCCTGTTGCTCCTACTGAACCAACTTCTGCATTGGAAAATATGACATTTAAAGGTTGGTATTTAGATTCTGCGTTTGAGAAAAAGTATGATTTCAATACTCCAATTACTGACGATACGATCCTTTATGCAAAATTCGAAAGAGAATATACAGTAACATTTATAAGTGGTGACGAGACATACCAGATTGTAAAAGTGCCAGAGAATACTGCCGTCAGTGAGCCAAATGATCCGACTCATGATAATACTAATATGGTTTTTGTAGGGTGGTATACAGATACAAGTTATGTTACCGAATATAACTTTGGCACTATAGTTACAAGTAACTTTAATTTATATGCATTATTTAAAGAGCAATTTACAGTAACGTTTATTAGTGAGGGTATACAATATTCCAAAGTAAATGTTTTAAATGGGGAGGCCATTTTAGAGCCTCAACCGGCACCTGAAAAAGATGGTTATGAGTTTGTTGGTTGGTATACCGATGTTACTTTAGAAAATGAGTATGATTTTAATAAACCAGTAACAACTAATTTTAATTTGTATGCAAAATTTGTAAATACATCTATTCAAATAATAGAAAATGGTTTACTAGTTAAAGAAATAAAAAATAATAATTATACGTTAGCTGATTTGATTTTATTTGATCCTGATTTACAGAATACATATAATTTTTATAGTGATGAGGGGTTGGAAAATAGTATCGCTTTGACGGATCTCTTAATTAATGGACAGCAGGTATATGTAGAGTCAGTAACCAGTGGCGTGCAATACACAAAAATTACAAATGAAAATGCGTGTATGGTTGGTACTGGTTCTTCTGGGAGTGGATATCCAACAGTTGTAGACACTGATGTTATAATAGCAGATAATCGCATGGTTGATGATGACGTATATCCAGTAACGGAATTGGGATATTATGCTTTTAGTAACAAATCCAAACTTACAAGTGTTAAAATACCAAATACAATTACAACGCTTGACACTGGTGTTTTTAATGGTTGTAGAGAGTTGACGAGTATAACAATTCCAGAAGGTGTAATAAGTATAGGTAATTCTGCTTTTAAAGATTGTACGGGATTAATAAAGATAAATTATAACGCGATAAATTGTGCTGATTTGTCTAGTTATAACAATAATGCATTTAATAATGTCGGGGGTAATTCTACTGGTATAACCGTTACTATAGGAAAGAATGTTGAGAATATACCAGCATATCTATTTTATCCTGGTAATACTATTTATGATCCTAATATCACTATGTTAGAATTCGAGCCTGAGAGTATATGTAAGGGAATTGGAAATTATGCGTTTTATGGTTGCTCTGCATTAAATAGTATATCCCTTGGTGGTGATTTAACAAGCATTGGTAATAGTGCTTTCAGTGGGTGCAATTATTTAACTAGTGTAGTTATCCCAAATAAAGTATCAAGTATAGGAACTTCCGCGTTCTCTGGTTGTATTCGATTAAAAAACCTAACGATTGGTAGTGGTGTTTTGAGTATAATGGATTATGCTTTTAGTGGGTGTAATAGTTTGGTAACTATTACAATACCAAATAATGTAACAAGTATAGGAGAGAATGCATTTCTGAATTGTAGTAGTGCGACCAGTTTAATACTAGGCGAAGGTGTAACAAGTATAGGAGATCAAGCTTTTAATAATTGTAGACTATTAACGAGTATACAATTTAATGCTATAAACTGTACCGATTTATCATCTCAAAATTCCGCATTTTTTCGTGCTGGTGAGGAAACTAATGGGATAAAAGTTACCATAGGTTCGAAGGTGACCAGGATTCCAGCGTATTTATTTTGTAATAGTTACAATGCTGCCAATGCTTTTCAAGTACCAAACATTACTACGGTTGAGTTTGTAACTGATAGCTTATGCGCGAGTATAGGCGATTATGCTTTTAATGACTGTGTTGGTTTAACAAGTGTAGATATTTCAAATGGTGTAACGAGTATTGGTGCTTGTGCGTTTAGAAGATGTACTGGCCTTTTAAGCGTAGATATACCTAAAAATGTAACAACCATAGGGTCTGGGGCTTTTTATGGCTGTAGTGGCTTGAAGGGTGAATTAATCATCCCAGAAGGTGTAACAGTTATAAATGGTACTACTTTTTATGGATGTAGTGGCTTAACAAGTATAGCAATCCCAGATGGTGTAACGAGCATCGGAGCTTGGGCTTTCCGTGGATGTAGTGGTTTAATAAGTATCACAATTCCAGATGGTGTTACAAGTATAGGGGATTATGCTTTTTATGGTTGTAGCAGCTTAACAGGAGAATTAGTTATTCCAAGTGGTATAACAAGTTTAGGTAGCTATGTCTTTTATGGTTGTAGAAACTTGACGGGAGAATTAATTATTCCAGATGGTGTAACAAGTATAAGTTATTCAGCTTTTAGTGGTTGCAATGGTTTTACAAGTTTAACAATCCCAGATAGTGTTGCGAGCATAGGCAACAATGCGTTTAAGGACTGTTATCGCTTAGTTCAGGTAATAAATAATAGTACTTTGACAATAGCAAATAATGCAACAAATGGGTATACCGGTTATTACGCTATTGAAATAGTAAACACAAATGCTGGTGAAAGTGTGGTTGGTGAGTTTGATACTGACAATAAATATTATATTTATAATTATGACAATGAAAAATATTTGGTGGGGTTGAAGGATGTTGATACAACCACAGCGAATGATATACCTGCTATAAATATTATCAATCAATACGCTTTCTACATGTGTACAAATTTAACGAGTATAACTATTCCAGACAGTGTAACGAGCATAAAACCTTACGCTTTACGTGGGTGCTCTGGTTTGTTGAGTATAGTTGTTGATTCAAATAACACGACATATAATAGCGGAAATGGGAGTAATGCTATTATTGAGACGTCTACTAATACGCTATTGATGGGGTGTAAAAATACAATTATTCCAAGTACAGTGACTAGTATTGAAGATTCTGCATTCAGAGATTGCACTAGTTTAATAAATATCACAATACCAGATAATGTATCGGATATAGGTAGTTACGCCTTTGATGGGTGTACCGGCTTAACTAGTGTTACCTTAGGAAATGGTATAAAGAATATAGGTTATTCGATATTTAATGCATGTACTAGTTTGGCTAATGTAAATATTCCTAATACAGTAACAAGGATAGATGCTTATGCATTTCAAGGATGCAGTAGTTTAACTAATATTACTATACCTAATAGTGTACGACAGATAAATAGTGCTGCTTTTAAAGAATGTACCAGCTTAACAAACGTAGTTATTCCAAATAGTGTTACATTTTTAGATATGTATGTTTTCCAAGATTGTACAAGTTTAATAAGTATGGTTATTCCAAGTAGTGTAACGTACATAGGTTCTAATGCATTTGATGGTTCTTACTTCTATATGTTTTGTGAGACTGAGGCAGTGCAGACGTTGGCTACGGGTAAAGGTTTAAGTGCAAGTAGAATACTTGTTAAAGTGAGTGATAGTGATATCATCACAGCTTTGGGTGGTCAGACTTGGAGTGTAGTATCTAACTCTAATGGAACTTTAGAGAGTACTACTTACAACAGTGTTACTTATTATAGATTGGCTGGTGCTACTGAATATTATTGTGCTTAATTTTAAATACATAAGTAACTTATATTTAAGAGTGACGGGTGAAAAACTTTGTTGCTCTTTTTTTTGTGTTTAAGGGAGCGGAAAGATTTGCTCTCTTTTTTTTGTGAATGTATGTATATATTTTAAAAAGATGGGGATAATTGAGGTCAATTAAGGTACATAGAGGTGATTGGATGCAGAAGTTTTTAATTGGTATGGTGGCGGTGATTGTTATGGTGGTTATCGCGGTGGTTGGTAGCGGCGACGGTGAGGATAGTACGTTACTTAGATTACATATTAGGGCAAATAGCAATTCGAGTATCGACCAGTCAGTTAAATATGAGATAAAAGACGAGGTGGTCAAGTATTTGACGCCTATTGTTGCTGATATTACTAGTTTTGATGAGGCGAAGCGTGTAATAGGTGATAATTTGGTAGAGATAAAGGTAATAGCTGATAGGATACTTAAGGCAGAAGGCTTTGAGTATGAGAGCAATCCTATTATAAATAATGAGTACTTTCCAGTAAGGAGCTATGAGGGGTATGTAGTGGAGAGTGGATACTATGATGCACTTATAATAGAGCTAGGCGAGGCTAAGGGTGACAACTGGTGGTGTGTGGTGTATCCTCCACTATGCTTTGTAAATAGTGAGTATACAAATGGGAAAGGGGTGGTATATAAATCAAAAATAGTGTCAATAATTCAGCAGTTTATAAATAATGGAAAGTTGTAAGCGGGTATCTGATTAGGATTATATCTTTTCATTAAAATAAACATCTACTAACTTTTGGGCTTTAAAAAGGTTAGTTGACTTTTGACATTTACAAACAAATCGTTAAGGAGAATTTATGAAAAAAATTTTAAACAGATTTTTTGTAGTGGCACTCATAATAGGAATGGGTGTTACGACGGCGTTTATGCTAAAAGATAATACAAATGATTATCAGGTGGAAGCAGAAACTACAGCCACACTAACTACAGAAGAGGTAAAGATAGTGCAAGATAAGCTCAAAAGATGGGGATATTTTGACGGACCTATTACTGGTTACTACGGGCCACTGACGACTGAGGCGGTGAAATATTTCCAACGAGTAAATGGCATAGAGCAGACTGGTACAGTCGGACCTATCACAGCCAAAGCACTAGGTATGACCTTATCAGCGTATAGTAGTAATTACAATACAAGCAATAGCGACTTGTATTTACTTGCAAAATGTATATATGCTGAAGCACGTGGAGAGTCTTATGTAGGGCAGGTCGCGGTCGGAGCGGTTATATTAAATCGTGTAGCTGATCCAGCTTTTCCAAATACTATAAGTGGTGTTATCTATCAGCCTTGGGCGTTTACAGCAGTGCATGACGGACAGATAAACCTAGAGCCAGACAGCACAGCGTATCAAGCGGCACGTGATGCACTTAATGGTTGGGACCCTACTTATGGTAGTATCTATTATTACAATCCAGCGACAGCTACGAGCAGTTGGATATGGTCAAGAGAGGTGACCGTTGTTATCGGTAACCATACGTTTGCAAGATAAGGAGATGAGTAAATGGAAGATAAAGTAAAACTTACCAACGGACCTAGCGGTTCGAATAATTCTAATACTAATACTAAAGCAAAAAAGAAAACTAATACTGCCGTACTGGTGCTTGCCATATTGTGCGGAGTATTTGTAGTAGGGATGGTTACTTTTGGTGCGTTATTTATAAATAGCAACAATCTTGCCAGCACCTATGGCAATACCATAGAGTCTTCTTATAAAAAGACTTTTTATGAATTATTAGATAATGTAAATGATATTGAATTAAATCTTAGCAAGGTGCAAGTAAGCAATAATCAAGCCTTACAGCAAAAGTATTTGCAGTTGGTGTCTGATAACTGTAAATACGCCCAAAATAATTTTGGTACTTTGCCTGTAGGCGTCAATACTGTAAATGAAGGTGTCAAATTTATAAATCAAATGGATGGTTATTGCACTAGCCTAATAGCTAGTGATGATTTATTAACTCAAGAAGAAAAGGAGCAAATTAGCGAGCTTCGTGATATTACTTTGGAGCTTAAGGCTGCGTTAAACTCTATAGTTACTAAGCTATTGAATGGTTATAGTATCCTTAATAACAGTGACTTTAATGAAGAGGGGTTGACTAATTTCTCTTCAAACTTTACAGGGATTAGCTCTGATAGTATAACTTATCCGTCTATGATATTTGATGGACCTTTTTCAGACAGCCTTTATAATAGAGAGATAAAGGGGTTAACTGGAGAGGAGATTTCCGAAGAAGAAGCTACTACCATTGTCCAAAATATTTTCGATGACTTTGAAAATGCCGAAGTAAATTTTTCAAATGAAACAAATGGTATTTTTGAAACTTATGATTTTGAGGTTACTGCCGATGAACGTATGTTCTTTGTACAAATCACTAAAAAGGGCGGGTTTTTGTTGACGCTTAGCTCTTACGGCGGACAGAGTGAGACCATCTCGGTAGATGTAGCTGGTTGTGAACAATTAGCTGAAGACTTTGCTACCAAATTGACTCTATCTGATATGCAAAGTGTTTGGTCTGAGGATTTGCAGGGTATTTGCTTTATAAATCTTGCTCCTGTCATTGATGATGTGATATACTATCCAGACCTTATCAAGGTCAAAATAGAGATGTCGACTGGCACTATCATAGGTTGGGAAGCTCAAAACTACGCATACAACCATACCGAACGTACTGAGACCACTCCAGTCATAGGTGCTACTGAAGCCCGTGATATGATAGACTTAGTGCTTAATATCAATGACCAAAGGCTATGTATTATGCCTCTTGAGTATGGTGGTGAAGTGCTAGCTTATGAGTTTGAGTGCGAATATTATGGGGATACCTACTATGTCTTCATCAATGCTATCACAGGCGAAGAAGAGCGTGTACTCAAAGTCGTAGCTACCGACGAAGGAACATTAACTGAATAAAAAAATTTCAAAGGCTAAAAGGCCTTTGTTTTTATTTTTTTAGAAATTTATAAAAATACGAGTTATTTATTTGCAAATACTTTCGTTTTTAGTTATACTATATCATATACGATATATCTGAATATGTTTCGGATAAAGGGGGATTTATGAAGACAAAAAGAAATACTGCTTTATTATCTTGTTTATTGATAGTATTATCACTAGGCCTCATTATAAGTGCAACCTTTGCGTACTTAGGTTATTAAAAAATATTAAAGTAAACAAAGTGACTAGTTTTAGCATATTGAAGTGAAAAATAAAAGATAATGTTTTTGATGACATTATCTTTTTTTCTATTTATAATTCATTTTTATTTTCAAATGTAGAATTAAGTTTTACATATTCGCCATTTTTACATATTTGATTATAAGTTCCATTTTCAAAAGTGTAAGCTTCACCAAAAATATTTTGTTCTAGTCCGTTGTCCACAATGTAGCTACCATCAGTTATAGCTATAAAAGGTTTTTTCTTGCTATCTTCAAGTAGTGTTTTTTGTAAAATGTCAGTTTCGCCAAAGTTTGGAGTATTCTTAAAATGTGGCTCAACGTTAATTTTGGTTAACCCAAGACCAGTGAAATATCTTGTATTGTTGATTTCTTCTTCGTTTTCAGGAGGACTATAAACTTCTTCAGCTAAATTCATTGCTCCAGCACTTTGTCCGACTATGATATTAGGATATTGTTTTAATAAATTTGATAGGTTTATTTCGTCAAAAAATTGCATTTCACTCCTAGTGTCTCCACCTGCTAGAAAAACTATGCTTGCTTCTTTGACTAAATTCTCCGCATTATGCTGGTTTCTAGAATCTAATATCTGCAAATTTTTAAAATCAAATCCAGAAATATTAAAAGCATTAAATGTTAGTTGTGCATAAAAATCATTTATTTTAAAAGCATTAGGACTACTTGCTACAAATAAAAAGTTGTCACCTTTTATTATATATTTTTGCAATTCGTCTATAAAACCGTTTGTGTTGTTTAATTTTGAGGCAACACTTACTCCATTTTCTTGTTTTGACGCTCCAATATCACTGGTCAAAAATAAAATCATATTTGCTCCTTTACTTTAAATAATCATTAAGATATTTTTTCGTATTTGAAATGTCTCGATATTAGTTTAAACAAATATTTTTTGTTTGTCAAGATTAAAATGTTTGCTTGAAAACTTTCAAATTATTGTATCTTGCTTATAATAAAAAACACCTTAACGCTTGTAGTTAAAGTGTTTTTTTAAGTAGATTTATCTATTTCTTTCTTTGTTTAATACCTTTATATAATTATAATCTCTCAAAAATCTCTCATAAGGTGGAATGTCGCCTTTTACAATAATATCGTTGTATATTCCATCTATCAAAGGTGCACAATATTTATATCTATGATTAAACTCTTTGTTGTTGAGGTTCATTACATATTGTTTGATCTCGTCAGCGTTAGGCTTAAAATCATTTCTATGCCAAGCTACTGATAGTGAATATCCTGCACGGCGGTTTAAGGTCACATAGTCATCATCCAAAAATCTTATCAAACCCTCTGCGTTAAATAAAGCACGTTGAGTCTCGCTGATAAATGTTTCATACCTTTCGTACCCGGCTTTTTCAATTAAGCTTTTCCAATTAATCCCGAAGTGTGGATGGTTGTAAACAAAAACGCATCTATTAGATTGAAGCAAGTTAAACACATAAACATACATATTTGCGTCTATTCTGGCTTTTTCCTGCTTAGCATAGGTAGTATCACCAGTATCCTTTAAGATTCTTGCGTAAGCGACATTCCCTGGACTAGTAGGATTTTTTGACAAAGCGGTGTTGAGCTGTTTGATCAAGTCGTTTGCACGCTCATTAGCTTCTTTGCCGTCATAGCTACCATCATAATAGCCAGGGCCATATTTGTGCAATCCAAGCTCATTTCTTGGTTTGTCTTTTACAGGGTAGCCATCATCACAATTTGGGTAATATTTTACGGCATAGTCAAAATCCAACAAATTCTTCACAGTAAAATAAAAATCTATAGGATGAATAACAATATCACCTGGTTTTCTAGTAGATGGGTCGCTATGTGGAGTGTCTACATATGTTCCAGCGTTTTCTAACTCTTCACATTTAGGTATATCAATTAATTCCACTTCAATATCCTCCTCTTTACCTAAAGTTAATGTTATCATAATTTGAAATATTTGTAAAGAGGCAAATGTAAATTTGTATTTGTATTAATTATATAATGATAGTATAAGCATTAAAAATTTATATTTAATTATAGATTAGTTGTGCGTTTTTTGTCGATTATGTATTGTAGATCTCACAATTTAATTGAATTTTTTTCTTTAGTTTGCTATTGACAGTTTATTTCTTTTATATTATAATGATAGCAGAAATTTATAAATGGGGAGC
>CALVNN010000007.1 GCA_944349765.1 uncultured Clostridia bacterium | reverse complement strand
TTTTGTAGTAGGAGATAAAAAATACTTAATGGGCTTTACAGCTAAAGCTGATAGAACCACAGCTGATGATATTCCTAGTGATATTACTGATATCTATCAATACGCTTTTTATGGTTGCAGTAGCTTAACCAGTGTGAGCCTTGGAAATAGTGTAACAAGCATAGGTCGATATGCTTTCTCTGGATGCAGTGGTTTAAGCGAGGTGACTTTCGAAAACACTAGTTATAGTTGGTATGTATCAACATCATCTACTGCTACTAGTGGAACTACTATAGATATTAACGTTCCTAGTACTAATGCTACTAATTTGAAAGATACTTATGATAATTGCTATTGGTTTAGAGGAGAGCCGATAGCATAATAAAAAAGTCATTGCGATAAAACGCAGTGGCTTTTTTTCGTGTGGGAAGGGGCTTGATAAAAAAAGTAAAAATTTTTTAAAAAAGTTGTCTATAATAGTTGACAAATGCTAGCAGAATGCATATAATATTGTTAGCATTTAAAGGTTGAGAGTGCTAATTCTTAAGGAGGTGGCTATTGGAAGATGTAGAAAATTTAAGCGAAAGAAAGAAAAACATTTTGCTTAATAGTGTAGCTGATTACATTCAGTCGGCTGTACCTATCACTAGTAAGATGGTCAAAGAGCAACATATGGTAGACATATCTACTGCAACGCTTCGTAACGAGCTAAATGCTTTGGAAGCGATGGGCTATTTGAAACAGCTTCATACTAGTTCGGGGCGAGTCCCTACCAGTAAGGCATACAGACTCTATGTAAATTGGCTTATGAAAAATCTGACCTTTAAAGGCGAAGAATTGGATGTTCTTAAGCGAGGGTTTAATTTAAAGGCACAAAATTTGGATTCACTTATTGATAAAGTAGCTAAGACTATAAGTAAGGTGACGGACTTACCTACTGTGGTGGTTATGAATGATTTGAAGAAGTTAATTATTGAGGAAATCAAGATAATACCTTTGATAGATTATTCGGCGTTGATGCTTATACAGACCAGCGGTGGTATCATTAATAATACACTTGAGATAGACGAGAATACAAGTGAGGAGGATTGTATAGAGTCGGCAAGGGTATTACATCAATACTTTGCGGGAAAGACTATTGAATATATGATAGATAATATTGAGGAAGTTGCTAACAAGTATAGTGAAAGAATAAGTGTATTCAAAAAGGTATTTGAGTCTATAATAGACATACTCAAAGAGACTAAAAGCCCTGTGCATACAGGGGGTACAAAGTTATTAAATAAACCTGAGTATAGCGACGTAGAGAAAGCACAACAAATACTATCTTTAATGGAAGATGATGATGTCATTAGGTCGGTGGTTAAGACTGAAGATGACAATTTGACCTTTAAGATAGGCAAGGAAAATGATATTGAGACCTTACAAGATTGTGCTGTCATTACCGCACCGCTCACAATTGGTGATGAGACCATAGCCTCTGTCGGGGTGATAGGTCCGCAACGAATTGATTACGAGTTGGTGGCAGGAGCTATGCAATATGTCGTAAACGAGCTTAAGAATATCAAACAACTAAAAGGAGACGTCGATGAAGAAAAAAAATGAAGCTTTTGATGAAGAAAAGCAAGACGCTAACGAATGCACTTGTGGTGACGCTTGCGAATGTGAAGAGTGCAAGTGTGAGTGCGACGAGTCGTGCGAGTCTCAAGATTTTGAGGCTTTGGCGGACGAATATTTGAATCTAGCAAAACAAGTGCAAGCTGACTTTGATAATTATCGAAAGCGGAACATTGAAGCGGTAAATCAAGCAAAAGAAGACGGGAAAGCAAGTGTAATAGTCAAGATATTGCCTTGCGCAGATATAATTGATAAAGCTATCAGTATGACTAAAGACCCAGCGACATTAGAGGGGCTTAAAATGGTAGCTGACAAATTTCAAGATGTTTTAAGTGGCCTAGGTGTTACAAAGTTTGAAAGCAAAGGTCAAATGTTTGATGTAAACTTACACAACGCCGTGACTGCAATAGAGAGCGACCAGCCTAGCGGGACTATAGTAGATGAGTACGAAAGCGGTTATCGTATGGGCGACAAAGTGATAAGGTTTGCTCAAGTAATAATAAGTAAATAATTTAATTTAGTTTAAGGAGATATATTTATGGGTAAAATTATTGGTATAGACTTAGGAACTACAAACTCTTGTGTAGCTGTAATGGAAGGCAATGAGCCTGTAGTTATTCCAAATGCTGAGGGTGGAAGAACTACACCATCAGTAGTGGCATTTAATAAAGATGGAGAGAGATTAGTAGGTCAAGTGGCTAAACGTCAAGCTGTGGCTAATCCAGAGCATACAGTAAGCTCTATCAAGCGTGAGATGGGTACTGACTACAAAGTAAAGATTGGGGGTAAGGAATATTCACCTCAAGAGATTAGTGCTATGATTTTGTCTAAATTGAAGCAAGATGCTGAGAACTATTTGGGAAGCAAGGTAACTCAAGCAGTTATCACAGTTCCTGCATACTTTAATGATAGTCAACGTCAAGCTACAAAAGACGCTGGTAAGATAGCTGGTCTTGAAGTATTGCGTATTATCAACGAGCCTACCGCAGCATCTTTGGCTTACGGCCTAGATAAGACCGACAAAAACCAAAAGATATTGGTATATGACTTAGGTGGTGGTACATTTGATGTGTCTATTCTAGAAATAGGTGATGGCGTATTTGAGGTGTTAAGTACTAATGGTGATACTAGACTAGGTGGTGATGACTTTGATAATCGTATAGTTAAATTGTTATTAGACTACTTCAAGTCAACTACTAATATTGATTTAAGCACTGATAAAGGTGCAATGCAAAGATTAAAGGAAGCAGCTGAAAAGGCTAAGATTGAATTGAGTGCTGTGCTTAAGACTAGCATTAGCTTGCCATTTATTACAGCTGATGCAACTGGTCCAAAACACTTAGAGTATGAATTGACAAGAGCTAAATTTGATGATGTTACCGAAGATCTAGTTAAAAAGACTTTGACTTGCATTGATAAGGCTATGGCTGATGCTAATTTGACATTTAATGATATAGATAAGATAGTATTGGTTGGTGGTTCTACTCGTATACCTTCAGTAGTAGATGCATTACAAAAATATACTGGCAAAGTTCCATTTAAAGGTGTAAATCCAGATGAATGTGTAGCTATTGGTGCTGCTATTCAAGCTGGTGTATTGGGTGGCGAAGTTAAGGATGTATTGCTTCTTGATGTAACACCTCTATCACTTGGTATAGAGACAATGGGCGGAGTATTTACAAAACTTATTGAGCGTAACACTACTATCCCTACTAAGAAGAGTCAAATATTCTCAACTGCTGCTGATAACCAAACCGCTGTTGATGTACACGTATTACAAGGTGAGAGACAAATGGCTAGTGGTAACAAGACTTTAGGTAGATTTAGTTTAAACGATATACCACCAGCTCCAAGAGGCGTACCACAAATTGAAGTTACTTTTGATATAGATGCTAATGGTATTGTGCATGTTAGTGCTAAGGATTTGGGTACTCAAAAAGAGCAAAGTATTACAATTACAGCTACTACAAATCTAAGTGATGCCGATATTGATAAGGCAGTTAAGGAAGCTGAAGCTTATGCAGAAGAAGATAAGAAGCGTAAAGATTTGGTAGAAGCTAAGAATAATGCTGACCAAATGGTATACAGCTTAGAGAAGCTACTAAAAGAAAACGGTGATAAGATAAGTGAAGAAGATAGAAATAAACTTCAAACCGCTATTGACAAAGCTAAGAAAGACTTTGAGACAGACGATGTAGAAGCTATTAGAAAAGCCATAGATGAATTGTCTCAATCAAGCAATGATGTTGTAACTAAACTATATCAAGCAGCTAAACCAGCTGAAGAAGCAAACAAGGCAAATTCTGACGAAGAAATAATTATTGACGACAAAAAAGAAGACGAAAATAAATAGTAGGTTCTAAATGGCAAAAAACTTTTATGAGGTGCTGGGGGTAAGTAAAAGCGCTAGTGCTGATGAGATAAAGTCAGCTTATAGAAAACTAGCAAAGCAATATCACCCAGACTTAAATAAAGATAATCCTGATGCGGCTACAAAGTTCAAAGAAATAAATGAAGCATATGAGGTCTTGTCTGACGAGACAAAGCGTGCTAATTATGATCAATTTGGGAGCGCTGAGGGAAATCCTTATGCTAATGCAGGTGCTGGTTTTGGCGGCGGCGGGTTTGGTTTTGAGGACATATTTAGTAATATCTTTTCTGGTTTTGGCGGGGGAGCTACAAGAGCCAGAAATAGTGACCCTATAGGGAGTGATATTGTCCTTAAGATGCACTTAACCTTTGATGAGGCTGTGAATGGCGTAAGCAAAAATATTACTTTTTCGCGTGTGGAAACTTGTAATGAGTGTAGGGGTACAGGTGCTAAAAATGGTACAGAATTTACTGTATGTACTTCTTGTAATGGCTTGGGTAGGATTCGTTATCAACAAGTGACCATTATAGGTACCGTGGTAAATGAATCCACTTGTAAGACTTGTGGTGGTACTGGTAAACTCATTAAAGAGCGTTGTAGCGCATGTGGCGGAAAAGGTAATAGTAAACAAACTGTTACTCTTTCTGTTGATATTCCAGCTGGTATTGACGATGGGCAGACATTGACTATGAGAGGAAAGGGGAATATGGCCAAAGGTGGTAATGGCGACTTGATTATCAATGTCAAAGTAGATTCGCATCCTATGCTCACAAGAGAAGGCGTGAATTTATCAATGGATGTATTCATACCATATGTAGACGCTATCTTGGGTACTAAAATTAAGGTGCCTATTGTGTCTGGTACGTATGACCTCACCATTCCACCTCTTACTCAATCGGGGTCTATATTTAGGATCAAAGGTAAAGGTATCAAGAGTCTTAGGTCGAATGCTTATGGTGATGTGCTTATTACCATTAAGACAGAAGCTCCTAAGAGCCTAGATAAAGCACAAAAAGAAAAGCTAATGGAAATCAAAGAAAATCAAAATATGAATAGTTACACAAGATACAAATCATTTGTTGATAAAATGAAAAAAATGTAATCAAAAACGACAATCACCCGATTGTCGTTTTTGTATATAATTACGAAGTGTGTATATACTAAAAATGGAAAATTGTTAAAATTTGTATATTTTTGTTTTAAACATTTGACTTAAATATTTTCTTTTATTATAATGTAAATAAGTAAAAAGTAAGAATATAAGGAGTGTTGATTATGAAAAAACAAAAAGAAAAGAACAATTATTATGTATTTGGCGTTATTTTAATATTCATTTCTATTTTGCTAATTACGGTTGTAACTTTTGCGTATTTTACAGATTCGCAGAAACAAAACTCAAGTATTAACTTTGGTAAAATTGAACTTGAAGTAGATGAGCCGTTTTCAAGTAGCATAGAACTTAAAGATGTGATACCTGGCGATAAAATATTAGATAAAGTAGCGTTTTCTAAAACTGTAGACAGTGAGTCTATGTATGTTAGAGCTAAATTAACTTATGAAGCTACTACAAATTCGGAACAGATCCAAAATATACTTAAAGAATTAAATAATTCAGCATTTAATTTGAAGTCTTCCACGAATTATAAATGGAGCAATGCTTTTAATAATATATATTATCTAGTCAAAACTGAAGATCAATCTAAATTGTATGAATTAAATAACCTAGATCAAATAGTTTTGACTGACGCTATTTATTTGTCTACAGAATTAACACAGGGAAGTAATTATGAGCTTTATTTTAAAAATATACTATTAAAGATTGAAATACAAGCTATTCAAAGTGTCAATATTTCAGATAAATTACTTGATACTAACGAGACATTTGGGTCTGCTTATGATGACCCGGGTGTAGTGCCTACCGATCCAAAATATTTACAATTTGAAGGTGATACTTTTATAGGATTGACAGATGAGGCTGCTAATCTTGATTATCTTTATATACCTAACACTTATAGTACTGTAACAAATCCAGAAATTAAATATCAAAATACATTTAATACAGAATCTGAGGTGGAGAAATTTTATAACGGAGTAACTAGTGACGGGTTTTCTATACAAAAAAACACGCAAGAAGCTAAAGATGCCGTAACCACTTGGTATAATGAGTGGATAAACGGTGGTAAAGAACTACCTATAACATTTACTTATATAAAAGATGTGGTTTCAAGTGTTTACGGTGATGAATTTAAGGTAACTACAATAGATTTAAACCAAGCACCAAATTTATGGCAAAGTAATATAAAAACTTTAATTATACCTGAAACTATAACATCTTTTGTGTCACAAGACACATCTTTATCTACATCTGTTGATAATTTAATTAGCGTCAATGAAGTAGTAGAAATTCTTAATGGAGATGAACTCAAAATAGAAGAGGGAGATAGTGGTGTAACTGTGACTCCTGGTATAGGTGGAGATATAAATATAGGTGGTGGCGGTGTAGTAGTAGTGCCTCCTGTACCAATTATTATAGATCCTATTCCTAATGTAGGCTCCATTTTAGTAACAAGTCGTAATGCAGTATCTACAAGTAATATAACTTCGATTATTGTTGATGAAGCAAATACACTATTTGATAGTCGTAATGGCTGTAATGCGATCATTGAAACAAAAACAAACACTTTGATTACTGCTTGCTTAGGCACGGTATTACCTAATAGCATAGAGACATTAGGAACATATTCTATGACTCCTAGAAATTTAGTGAATGGTTTACCTGAAGGTATTAAGACTATTAAAAGTTTTGCAGTGATTACAGATATATTGGTTTATCCTGATCAAGTAGACTTAATTATTCCTTCATCTGTAACAACGATAGAGAGTAATGCTTTTGCTACTGGTAAAATAAATATTACTTTTGCTGAAAATAGTTTACTTGAGACTATAGGAGATTATGCTTTTGCGGATGGTTGTATTTTTGATTCTTTAACTTTACCAAGCAGTGTGACAAGTATAGGACAATATGCTATGCCTAATACTTTAAAAGAAATTACTATTAATCAAGATAGCAATCTTAGCACTTTAAATGAATATGCATTTGCAAATACTCAAATAACTTCTATTTATATTCCAGCAAAGGTGTCTAGTATTAGTGAAAGTACATTTGAAGGATGTCCACTAACTAGTATTGTTGTAGATAACGGGAACGCTACTTATAAAAGTAGTAGTGATAGCAAACAATTAATTAGAAAGTCGGATAATATGGTTATTTATAGCTGTGCATAGTTAAAAAAAGACGACCCAAACAAGGTCGTCTTTATTAGTTAGCTTTTTTAGCTGTCTTCATACATTTTGTACAAACATATTTTCTTTCTACTTTGCCATTTTCATCAGCAATGGCTACTTTTTGGACATTGGCATTATAAGTCTTGTTGGTCTTGATATTACTATGACTAACTTGATGACCAGCCATCTTGCCCTTTCCACAAACGGAACAAACTCTACTCATATATATCTCCTTTATACTCTTTTAACTTTTTGATACCTCAATACTATACCAAAATTCTATATATTTTGCAAGGCTTTTTTGATTTTTTGTGAAAAAAATTATGCGTACCACTTGCAATAATATTTATTTTATAGTATTATAAGGGAGTAAAGTTTATTTAAAGGAGCTTAAGATGGTTAGTAAAACAACTAACGCATATGGAGATATAACTATTACTGATAGGGCCATTGCTATGGTTACCTATGCTTGTGCTACGGATTGTTATGGCGTTGTTAATCTTGTCAATCGAGACATATTTGAAAGCTTTCGTGAGCTTCTTAACAAGTCTTATAAGTATGCTAGAGGTGTCAAGATTAGAGCCAATCAAAATCGTATTGTGATTGACTTGTATGTTATTTTTAAATATGGTGTAAGCATAAATGCAGTTGCCAAAAGTTTAAAAGACACTGTAAAGTATAATGTTGAGGACTTTACAGGTATGATCGTTGACAGTGTTAATGTACATGTTGTAGGCATACATGTTTAAGATTGTTTGATGACTTTGACTTATTTAATTTAGAGGGAAGTAGCGATTACAATTTTGGATAAAAGGCATTGAATTACTTCTCTTAATTTGATTGGAGGAAATGCATTTTTATGCTTAAAACTATAAATGGGGCGACCCTTAAAAGAATGATTATTGCAGGTGCATCTTGTGTCGAGGAGAGTAAGAAGACCATAGATGCTCTTAACGTTTTTCCTGTTCCTGATGGTGATACAGGTACAAATATGGCTTTAACTTTAAAGAGTACAGCTAATGAAGTAAATAATTGTGGATCAAATGCTTTAAGTGAAGTTAGTACAAGTATAGCAAAAGGTGCTTTGAAAGGTGCTAGAGGTAATAGTGGCGTTATTTTGTCACAAATATTGAAAGGTATCAGTAATGTGACTGGTGCTACGGAAAATTTGACCACAAAGGTCTTTGCTAAAGCGTTTAAGGAAGGTTGCGAGATAGCTTATAAAGCAGTTACTAAGCCTAAAGAAGGTACTATGCTTACTATTATTAGAGCCTTAGCTGATGCTGCTAATACTATCTCTAAGAAAGTGTCTGATTTTGAAGAATTTTTCAAGTTGGTTCTAGAAGAGGGTGAAAAAGTGCTTCAGCAAACACCTGATATGTTGCCTGTGCTTAAGAAGGCTGGAGTTGTGGACTCTGGTGGTCGTGGGCTTATAGTATTTTTCACTGGCTTTTATAGAGCTATTACTGAAGATTATGACTTTGAGTACACTTTTGAAGATAGTGTATCACCAATGGATGCTAATGAGCAATTCCATGCTAATTTGGAAGATTTGGAAGAGATAGTATACGGTTATTGTACTGAATTTATGGTTATCCAAATTAAGCCTCAAGCTACTGAAAGTGACATTGATAAGTTAAGAGAAAAGCTCTTAGCTATAGGTGATTGCGTGCTTTGTATAGGTGATTTGAGCCTTGTTAAAGTCCACGTTCACACAAATGAGCCAAATAAGGCTTTAGGCTATGCTCTTGAATTAGGTGAATTGTACAACCTTAAGATAGAGAATATGAGAGAGCAAAATCGTGTTCTTAGAAATAAGAGTACCTTTATGACAAATATGAAACCTTTTGGTATGGTGGCTGTAAGCCCTGGTGAGGGTATTTCTCAAGTATTCAAAGAGCTTTTGGTGGACGGAATTATTACAGGTGGGCAAACTATGAACCCTAGTGCTGAGGATGTTGCTAACGCAGTAATGAAAGTTAATGCGAAAGACGTTTTTGTATTCCCTAATAACAAAAATATCATTTTAGCTGCTGAGCAGGCAAAGGGTTTGGTTAAGGATAGGACTATACACGTTATCCCTACTACTAGTATCCCTGAGGGTGTATCTTCGTGCTTAGCTTTCAATAGTGAAGGCTCTTTAGAGGATAATATTGAAGCTATGAATACAGCTATAGAGAGTACTAAGAGTGCCTCTGTGACTTATGCTGTTCGTGACACTAGTATTGATGGCTTTGACTTATCTATTGGTGAAATTATGGGACTTGACGGCAAGCAAATCCTTACTAAAGGTATTTCTGTCGAAGATACAACTATTGACTTAATTGACAAAATGATGGATGAAGATGTGGTTAACATTACCTTATTCTATGGTAATGAGGTGTCTACTGGTGATGCTGAACATCTTAAATCTGCTCTGGAAGAAAAATATCCATTGTGCGATATAAATATTATTGAGGGCGGACAACCTGTATATTATTATTTAATAAGTTTGGAGTAAATAAAAAGATGCATAGTGAAGCGTACTAAGTGTAGTGGTGCTTCATTTAGGCATCTTTTTTTATAACATTAAGATAGCTAGTATGTATGTAACAACTGCTGAAATGAGCATTTGAGTACATTTTTGGGCGAAGAAAAATCCGTAGCTAACTCCAGCTTGACTTAAAAAGTAGTAACTTTGAGCGTGAATACAAAAACCACCAAAAGCAATCAGTACACTACATAATGTGGCCGCAATTTCAGGCGAATAGTTAAATAACGCTACCTCATAACAGCCTTTTGTTAATTCTATTAAGCCTTGCGTCAGAGGTGGTAATGGAATGATACTATTTAGTACTTCAATTCCTACAAAAAAGACAGTTACAAGCCCGCCAATTAATAGTATTGATTGAATAGAACTATTTATGGAGCTTACTAAAAGATTGCTTTTTCCTCCTTGCAATTCAGGGGATGTATGATTTGGTATATTTTTGGGTGTGTAATTGCGGTATAATAATCCATTTATTATAGAAGTTAGTACTTGAGCTAGTAAAATTATATAACCTATTTTTGAGTTGCTTAGCATATTTATGCCGACTGTACCTACTATAAATAGTGGTCCTGACACACTAGTAAGGGCAGTTGATCTGTGCAATTCCACATAATTTATTTGTCCGTTATTGTAAGCATCTACAATAATTTTGCTACCTATTGGGTAGCCACAAAGTAGACTTACTAGGTACAAATAACCGCTATTTTTACCCGTTCGGAACAGTGAATTCATAATAGGTGCAGTGATCCTAGACAAGGGCTTTAATACATTTAACTCTACAATGATTTTTGTGAATACGAAAAAAGGAAATAGTGCGGGAAGTAGGTTGGTCGCCCATAATATAAGTGCACTATAAGCTGAAGAGATATAGAAATCGGGTTTAATGAGCGCAAATAGCATAAGCCCAACTGTTATCAAGGCAAGGCTTGTCTTAAAAATTTTATTTATTTTAATCATATGATTTGAATTTTGTTTCATAGTATGATATTATATTCATAAGAGGTAACTAATTATGATAAGAAAGAAAGTGGCGTTGTGTTTAGGTGGCGGTTCAAGCTTGGGGTTTGCACATATTGGAGTTTTAAAAGCATTAGAGGAGAATGATATACATTTTGATATCATTACTGGCACTAGTATGGGTGCAGTAGTTGGCGGTGCGTATGCTTACACCAAAGATTTGAAGATGATAGAAGAAAAAGCACTTAGTTTTAGCAGACTCAAATTTGCGGATTTGAGATTGTTTCCTTTGTGGAAAAATTCCATATTAGTAGGCAAGAAAGCCGATAGATACCTTAAGACTGTTTTTGGCGAAGAGACTATAGATAAATGCAAGATACCTTTTGGGGCTGTCTCTATCAATCTAGTTAACGGAGAACTTGAGTATATAACAAGTGGTAAATTATGGGAAGCGGTAAGAGCGAGTATGTCGGTACCAGGTGTCTTTGCTCCTTTTGAGAAAGAAGGAAAATTGCTAGTAGATGGCGGGCTGGCTGAGAATGTTCCAGTTGATTTAGCTAAGAAAATGGGCGCTGAAATCTTTATAGCAGTAGACGTAATTAATTACGGCTCAATTAGAGCCAATAACAAAAAAATGTTAGGAGTATTATTTAACGCTTTTCACATTTCGCAATTAGAGCTAAATCGTCTAAAAATTAAGGATGCTGATATTGTTATACGACCAGACTTGACTGGTCTTACAATGATGGATTTTAAGAAAGCGTGCACCGAAAAAGCTATTCAAGCAGGATATCAAAAGACTATTGAAATGATGCCTGAAATCAAGAAAATTTTGCAAATAGAAGATTGAAGTAATCAAAATATTGTAAAAAGACATAAAAAAACCTTGACAAAAATCTATGTTTTAGTTATACTAACATAGTATTTAAAAAATTAAGTTAAAAGTGACAATATACGGAGGTCAATATGATAGAGCCAAAAAAGAAAGTTTCTAAGGCTAGACGCGACAAGAGACGTTTCCAAAATAGTAAGGCTACCGCACCAAATCTAGTAGAGTGTGGTCATTGCCATGCTTTGAAAGAGTCTCACAGAGTATGCGGTAACTGTGGTTACTACGATGGTAGACAAGTTAAAGCTATTGAAGAAGACAAAAAGTAATTTAGTAAGAAATTCAACCCACAAGTAAGCAAGTCTTAATTTGTGGGTTTTCTTTTTAAAAATACATTATTGTTTATTTTTGGTTTTAACTCGAAATTATTTTAAATTTATTGAATTATTACAGTATTTATGATATAATAATTTTAACTTATTTGTATTGTAAGGAGTATAAAATGAAAGTTGTTGTTGATGCTTTTGGTGGCGATAAGGCACCTAAGGAAGTAATATTAGGATGCAAGCAAGCTCTAGAAAATATAGACGATCTAGAAATTATTTTGGTTGGACAAGAGGATGTTGTTAGACAGCAACTAACTGACAATAATTGCCCATTAGATAGAATTACAATTATAGATGCAAAAGATGTTATTACGAATAATGAAGCACCTGTTGAGGCTATTAAGACAAAGACCGATTCAAGTTTGGTGGTTAGTCTGAACGAATTAAAAGCACATCCAGAGTATGCTGGTTTTGTGTCGGCTGGAAGTACAGGGGCAGTATTGACTGGAGCATTTTTGAAGCTGGGTAGGATAAAAGGTGTATTAAGACCGGCTTTAGCACCTATATTTCCAACTATAACAAAAGGGAAAGTACTGATTATAGATTGCGGAGCTAATATGGATAGCAATGAGAAAAATTTAGCTCAATTTGCTAGAATTGGTGACATTTTTATGCGTGAAGTATATGGCATTGAAAAACCTAGAATAGGACTTTTAAGCGTAGGCGATGAAGATAAAAAAGGTAATGAGATGACCAAAAAAGCTTTTCAATTACTAAAAGAAATGGATATAAATTTTGTAGGTAATTTGGAGGCTAGGTACGCTCTTAGTGGTGATTATGATGTGATTGTTACAGATGGTTTTGCTGGTAATGTACTTATAAAATCAATAGAGGGTACAGCGGCTATGATGATGAAACTGATCAAGAATGCTATAAATAAAAATACCAAATCCAAAATAGGCGGATTACTACTCAAAAATTCCTTAATGGACGTAAAGACTATGATGGATTATCACGCTTATGGTGGCGCACCGCTTTTGGGTATCAATAATGTAGTCATTAAGTCACATGGTAGTAGCAACGCATACAGCATATATCAAAGTATCAATCAAGTAGTTACTTTTTATAAAGTGGGGCTTGTTGATAAAATACGTAATGCAATACTTAAGGATGATAAAAATGTTTGAAGCTGATGAAGTAGAAAAATTACTAGGATACAGTTTTAAAGACAAAAGTCTAATTAGTAGAGCTTTTACTCATAGCTCAATATCTAGTGATAATAATGAGAAACTCGAGTTTTTGGGTGATAGCGTCCTTGGGTTTGTGATAGCAGAATATTTGTATGGCTTAGGACAAGATGAAGGTGAGATGACTAAGAGAAAAGCAGATATTGTGTGCGAAGTGAATTTATCAGATGCAATTGATAGATTAAAAGTCGTCTCTTATCTTAAGGCGGGTAACCATTTAAAATCAAACATTACACCTTCCATAAAATGTGATTTGTGTGAAGCTATTATAGGTGCATTGTATTTAGATGGTGGCATAGAAGTTGCAAAAGATTTTATATTCAAACATATTGATTTAGGGCGAAAGATAATAGATTTTAAGAGTGAATTGCAAGAGCTTATTCAGCAAGAAGGCGTGAATTATATAAATTACAAGACAGAGCAGATAGGTGGTGAGAGCCATAATCCTATATTTGAGACTCATTTGCTACTTAAAGATAAGTGTATAAGTCAAGCGACAGGTAGTAGTAAGCGAGAATCAGAGCAAAAAGCAGCTGAGAAAGCTTTAATAATATTAAAAGGGGAAACACTTTGATATTCAAAGAGATTGATGTGGCAGGGTTTAAATCCTTTGCCGATAGACTTGAAATAAAATTTGATTCAGGCATTACGGCAATTGTCGGGCCTAATGGTTGCGGTAAGAGTAACGTGGCTGATGCTATTCGTTGGGTTTTGGGTGAACAAAGCTCAAAGCTTTTGCGTGGGTCTTCAATGCAGGATGTTATTTTTAAAGGAACTCAAAAGAGAAAAAGTCTTTCATATTGTGAAGTGTCGCTTGTATTTGATAATACTACTCGTATCTTTAATATTGACTATGATGAAGTAGTATTAACAAGAAAATTGTACAGATCGGGTAATAGTGAATATCTAATAAATAAAAACAATGTCCGACTAAAGGATATTACCGACCTACTACACGATAGTGGTATAGGTAAGGAAGGATACTCTATTATTGGTCAGGGTAGAGTAGAGCAGATAATATCAAGCAAGCCTGAAGATAGACGTGGTATCTTTGAAGAGGCTGCTGGTATAGCAAAATTTAAAGCAAGAAAAATTGATGCTGAGAGGAAATTAGAGAGAACTCACGAAAATTTGACCAGACTAAATGACATTATAGCAGAAATTGAAAGGCAGGTTGGACCTTTAAAGACACAAAGTGAAAACGCAAAGAAATACCTAGAGTTTAAAGGTGAATTGAAAAATCACGAAGTAAATCTCTACATAAATCAATATGAAAATGCTAACGAAGCTAGACAAAAAATAAATGATGTCATTGCAGGTCTAGATCAAGAGTTGTCCCTAAGAGAAGCTGATTTAAATAGTGTTATCAAAAGATACAACGATAATATGGAGAATTTAAAAAAGTTTGATGATGATATTAAGGAAGCGAACGAACAAATTCTCAATATATCACTAAAGATTCAAAAATTTTCTAGTGATAATACTTTGCTAAAAGAGCGTATTAATTTCTTGAATGAACAAATAGCTAGAAGTGAAGGACAAGCTAACGAATTTAGTGAGGAAATACGTCTAAACGAACAGACTATTGCTGAAAACAATGAAAAAATTTCTGTACTTAAGACTCAATTAGCTGATATGGAGCGTGAAGAAAAAGAATTGACTTCTAAGTATCTAAAAATAGTCGGAGAACTTACTCAAAGTGAGGATGCTAACGAACAGGCTAATAATGAAGTCATAGATGCTTTAGAGAAACTAACCGAAATTAAAGCTAATATGTCTAAGCTAAATACTGAAAAAGAGGTACTATTAAGGCTTAATAAAGAAAATCAAGAAAAGATAGATGCTATTAAGCAAAAAATAATTACCAATGAAGAACAGATAAATATCATCAATAGAGATAATGGTGAAGTGGATGATAAAAAATCCAAATTAGAAAGTTTTGTTAGTGATGCTCGAAATAAATTAGCCGATTATGATTTAAAAATCAAACTGCTAGACAGAGATTTATCTGAAAGCAAGACCAGATTACAGGTGTCTACTAATAGAAAAAATATTATTAGCGATATGCAAGCCGACTTTGAAGGTTATGCAGGCAGTGTCAAAAAACTATTGCAAGATGCTAATGCAAATGCTGGACTTAATAAAAATATAGTAGGTGTAGTAGCTCAATGTATAAAAGTACCAGCAAAATTAGAGACCGCTATAGAGATGGCTTTAGGAAGTGCATTGCAAAATATCATTACAAAAAATGAAGATGATGCCAAGGTATTGATTAATTATCTAAAAGAGAAAAAATACGGTAGAGCTACATTTTTACCTTTGAATAGTATAAAACCTAGAAGCATTGACCCTAAGTATTTAGGTGCAATTAAATCAAATGGTATTTTAGGTATTGCTAATACTTTGATTGAATATGATAGTAGCTTAAATAGAGTTTTTGAAGGATTATTAGGAGCGACTGTTATAGCTGAAGACTTAAATTCTGCTGTGGAACTTTCAAAAAAGTGCAATTATTCATTTAGGGTAGTGACTTTAGAGGGCGATATAATTAACCCTGCCGGTTCGCTTACTGGTGGTAGTAAGAAGAGTGAAGTGACCAACTTATTGTCTCGTGATAGAGAGATAGAAAGGTTAAGCGAAGAGATAGACGAATTAACCAAGAAGATAGGGGATTTACAGCTAAATCTTGACAAGCTAAATTATGAAAGGAATAATCTTAATAGCCAGTTTGAGTCAAAAAGTGCTGAGCTAAATAAAATACAAGTGGATTTTGCTGGCGTTTTTGAAAAACGAGCTAGATACGAGGACTTTAATGCTAGACTTGAAGAAGAGATTAACACAATAAATAATGATATAGAGCAGTCATCTATTCGTATAAAATTTATAGAAAATGAGCTTAAATCCATTGATGAGCTTGAGACAACTATTACCAATGCAAGAATTACAGCTGGAGAGACAAACAAAGCTAGACTTGAAGTATTTGATAGCTTGAAAGAACAAAAGGAAAATTACAATAAGACAACCAATGAACTAAGAATAAAAATAGTCTCTATTGAAAGCGATATTCGTTCTTTAGAAAATGATATTGAGAGATTGCAAGCTGAAAATGAAGAATTGAATGCTAAAAAAGAGCTAGAACTTAATGCTATTGAGAGCAATAAAAAGGCTATTAAAGACTTGTATTCAAGCGTTGAAGGCGGAGCTAATGCTGAAAAACAAGAGAAGCAAGAAAAGCTACTAGAAGAGATTAGGTACAAGGTATCAAAATTAGAGCAAGGCAAGATTGATATCCAAGAGGATATGAAGGTGCTTGATGTTAAGCGTTCGGAGCTTATGGATAATATCAATGCATTAAACAAAAAACGTATGACTCAAGAAATGAATTTACAAAAGGTTGATAGCGATTTGCAATTAATGCAAGATAGAATCTATGAAGAATATAAGCTAACTTATGAGACGTGTCTACCTTTAAAGCAAGCTGATTATGATATAACTGCTGGGTATCAAAGGGTGGCTGAATTAAAACGTGAAATAAGTAAGCTAGGTAGCATAAACGTAAATGCTATTGAGGAATATAAGCTTGTTAGTGGTCGTTATGAAGAGATGACTGCCCAAGCTGATGACCTTATCAAAGCTGAAGAGGAGTTTAGGCAAATAATTAGTGAATTAAGTAATGAAATGATCACTATTTTTAATGAGAAATTTAATATTATCAATGCAAACTTCACTAAAATCTTTTCGCAATTGTTTGGTGGCGGTTCTGCTAGACTTGAGCTACTTGAAAGTGATGATCCGCTCTCAGCAGGTGTGGAGATAGTTGCAGAGCCTCCTGGTAAAAAATTGCAAGCTATGACGCTTATGAGTGGTGGCGAGAAGACATTGACAGCTATAGCGATACTCTTTGCGATACTAAAACTTCGTCCTATGCCATTCTGTTTGCTAGACGAAATAGAAGCGGCACTTGACGATGCCAATATCACACGTTTTGCTAATTATTTAAAGAAGTTCTCTAACGAGACTCAATTTATAGTAATTACGCACCGTAAACCTACAATGGAACTTGCTGATAGTTTGTACGGTGTTACTATGGAAGAAAAAGGTGTGTCAAAGATAGTATCAGTTAAGCTTTCTGATGCGATTAAAAATGCTAGTGAGGGTTAAAATAATATTATGGGATTATTTTCAAAACTATTTAGTGGACTAAAGAAGACTAAAGATGCTATATCAAATAAGTTTGAAAGCTTATTTAAAAAAGAATTAAATGATGATTTTTATGATGAACTAGAAGAAATATTGTATACTTCTGATATTGGAGTCAGTGCTACGGAAAAAATCATTGACGAGATGAAGAGCAGAGTCAAAAAAGAGCATATCAAGACAGCTGAGGAAGCTAAACAAATATTAAGAGATATAATGGTAGAAATCCTGACTATAGATAAAGAGGATTTTGAGTATCCGCTTATAATAACCGTTGTTGGCGTTAATGGCGTAGGTAAGACGACAACTATTGGTAAAATGGCTAAATATTTTCAAAATCAAAAAAAATCTGTAGTGCTTGTGGCTGGAGATACATTTAGAGCGGCAGCTACAGAACAACTATGCGAATGGGGTAAACGAAATAACGTTAGAGTCATAGCTCAAGGTGAGGGTAGTGACCCCGGGGCTGTAGTGTTTGATGGTATTAGTAGTGCTAAAGCAAAAGATATAGATGTGCTTATAGTAGATACTGCTGGGCGTCTTCATAACAAAACCAACCTTATGGAGGAGCTCAAAAAGATTAATCGAATCAAAGAACGTGAATGGCCAGAAGCTATGCAACTTAATTTATTAGTTTTGGATGCGACAACTGGGCAAAATGCTGTTATGCAGGTTGAAGCATTTAAAGAAGCTATAGGTATAGACGGTATTGTACTTACCAAGCTAGATGGTTCAGCAAAAGGTGGTGTAGTACTGGCTATTGCTGAGGAAAATGAATTACCTATATATTTTGTCGGTGTAGGCGAAAAAATAGATGATTTAGAGGAATTTGATGCTAAGACATTTGTCGAGGCTATTGTGTAGATTTTTAAAACACCCTGTTTAAAAGGGTGTTTTTGGAGTGAGATATGGAAAAATTTATTAAGGAAAGGCCAGTCTTTCCTAAAAGAGCTATTGTGACTGCTGGTATGCCATATGGCAATAAAGATTTGCATTTTGGATACATCTTTGGTATGGCGTTACAAGCAGATGTATTTGCTAGGTTTTTAAAATGTAGAATAGGTAAAGATAATGTAATATTTGTGACCGGTACTGATTGTTATGGTACGCCACTTGAAGAGTCTTATCGCAAAAAAGTAGAAGCAAATGAATACTCAGGCAGTATTGTAGATTTGGTTAAGGATTATCACAATTTGCAAGATGAATCAATGAAGATGGCTCAAATTGAATTTGATTTTTTTGGGGCGTCGGCTTTTGGCGAAGCAAAAGAAGAGCATGAAAAGGTATCGGCTGAGATATTTGAAGCTATGTATAAGTCAAAGGCTCTGAAAAAGATGGATACGGAGCAATTTTTTGATGAGGAAAAAGGTTGTTTTATTAATGGACGACAATTAATAGGTAAATGTCCTATTGAGGGGTGTAGTAGCTCAAAAGCTTATTCTGATGAATGCGAATTAGGTCATCAATATTTACCAAAAGAACTTATAAACCCTATAAGTACTTTGTCTGGCACTAAGCCAGTACTAAAAAAGATTTCTAATTGGTATTTGGATATGTTATTATTCAAAGATGCTTTACTTGAAATATTATCAAAACAAGAAAAAGACAAGCGTCACCGTAAGTTTGTGTCAAAAGAACTAAGGGAATTTTTGAAATTGCCTGAAATATACATTATCAGAAAAGACCAAATGGAAAAATGGGACAAAGTAAAAGCTCTTTTACCAAAATTTGAAATAATAGAAGATATAGAAAATAAGCCTAGTTTTACTATACAGTTTAGTTGTTTAGAGGATAGGGAAAAGGCTTGTGAGATATTGAGCGAGAACGAAATCCGTTATCGTAACGGCAAGACTTTAGTGCCTTTTAGAATAAGCGGTAATTGTGAGTGGGGGGTAAAACTTCCTGACAAAGATGGATTGACGGGACTTACTTTTTATGTATGGCCAGAGAGTTTGTGGGCACCTATATCATTTACAAGAGTGTACTTAAAGAATCATAATAATTTAATGCAAGACTGGCATAACTGGTGGTGTGATGAAGAGTCGGAGGTCTATCAATTTTTAGCAGAAGATAACTTGTATTTTTATGGGCCACCTCAAGAAGCCATTTTCTTGGCGACTCAAGGCGAGCATTTTGATACGTCTTGCAAAAATGGTACACTTCGAATGACTAACTTGATAGTAAATAAACATTCCTTATTTATGGGTGCTAAGGCTAGTAGCAGTGGTGCGGTGCGAGCTCCACTAGCTCGAGAGCTTTTGGAGCATTATACTGTCGAGCAAATGAGAATGCATTACTTAGCAAAAAATCTAGGTGATACAAACTCAAATTTTACACCTAAAGCATACAACCCTAATGCAAAGCCTGATGAGGAAGACCCAGCTATTAAAGAAGGCAACTTATTAATTAATATTTACAATAGAATACTTAGAAAACTAAGTTTTGCAGTAAATGACTTTAACGGAGGTATTATCCCTTTAGGTGAAGCTTCGGCTAAGATTAAGGAGATGTGCAAAGAAGCAATATTAAACTTTGAAGATCGTATTTATTCGTATAAATTTCATATTTTATACAATATTTATGATAATCTTCTTAGAAATATCAACAAGTACTATGAAACTAATAAGCATTTAATTGAAAGCGGAGATTTAAGTATTTTAGTAGATTTGGTGTATGCAGTAAGAGTCGCTAATACTTTGCTTTACCCAGCTATACCACATAAGGCTATTGAAATAGCTAACTATTTTAACTTTAATGATAAGTGGTTATCGTGGGATTACATCTTTGATGATATAGCCACATTTATAGGAGACAATCAAAAGATAGAAAGGTTAGAAGATGAAAATCCTTTCTTTAAAAAGCATCCATCGCAAGCTTAATATATATATTTTAGATGTCAAAAACTCCAAACCTTAAGTTTGGAGTTTTATCTTAAAAATACCACCTATAAGAATCAATATTTTTATTTTCTCGAGGCGGTGCATTGAAGAAAACTGTAACTTGATTACTATTTTCTTTTAATCCGCTTTTTTGTTCAATTTCGAGCATATACACATATTTTGAGTTTGATTCTATATCTTCATCAATGTACTCTATAAAGTCATCTTTTTCTTTAATTTCTAATAAGGTAGAAGTGTTTATTAGTCTATTGTTTTTGTATTGTTTTCGGATAAGTTTGTAATTTTGATAATTTATTACGTCAAATTTTAGTTTCACAGAGGAGTCACCTTTAATGGCAGTTAGTTTTGTCGATTGGACTTTGCTAAAATTTGTACTAATGGCTTTTGGCTTGTTAGTTATGTCAAATATAGAGGTTATAGTGTATCTTTCGGGTGTGTTGGCTGTAGCAATCTCAAAAACTCCTTTTTCATATGAGAGTCTGTCTAATTTTAATTCAACTACAGAGTTTGGCTTAACAAAATCCTTAGGAGCGCTAGTGTAGTATTCTTCAAATAAACTTTTTATTTTAAGCGTAGGAGATATGTCGTTGCCAAGACTGGTCTTTATAAGATTTTCTTTTTCATTATCCTTAGCGTAATACCATATACAACTTGTGTGCTTAGTGGTTTGCGCTACGCACAGCATATCGGTATTAAGCGACTCATCTGCGGTCCCGTTAGTTCCGCTTTTTGCACGTACTTCAAAGTCTAATCCTTTGAGGGCTTTACATGTGCCTTCTGTTACAGTTTTTCGCATCATTTCGCCAATTAAATAAGCAGTTGAGTCTTTCATCACTTTTTTAGATGTAGGATTGTGCATATATAATATTTTACCATCTTGGTCGGTTATTTTTCTTATAAAAGTAGCCTCTTTATAGCTTCCATTATTGACAAAAGGGCTATACGCATTGCAAAGCTCTAGTATACTAATTCCTTTTGTCATACCACCGAGAGCCAAAGCTAGTCCATTATCATTTTCGTCAAATGGTATGCCGAGATTACTTGCAAATTCTTTTGCTTGATCAATACCAATTTGCTCAAGTATTTTTACGGCTGGAATATTTAAAGACAAAGCTAAAGCACTCGAGGCTGTAATATCTCCATAATATTTGTTGTTTATGTTATGTGGTGAATAATCTCCAAAATTTGTCGGTTCGTCTTGTATTATAGTATCAAAATATATGTTTCCTATTTCAATGGCAGGAGCGTATACCAAAATAGGTTTTAATGTGGAGGCGGGTGTACGCTTTACACTTATACCACCAAATTGTAGATTAGAACAAAAGGCATTTATACCCCCAGTCTCATTGTCTATAAGTATGCCATTGTGCATAACAGATGAGTCACTTGTCTCAATATTTTTTGAAAGTAAATTTTGAGCGTTGTTATCTAAATAGGTGTAGATTTTGTAATTATTAGAAGCTATAGAATTTTTTGAAATTTGTAGTATTTCACTAGCTTCGCTGATAGCACTAGTTATGTATTCGGAATAAGTTATTTCGTGCTTTGGATTAGTTAAATTCAGCTCTATACCTTCAGCTATTGATGTTTCGTATTGTTCTTTAGTAATCTTTTCGTTAACTAGCATTTGTTTGAGTACTAAATTTTTTCGTTCCAAACATTCACTAGGATAATTTATGGGAGATAAGTAGCTAGGTGATTTTATAATGCCAGCTAGAATTGCTGACTCGTTTATCGTCAAATCTTTTGCGTTTTTCCCAAAGTAAAATATTGATGCACTTTCTAGTCCATAGCATCCGCTACCAAAATAAATAGCATTTAGATACATTTCCATAATCTCATCTTTTGAGTATTTTTGCTCAAGTTTTAGTGTCAATAGTATTTCTCTAATTTTTCTTGAGTATGTTTTCTCATTGTCTAGATGTGTGTTTTTTATTAATTGTTGACTTATAGTTGATGCCCCTTCAACTATACTACCACTAGATATATTATTTACCAAAGCTTTTGCCATCCTACCAATGTTAATTCCTTTATGTGCATAAAATTTTTCATCTTCTATACTTATAAAGGCGTCTATGGTATGTTGGTTTAGCTCATCTACAGATACGTAAGGTGAGTCAACGCCAAAATTTACTAGTGTATTTTCTTTATCGTAAATACTGACGGGGGTAGTAAGTGAGTCTAACATTTCATCATTTAGCTTTAAAGTACTTGATAGGATAATTACATATAATCCCACTACTACAAACGCCACAAGCATAAAGCTCAATGCTATTTTCAGTATCTTATACAATTTGCTTTTATTTTTCCTTTCTACAGTGTTTTGCATATATATAGTTTAATCAGAAAAAACAATTTTATTACGATTTAATGTTGAAATTTGAAGAAAAATTTTGTATAATGTAATTTAGTTTAAGATAACAAAAAGGGGTGAAAATATGGCAAAATGCTCGCCAATGATGGAACAATATTTGCGAAAGAAGCAAGAATATGCGGATTGTATTTTGATGTATAGACTTGGCGACTTTTATGAAATGTTTTTTGAAGATGCGGAGCTTGTATCCAAAGAACTTAATTTGGTATTGACTGGACGTGATTGCGGATTAGAAAAACGTGCCCCTATGTGTGGAGTACCAGCACATGCTTTGGATACGTATTTAGCTGAATTAGTTGCTAAAGGTTATAAGGTCGCAATATGCGAGCAGTTAACACCAGCAGAAAAAGGCGTTATGGTCGAACGTGATGTGGTCAGAGTAGTCACGCCGGGTACTGTTATTGAAGGAAGTATTCTTGATGCTAATAAGAATAACTACATAGCATGTATTTGTGGGGAAAAAGAGCGAGTAGGACTAGCTTATTTGGATGTGAGTACAGGTGCTTTCTATGCTAAAGAATTTACAGGTGAATACTTAAGTGCTCTAAACGATGAACTTTTAAGAATTCGTCCCGCTGAAATCATTTGCAATCAATTCATAATGGATATAGCTGGCAATTTGGGTGGTGTAGTAATAGGTAGCTTACCTAGATTTTTTAAATATTTTGACTGGGCTTTTGAGGTGGAGACTGCGACAAAAGCCATTCTAAAGCAATACAAGCTAAAAGATTTAAGAAGTACTGATCTTTTTGATAAAAAAGAAATTATAGGTGCTTGCGGTGCTTTGCTTGAGTATATAAGTAGCACACAAAAGCGTGACTTAAATCATATAAAGCCTATCACTATACTTCGTGATGACGTATATATGTTTTTAGATTCTAACGCTAGACGTAATTTGGAATTAGTAGCTACTATGCGTGATAATAAGAAAAAAGGCTCACTTCTTGACGTTTTGGATGATACCAAAACGAAAATGGGTGCTAGATACTTAAGAACTTTAGTAGAACAACCCCTTCAAAATCCTAAAGAAATCAATAGACGTCTACAAGCTGTAGAGGAGCTTATAAAAAATATTATACACAAAGAGGCTTTAAAAGACACACTTAAGGAAATAATTGATATTGAAAGAGTTAGTGGTAAATTGGCTTATAATACCATACAACCGAGGGATTGTATAAATTTAAAGAAAGCTTTAATGCTAATAAAAGATGTAAAAGTAGTTCTAAATAAACTAAAGTCGCCACTTCTAGTAGAAATAAACGATAATATTGCTGATTTTGGTGCTTTAATCAAAATATTAGATGATGCTTTTGAGGAAAAAGATATTATACCTCAAATAGATGAAGTCAATACAAAGAAAAAAGATAGGAAGAAGCGTATCAATCCTTATATCATCAAGCGAGGCTATAATTCCCAGCTGGATGAGCTAAGGAGTATGATGGAAAATAGCGTTGATTGGATTCAAAGTCTTGAGCAAGTAGAAAAAGAAAAAACTGGTTTGGATTTGAGTGTCAAGTTTAATAAAGTATATGGATACTTTATAGAGGTAGATAAAAAATATGCCGATAAAGTACCTTTAAGATATATAAGGAAGCAAACCGTAGCTGAGAAAGATAGGTATATTACCGATGAATTAAAAGAATTGGAAAATAAATTGCTTGATGCAGAAGAACTTGCTGATACTTTAGAGCATAAACTTTTTGAAAATGTCAAAAAAATATTAAGAGACAATGTAAATGTTTTCTTAAATACAGCTGAGCAGATTGCTCTTTTGGACGTACTCGTTTGTTTTGCTAGTGATGCGATTAAATATAATTATGTCAAACCAGAAATAAATAAAGATTTGATAGAATTAGACATAAAAGAGGGTAGACATCCTGTAGTTGAAGCAATCACTAAGAATGAAAACTTTGTCCCTAATGATATTTTCCTTGACGACAAAGACAACCGTATAATGATTATAACGGGGCCTAATATGGCGGGTAAAAGCACTTATATGAGACAGACTGCTATTATAGTGCTAATGGCTCATATGGGATGCTTTGTACCAGCTAAGTCTGCTAAAATACCGATTTTTGATAGAATATTTACACGTGTAGGGGCTAGCGATGATTTGGCTTTTGGTCAAAGTACCTTTATGGTGGAGATGAGTGAAGTAAGCAACATCATTCATAATGCTACTGAACGTAGTCTGGTGATATTAGATGAGGTAGGTAGAGGTACTTCAACTTATGATGGACTTTCGATAGCTTGGGCAATAATGGAATATATTTCTAAAAATCTAAAGTGTAAGACATTATTTGCAACACATTATCACGAATTAACAGATCTGGAAAATATGCTAGATGGCGTGAAAAATTATAGAATCAGTGTAAAAGAATACAATGATAGCGTTATTTTCTTGAGAAAAATTGTTCGAGGCGGTGCTAATAAGAGTTTTGGTATTGAAGTGGCTGAGATAGCTGGTATTCCTAAGTCTATAATAACAAGGGCAAAAGAAATACTTTCATTACTTCAAGTTAATGAGAGATTGAATTTGAAAAATGTCAGTGAAAAGGCTTTACCGCAAGATTTTGAGCGGGATAACAGGGAAATTAGCCAAATAAAGCAAATATTAAAAGACATTAATATTAACAATGTAACACCATTTATGGCTATGGAAATTTTAAATAATTTATTGGAGATTTTTAACAAAAAGTAAGGAAGTGTTTATATGGGCAAAATAAATTTACTTGATAGCTCTGTATATAATCATATATCAGCAGGTGAAGTGGTGACCAATCCGTCTGCTGTAGTAAAGGAACTAGTGGAGAATAGCATAGATGCAGGCGCAGACAAAATAACGATTGAGATAGAAGGTGGCGGTATCACTAAGATCCGAGTGATAGATGATGGCTCCGGTATTGAACAGGAAGATGTCAAGAAAGCGTTTTTATCTCACGCAACTAGTAAAATTAATAGTGTTGATGATATTTTTCATATAGAGACTTTGGGCTTTAGAGGAGAAGCACTGGCTAGTATAGGTGCAGTAAGTAAAGCCAATATTATCACTAAGACAAAAGATGCAGACGTCGGTACTTATATGGAGATAGATGGCGGTGTTTTTGGTGAATTAAGCGAAAGAGCTACTACTGATGGTACGGCTATTACAGTGTCAAATCTATTCTACAATACGCCTGCTAGATTGAAATTTTTGAAGCAACCACGCTTTGAACAAAACGATGTAAATAAGACAGTAGCTAGGTTTATCCTTGGTCATCCTGAAATAAATTTTACCTATTTAGTGGATGGTGAGATTTTTTATCAGTCGCCAAGTGGAAGCCTTAGTGATGCAATATATTCTGTATATGGTGCGGACTTTCTTCAAGAAATGGTGGAGGTTAATAGAGTAGATAATGGAATGCGTATTAGTGGCTTTATATGTACTCCGTTTGGATGCAAAAATAATACAAGTTGGCAAAATACTTATATAAATGGTCGATGGGTAGATTCTAAATGCGTCAGCATTGCTTGTTTTAATGCTTATTCTGATTTTATAATGAAAGGTAAGTTTCCTGCATTCATACTCAATATTGAGATGGATCCACGAGATGTGGATATAAATGTTTCACCTCAAAAGACTGAGGCGAAGTTTGTTAGAGATTCAGAAGTATTTGCATTTGTATATTCGACAGTTTTACAAGTACTTCAAAAGCACGAAAAAGATATTGAAGAAAAAGAAAGCATAGAAGCTTTGGTAGAGGCTCCTATCATTAATAAATCTGAAGATAACAAAATCAATGTAAGCAGTTTTAATCCTTTTAAATATCAACAAACAAATCAAGAGTTTGATGAGCAACCTACTATTACAGTGGAGCAAGAAAAACCTACACATTATAATGATACTACAGTCAAAATATTTGATGACTACAACGAACCTTTGTTTGAGGAGCAGGTGGAGTCTTTAAAGCTTAACTCTGAATCTAGTGTTATGTCTGAGATTATGAAAAAAGATATAGAGAAAATCCACACTACACTTAATCAGAATACATTTTTGGATGGTGATCCATTTAAAATAGTTGGTGTAGCATTTACTACCTATATAATAGTAGAGTCTAACGAGACTTTGTATATTATTGATCAGCACGCCGCACACGAAAGGGTGCTATATGACAAATTTGTTGAGGAAATGAGTAACGGGAAACTTCCTAATCAGACTCTTATGATACCATATATCCTTAAGACTAATTACGAGGAAAGTAACTTTATAGAACAAAATAAGGAGACTTTGGAGCAATTAGGTTTTGAGTTTGAAGCATTTGGCAATAGTTCTTATAAAGTAGTCGCTGTGCCAGGTATTTTGAGTGATATGGATCTAGACATATTTTTCCAAGATATTTTTTCAGATATTAGTTATTTAAGCAATCAAAACAACCTAATAAAGGACAAAATTGCCACTAAAGCTTGTCGTAGCGCTGTAAAGGCTGGAGATAGGTTGAGTGATTCTGAGATAGAACTTTTGATCAAGATGGTCAATAGTTCTGATACGCCTTTACAGTGTCCTCATGGTAGACCATTTGTAGTCAAAGTAACAAAAACCGAGCTGGAAAAATGGTTTAAGAGGATAGTATAATGCTTATAGTCATTGGTGGGCCGACAGCTGTAGGCAAGACAGATTTAGCTGTAAAATTAGCAAAGCGAATTAATGGTGAGATAATCAGTGCTGATTCTATGCAGATTTATAGGGGCTTTGATATAGGTACAGCAAAGGTTACTAACGAGGAGATGCAAGGCGTTAAACACTATATGATAGATTGTGTAGATGGCAATCAAAGTTTTACTGTAAGTAATTATAAAGATAGTGTTAAGCCAATTATTGATGATATCCTTAGTAGAGGTAAAGTTCCTATTTTGGTTGGGGGGACTGGACTTTATATTGATGCTGTATTGCATCCTTATCAATTTGGTGCTTTTTCTCCTAAAATACGTGAAAAATACAATAAATTAGCATCTGAGATAAGCCCAGAGAGCCTTCATAAACTGCTACAAGATAAATCCCCTGAATTAGCAAATAAAATCCATCCAAACAATGTAAAACGAGTGATAAGAGCATTAGAGATTTTAGAAAGTGGCGCTGATTATACTAGCGATAAATCTATTAATGAGTATGAATATTTGTATATTGTTTTATCAATGGAGCGTGAAAAACTTTACAAAAAAGTAGATGCAAGAGTTGATAATATGATAAGTAATGGGCTTATGCAAGAAGTTGATAGACTAAGAGCCAATATCTCTTGGGAGAGTCAGGCAATGCAGGCTATAGGTTATAAAGAGTGGCAAGATTATTTTGATAAAAAAGCTACTTTAGGTGAAACCATTGATAAAATCAAGCTCAATTCAAGACATTATGTGAAAAAACAACTCACTTGGTTTAGAGCCAAAAAAGAAGCTGTATGGATGGATGCTGATGACAGTGAAGCTGTTATCAAATTTGTAGAGGATTATTTAAAAAATACAAACACGAACTTGGTAAATCATTAATATAATGTTATAGTGAATATAATATATAATGCTTTTGGATGTAAAAATTTTTAGTTTTATTTTAAGCGAGATTTAGTGATTAATATTTTATAAAAAATATTCAAAAAGTTTAAAAAACTAGTTGACATTTAAAGTATTTTATATTATCATAGTAGAGTCAAAGTCATTTAAAAGTGGTTTTGCCGCTGACTTTGATATCGGGGTGTAGCGCAAGTGGTAGCGCATCTGGTTTGGGACCAGAGGGTTGGGAGTTCGAGTCTCTTCACCCCGACCAATGAGGAGTCATCTCTTTTATGGACCTTTAGCTCAGTTGGTTAGAGCAACCGGCTCATAACCGGTTTGTCCGGGGTTCGAGTCCCTGAAGGTCCACCATTTATTTGGCCCGGTAGCTCAGTTGGTTAGAGCGCCAGCCTGTCACGCTGGAGGTCGAGGGTTCGAGCCCCTTTCGGGTCGCCAATAATTTAATATAAAAAAAGGATTTTTATTTAAAAATCTTTATGCCTCGATAGCTCAGTCGGTAGAGCAGGAGACTGAAAATCTCCGTGTCGGTGGTTCGATTCCGCCTCGAGGCACCAAATCCTTAAGTTAGGGATTTAATATGCTGGTGTGGCTCAATTGGCAGAGCAGCTGACTTGTAATCAGCAGGTTGATGGTTCGATTCCATTCACCAGCTCCATTGTGGAAGAGTTCCAGAGCGGCCAAATGGAACAGACTGTAAATCTGTCGGTACTACCTTCGGTGGTTCGAATCCACCCTCTTCCACCATAGCATAAACACCACTAAATGTGGTGTTTTTTTTGTTGTATGTGTACTATATATAGGTATATGGTCATTAGTTGGTCAAAATAATTTTCTTATACTTAAATCTTTATTTAAAATATGTATCATTTCTTGTTCAGATGATGGGAATAAATGTGCGTATGTATTTAAAGTCTCTTCAGTACTGGAGTGCCCAAGTCTTTTTGCTACTAATACTATGTTTGCACCTTTAGATATAAGCAAACTTGCGTGGCTATGTCTAAAGTCGTGTAAACGAATTATTTTTGTGTTGGACTTATTGCAGTATGTTACTAATTTTCTTTTTATAGTTGACTCCGATAATGGTATATCCCCATTAAATAAAAATGTATCAGTGTGTATAGTGGGTTCACTTCAATTATTAGCCTACCTTTCTTTTATTATAATAAATTAAATTCATTCTTCAGTTTTTTCGTCAGAATTGTCAGTTGTTGATGCTTGCTTTTGTGATGTAGTGGTGATGTTTGTATTTTGTTGTGTGCTTTTCTCTTCTTTGATGCTACTACTATATCCATTGTTAGTGTTTTTTCTATCATTTATATAATTATAGCCGTCAATAACTATTAATATTATACTGATAATAATCATTATGTATGCACCTATTAGTTTAGCCATGTTTAAAACATCTAAAGAAGCGTACAATAATATTGTGAATATAGGTTCTACGCAAAGCAATATTATTGTCCATTTGCATAGCAAGGTAAATCTACCATTTATATAAGTGTCAAATTTGTGGTCATAATAAATCAATACTATGGCAAGTATATAAGGTAGGTATGATATTAATGCGAATATTAGGGCTATAGCACTATCACCCCAAAGCTCAATAGTGTTGCCATAACCTATTAAACACGATAACACAATTAATACAATTGCTATCCAAATTTTAGCACCGTATTTTCTTTTTTCCATATGTACCTCTTATAAATAAATGTATTAAATTTAGTATAACATATTCATTAACTTATCTCAACCAAATTTTAAGTATAAATCAGTAAAGTATAGTAAAAAAATTTGGTCATCCATTTGGTCAGAAAAATTTAAAAAGTATTCAAAAATATATGGAAATGTAGCAAAATTTATTATAAAAACATTAAATTTTATTACATTTTACCATTATTTTCATTATTCCTACAATCCACCCTCTTCCACCAAGTAAAGGCACTACATTTGTAGTGCCTTTGCTTTTTAATATATAGTTTTATGCATTTAGTGGTTGGTTTTGTGATAGTTTTTTTTAATTATCTATCACTAATCAGATTATGCATATACATTCAATATATCATATATTTTTTTGATTGATAAATTGTTTTTTATGTGTTATCATATTAGAAGTAATTTTTTAGGAGTGATTTGTTTTATGGATGATGTGAAGATTTACTATAGGTTTAAGGCGATAGCTATAGATTTTAGTGATATAAATGAAGTTGAAAAATATTCTACTCTTTTAAAGGATTATTCTGATTTAAAGGAGCAGTTGGCTCTACTTAAGACTTCTTATGACAACGAAGTTAAGGAGCGTGCGGATATTGCTCTTGTCGCAGTTCCAGAGATTTCGGGAGTAGTTGAGATGAGTGCATTTAATGACTTAAGATTTCATTTATTCTCTCGTAAAGTCAAAAAGCACTGCATATCAATGTGTATTACCAAATATGAAGACAATGAAGCTTTAGGTATGTATTTTAAAGAATTTAATAATTTTGAAGAAGTCGAAGACATCTTTAAACAATTTGTTGAAAATCATGAAATCCCTGACCTCAAGACTTGGGAATGTAAAATAATTAATTAAATTTAAGTTTTACATAGACTTCTAAAAAAATCACGCTATTTTTATAGCGTGAATTTTTTTGTGTGTAATTAAGCTGCTTGCTCAGTTAGGGTAGCTCTAAATGCTTCTATTTGAGCTTGAATAGCTTCTTTATCTTTTTCAAAAGCTTCTTTGTGGTTATTTAATACTTCTTTGCCAGTTTCAATCAAACTGTTAATTTGAGTCTTAGCTTGTGCTAAAATTTCTTCACTTCTAGTCTTAATGTCTTCAATAGCATCGGCAATTTCTTTGTCTAATTCAGCTTTCTTTTCGTCAAATTGAGCTTGGAATTCAGCTAATTTTTCTTCAGCTGCCTTTTTAGCGTCGCCAGTTAAGTTGTCAACTTGCAATTGCCAAGAATCTATAGAGGCTTGAATAGAATCCATAATTACGTCATAACCTGCCTTAATAGTATCTAAGGTAGCCATAAGTGTATTTCTTAATGTTACAGCTGTATCCTTTAATTCCTCAGTAGTTTTTTCAATAAGGTCTAATATTTCTTCAGTAGTAGCGTCTGCTACCTCGCTAGCTTTAACTCCCAAATCGGTCAAAGCAGTCTTAAGATCCTCGCTGATAGTAGTTACAGCACCAGCAATGATACCATTTTCATCAAAATAACTATTTACTCTTTCAGTTATTCTATCTTTTAAAGCTTCATAACTTTCAGCGTCAGCGCCGTAGATAGTTATCTCCACTCTAGTACCCGTGGTGTCTACTTTTATGTAACCTGCTTCTGTGCTAAGCTCTACAAATAATTTAGCAGCTTCTTCGGCTGATTTGCCTTCAAAATCGGCATTTGCCACCAAAGTCTCACCATCTGCGTTTAAAACATTCACGCCAATAACTTTGTTGTCAGAATTGAGTACAAATTGTACATCAGGGTTAACACTACATTCCATAATGGCACTTGCGTTATTGTTTGTGCGTGTTAACAATACGATACCTACTACCAATGCGGCAATAATAACTACAGCAACGATAGAAAATATCACTTTTTTGGTTGTTGTCATTGAAATCCTCCTTAAGAATAGTTGAAGAAAAGCTTCTTCTAAACTAAAGTATAGAATAAAATTAAATAAAATGCAAACAAATTTTTAAAATTTAGATAAAAATTTTATTTTATCTAAATATGTCACAATATGTATCTTTTTGCGATTTGGTAAAAATTATAAAAAAAGTCTTGCAAAACGTATTTAAATCAGTTATACTTAAAATAACAATTAAGCGGGTAATGGTGGTTATGTTTTGTTTAGTGTCAGTATATATTATATTGTACTGACCTTAGATTTGTTTTATAATTTTGAATTTAAGAGAAATATTTATGGGTATTAAAAATACATTAAAAATCCTTTCTTCTAATTTTTCTTTGACGTGGAAGAGTGGTTTATATAAATTAATTTGTTTTGCTTTGGTAATCTATTTGGGTTATCAGTTGGTTGCACCTATTTTTGAGTCTATTCAGAGTCAAGACTTGCTTGGTGAGGTTTTTGCTTTTTTTGAAGGATTACTGTCATTTAGAGGTCAACAAATGGCGACAGCCTCCCAAAATATTGCAGATATTATAAATTCTATAATGATGGACTCTTATGTATTTAGTATAATATTATTGTTTATACTAGTTTTTGCACTTTTGCCATTTTTGTTAGGATTGTCTGATATGGCAGAAAGTGATGTGTTATATGGAGCAATGAGTTGCAATACAAAGATTAAATATCTTGCAAGCTTTATGGGCAACTTAAAAAGTGCTATTAAAGTATCAGCTTTTAAGCTTATTTTTACCGTGCCTTATTCGCTTATTGTATTTCTTTTATGTTTTGCTATTTCTAAAATGTTTGTATTTGGGGGAATTGTTACCTATTTGGGTATTTTCCTTGTAATACTTGTTGTTTTATTGGCAATTACTTTAGAAAGAACTATATTAGGATTTTTTCAGGCTTCATCAATTGTTCATAATCCTAAATTAAAATGCATTTTAGAGCGTGGATTAATTAATACTTTAAGACAATTTGGAAAGAATTTTTCATATAACTTTGTCTTAATTGTTTGCGTATTCTTTATAAATGCTTTTGTTGGCTTATATACCTTTGGCGTAGGGCTGATAGTAACATTACCAGCTAGTTTGTTATCTTTCAACATATTAAGTATGGTACTTTATTTTAATGCATATGGTTTAAATTATTATGTTACGCCAAGTGAAGTGGTTTATAGCAAAAAATTAGATGAACAAATAGATATAAAAGATATGAAGTATATTCTCTAGTAATTCACTAAAGAGAATATTCTATTTATAATCAGTTAACAAAAAAAATAAAAGGAGATAGATATAATGAATGAGAATGATATGTCGACTACTGTTCAATCTGAAGTAGATAAGACTCGAACAAGTGTTGATAGTACTAAAAAAAGAAGAATAACACGTACAAAAAATTTGAACAAACCTCAAAAAACATTATTTGAAATAGGTGAGAATGGCTTTCAACCTGTTGATGTAAAAAATGAAAAAGAAACAAGTGTGGAAGCGAATATAATAGAAAAAGCTACACCTAAAAAGCGTAGAGTAAATGAACTTCAAGTAGGCCAAGGTGAGCTAGAAGAAGAAATTATTGCAAAAAATCATACCCAAAGAAATAAGAAATTGAAGGTGGTTTTTTTAGGCGGTGTAGGTGAAATTGGTAAGAATATGACCGCTCTTGAGTATGAAAATGATATTATTGTAATAGATGCTGGACTAACTTTTCCAGACAATGAAATGCCTGGTATAGATGTAGTAGTACCTGATATAACTTATTTGCTTTGCAATAAAGAGAAGATAAGAGGAATACTACTTACTCACGGACATGAGGATCATATTGGTGGTTTGCCTTATGTTGTCAATGAAATAAAAGCACCTATGTACGGCAGTCGTATGACGATGGCTTTAGTTGAAAATAAACTCAGAGAGCATCCAAGAATTAAATATAACGCTAATTCTGTAAAACCAGGTCAAAAGGTAAAATTAGGATGTTTTGAGGCGGAATTTATTCACGTAAATCATTCAATTGCGGGTTCTATGGCTTTGAGCATATCAACGCCTGTTGGGCAAGTTGTGCATACTGGTGACTTTAAGCTAGATTTCTGCCCTATTAGTGGTGCTGTGACCGATATGGCTAGATTTGCCGAGATAGGCAATAAGGGTGTTCAACTTTTGCTATGCGAGTCAACAAATGTTGAGCGTAGTGGATATAGTATGAGTGAAGCAAGTGTAAAAGAAACGCTTGATAGATTGTACGAACAATACAAGGATAAACGTTTGATTATTGCTACATTTGCTTCAAACACTTATAGATTGCAAGAAATATTAGATTTAGCTGTAAAATACAAGCGTAAAGTAGCTTTTAGTGGGCGTTCTATGGTAAATATTACTGAGACCGCTATGAAAGTCGGAGAATTAAAGTTTGATAAGAGAGTCCTTATAGATATAGAAAAGGTTAATAATTACAAACCTAGTGAAATTGTCATTGTGAGTACTGGTAGTCAAGGGGAACCTATGAGTGCTTTGTCTAGAATGGCGAATGATGATTTCCCTAAGATAACAATAGATGAGAATGATTGCGTTATATTATCGTCTTCGCCTATTCCAGGTAATGAAAGCTTTGTATACAGAGTGATAAATAAACTATATCAAAAAGGTGCTATGGTAATATATCACGAACTGGCACAAGTACATGTGTCTGGTCACGCCTGCCAAGAGGAGTTGCGTACCATTCATGCACTGGTTAAACCTAAATTTTTCATACCAATACACGGTGAATATCGCCATTTGAAGTTGCATCAAAAATTGGCTATTAGCATGGGCGTTCCAGAGCGTAATACCATGATAGCCGATTTAGGTAATGTTATTGAGATAGGTCACAATAGTATCACAAGAGCGCCAGATGTTACTTCGGGAAAACGTTTAGTTGATGGTTACGGCGTCGGTGATATGGATAGCGCTGTGCTTCGTGATAGAAAACAATTAAGTGCTGATGGTGTTTGTGTTGCGTTAGTTTATGTGAATAACCAGGGCAGATTATCACGTAAACCAGAGCTGATGAGTCGTGGCTTTATATATAATGATGAACAAAATGAAGTCGTATCAGAGGCTAAAATATTTTTAAAGGAAGCTTTGGACAATACTGACTTGAAAGGTATGGAAAAAGCAATGATTAAGCAATTAGTCAAAAAGACTCTTACAAACTTCTTCTTTAAGAAGACTAAAAGAAAGCCTTTGATACTAACCATAATTCAATAAATAAAGATAGCTTTATCCTTTTTAAGGTAAGGGTAAAGTTTTTTTTAAGTGCAATATTTCAGGCAATATTATTTTTTTAAAAACTATTTACATTTTATTAAAAAAGTAGTATAATAAGAAAAACGCATAGAGGAGACTTAATATGAAGTTTGAAAAATATAATGGTATACATGTAGATGAAAAGTATCCTGTATATGAAGCTTTTTCCGAGGAGTTTGCTGAAGGAATAATTGGTGTTGCTGAGGACTTAGTAGCATTGTCAAAAATTAGTAACAAAAATAAATACGCTGCGGATATTGTGCTTAGAAGTTTTAAGGAAAAGTATCCTAATGAAATGGCAAAGTATATAACAGCTTTAAATGAAGATAAGCAATATTTGAAAGGTGAAAGAGAGAAAGTTGCTAAGACTATTGAATCAATTTCAAAATGTAAAGACACCAAGTCGTTGGTTGCTATGAGCAATGCTTTTTCAAGATACGCTTTGTGTGCTACTGATCAAATTGAGGAAGATTTGGCACATTTTAATAGAACGGTTAAGAAAGCTAAGAAAGTAAAAGATATTGAAACTTTTATGGACAGCTATTATGATATTGCTCACCACACAGTTATTTTGAGATATAGAGTTAAGACTATAAAGTCTATAATATCTAGAACTGCGGAGTTTGGAAAAGCTCGTGGCTTTGAAGAAGAGCCATTGGAAGTTGAATATGTAGTTGTTGAAGAAAGAGAACAGCGAAATGATGGGGAGAGGTCAAGATAAATTAGAGTAAGAGTAAATAATTACTCTAATTTTTTATTTTGGGTATTTACTTATTGAATAAATTGTAGTATAATGATAAAAAGTAACTTAGGGAGGAATAATTATGAGAATAGTTAAGGTAGAATATTATGGCGTAGAGGCGAAAGTACCTGAGTATGAAGCAGTGTCTAAAGAATACGCTAAGGGATTAATCGATGTGTCAGAGCGTATGATTAAGCACTCAAAAGAGCTCTCTGCATTAAAAAAAGTATACAAAGATACATTAGACAAGATGACTGTGCGTTATCCAGAAGAAGTTCGTAAATATAGAGATGATATAAAATATACTCTAGAAGCTGTAAGAGAAGAAAAGAAAATGGGCGAAGAAGAAGTTGAGTTTTATAGTAAGCGTATGAGCCCTACTTGGTTTATTAATAATGTGAATAGAGCTTATAAGAATTTACCACTAGTAGAGAACTGGGTTAAAAATGCTAAAGCTGGATTAGAAAATATCACTCTTAAAAAGAGCAACGTAAAGTCAGTGGTTGACGGATATTGCTATTTATGCCTTGAATGTGGTATGGTAAATAATATGAAAAAAGAACTTGGTGTAACTATTCAAAGAACCGAATTTATTCTAAATAAAAAGGGTTATGCTGAGGAAGCTGTAATAGAAGAAAAAGAAACAAAAAAAGTTGCTAATACTTCTAAAGAAAAAAATCGTTAATATAATAAAAAATCGCATTTAATTGCGATTTTTTTGTGTTTTAGCCTTAAATAAAGTTCCCTTTATCTTATTTCTTATTATTTGTTTTAATATAAATTTCTCATTTGCATTTGCTATAATTGCGTTTATACCTGCGTCACTGGCGTCAATACACGCCTTTATTTTTGTTAGAATACCACCAGTACCCATAGTCGATCCACCATTTGTATCTATGTTCTTTAGATTATCAATATTAGCTTCTTCTAGAATCTTAGCATCACTGTATTTGTGTGGATCTTTGTCAAATACTCCGTCTATATCTGAGAGTAGTACTAGCAAATCCGCCTTTACAATCTTTGCTACTATGTAAGAAAGGTTATCATTGTCACCTAGTTTGATTTCATCTATGGAAATACTGTCGTTTTCATTAATTATAGGTATAATATTCATTTTTAGCATTTGATTTATGCAATTTTCCGCATTTTTCCGCATTGAAGTGTTATCAAACACATATTTTGTAAGTAGTAATTGACCAACGGTATATCCATAGTCAGCAAAGCATTTATTGTATATTTCTATCAAATTAGATTGTCCTACACACGCTAAAGCTTGTTTAAACTCTAGTTCACTAGGTTTGTTTTCTATATTTAATCTTGACATTCCTGTAGCTATTGCGCCAGAACTAACGAGTATTACTTCTATACCGCTATTAACCAGATCACTTATTTCTCTAGCTAGTCTATCAATTCTATCTATACTTATTTTTTGTGTGTGTTGGTAGGTGAGTGATGAAGAACCTATTTTAACTACCATTCGTTTTACTTTTAAATCTCTTTCCATAGTAAATAATTATAATATTTTAATAAAATTAGTCAAGTGAAAAACTCACCAGCTGGTGAGTTTTAAATAAATATTATTACATTTTACTAGGCATTTGTAATCCCAATATATTGCTCAAATCTAAAATAATTCTATTGCTTATATTTAGTAAGCTAACCCATTGAGTTTTGGTTTCTTCGCTTGCTTCATTTAATCTATTATTTTCATAAAAAGCATTGCTTAATACACACAAATTGTATAAATAATTAGCTATGATATCTGGTGCATTATGTTTAATGGCTGAGTCAAAAATATCTTTTAATTGTAATATTTTTATTCTTAAGCGTCTATCAGAGTCATTTGTTATAGTATGGTCAAGTTTTGTAATGAGATTTTCCTCAATAACTTTATTTATTCTTAGGTAAGTGTACATAATATACGGGCCAGTTTTTCCAACTACTTTAGAAAACTTATCTATATCAAAGATATAATCCTTCTCTCTAAAGTTTTGAAGGTCCGCAAACTTCAATATACCCGTCACTATTTTATCAAGGTCACTTTGTTCCATTTGACTATTTTCTGCTTTAAGTGCCACAAAGTTGGCTTTTATCTCCTGGAGTAAGTCCCAAAGTTTAGGAGTGTCACCAGCTCTTGTCTTAAAGGGTTTTCCATCAGGACCATTAACTGTCCCAAATCCACAAAATTCAAAGCTAGCATTTGTCAAATTTGACAATTTAACCGTTCTAAAAACCTGCTCGAAGTGTAATGCTTGTCTTAAGTCGGCTAAATATATAAAATGCTCAGGGTCAAAATCTTCTACTCTTTGTTCTATACTAGCTAGGTCAGTAGTGGCATATATGCATGCTCCGTTGCTCTTTTTGAAAAGTAGCGGTGGCATAGGTTTTTTATCCTCATCATTTGCGACATCTACGATTAGAGCTCCCTCGCTTTCTTTTAGTAATCCTTTGTCTTTTAGTAGATTTTCGACCTTATCTACATATTTTAACGCACTATGTTCGCCTTCCCATGTGTCAAAATGAATATCTAAATAATCATATATCCTTTTTATTTCACCGACAGATATTTTGGATATAGCTTCAAAGTATCTTTCTAATTCTTCTTCGCCTTTTTGCAATCTAAACGTCAAATCTTCGCATTTTGCCTTTACTTCTGCGTCGGTCTTGCATAATCCGCTTATCTCAGGGTAGACTTTGTCTAAGTAACTCAATGTTATATTATCTATCCCTACATTGTCTCTTTGTATAGCGTAAAGAACTTGTCCTATTTGTAGTCCTGTATCACCCAAATGTATGTCACTTATAACCTCATTACCCAAATATGCATACATTCTTTTTATAGCTTCGCCTATTATTGGTGACCTAGAATGACCTACGTGGAGAGGCTTCGCCATATTTGGCCCACCATAGTCAAAAAATATCTTTTTAGGAGAGTCGGCTTTTAATCCAAAATGCGGGATATTCATTTTATTCAGAGCGTCGTTAATTAGTTCTTTACTAATCTTTATATTTATAAAGCCAGGAGTGTATACTTCTGCATCTTCTATGATTTTATCATATTCACTATTTTTTTGTAGATCTTCAATAATTTTGTTGCCTATATCAATTGGACTCATATGCATATCTTTTGCTAGTTTAAATGCATCGTCACATTGATAATCACATAAATCCTCTCTATTTGATGCAATTATTTTTGGCTCAATTTGTATTCCCAAATTATTATAAGTCTTTTTAAAAAGTTCATTTAATCTTGATATAATCATTTTGTTTCTCCAAAAGTTAACTATTTTTCAGTTTATCACACCTATTTTTTACTGTCAAGCGTTACAAACAAAGATAAAGTTATGGGGTGTAGAGTTTTTAAGTTGAAAATGGTAGATATACAATTTATCAATGAAATATTGCCTTTAATTTTAGACGTGAAGCAAACACACGGATAGTTGTAGGGGAAGGTAATAAAAAAGGGAAGAAAAAAGTATAAAAAAGGCAAAAAAAATACAAAAAAAGTGTTGACAATAAACAAAGGGTATGGTAATATAAGGGAGTCTTCTTAAGGAAGACGAGAACATATACAATAGAATATAGATAGTAAGGTTTATTGAAATAAAA